>CAXTWU010000020.1:0-24032 GCA_964248025.1 uncultured Acidobacteriaceae bacterium | reverse complement strand
TCAGGCCGGAGCCCGGCGCGTCGCTGACCCTGCACTCAGTCGCAAGAACGGCGGCCAGGTGCCCACCGGCAGACGAGCCCCAGACACCGATACGGTCGGGATCGATGCCGTACTCGGTCGCATGGGCACGGATCAGGCGCATGGCCTGCACCCCGTCCTCGATCGGTACCGGGTACTTATAAGGTGCGACCCGGTAGTCGAGCACAAACGCGGCGATGCCCTGGGCGTTGAGCCATTCGGCGTACTGAAAACCCTCATGTCCCAGCGCGATGAACTGGTAGCCGCCGCCAGGCAGGATCAGCACCGAGGCCCGGGACGAGCGCGTGGCCGGGATAAATGGGTACAAGCGTGGCCGGTCGGCCTCTCCGTGACCCAGTGCACCCGGCACAGCCCGACTGCCGTAAAGCGGGATGGGGGCGGGAATAGGGGCGTTTGGAGCGGGCGCAAGTGGCGGCGGACCCTGGGCGCGCATCGGCAGAACAAGGGTACAAGCGAGAGCGGCGAGCAAAGCAAGGGGGCGAAACAGGACCTGAGCGGCGTGCATGGACATACAGATGCCGGGCGGATGCGGGAAGAGACTTTCGTTTCAAAGACTTCGCTTCGGAACGGGCGCGAGGGCCTCGCGCGCCGGGGAGCAAACGGCTCCTTGTCGGCTCGCGATACCCGAGTTTTGCTGAGCCTGCCCCAACCGCAATGCGACCGGCGCGGCCACCGGAAAGGTCGCGGCGCTGCCCTATGGGCCGGTTGGAGACTGCGTTAATCTGGGCACTCCCATGCCCACTCACGACGGCCCGGCGGACCATGCTCAGCAACCCTCCACGCTGGACCGCATCCTTTTGGGGTTGCTCATGCTTTACGGCGCGTCGGCTTTGTTCTTTTTGGCGCTGGTTCCGCGCTTTTTTCTTCCGGCCGAGGATGCCGTGATCCTGTTTGCCTACAGCCGCAACCTGGCCCTGCATGGGGCCATTACCTATGTGGCCGGCGGCCCACATGTAGAGGGGGCAACGGACTTCGGCTGGATGGCGCTGATCGCCGGGGCCATGCGGCTTGGGCTGGACCCATTTGTGTTCTGCGCGGCGGTCAACGTGGTTTGCTTGCTGAGCCTTGCCGTTGTTCTGCTTCGGCTCGCAAGGGTCAGCGTGTCACCCGGCAGGCTTCTGCTGATTGCCGGTGCGGGGGCATTGTTCCGGCCCATCTTCGCGGCGGCTTCCGGGTTTTCCGTGTTGCCAAACGCGCTGGGGCTTGCGCTGCTGGTCCTGTTTGTAACCGGGCGCAAGGCTCGCGCAGCCTCGGTCACGGCACTGTGCCTGTGCCTGCTGCGCCCGGATGGCGTGGTGTTTGCCGGGCCGCTGCTGCTTGGGCTTTTGCTGTGGACGCCCAAGGGCTCGCGCAGCCGGGCGCTGGCGGCGATCGCGACTCTGTTTCTGCTGCCGGGCGCCCTGTACTTTGTCTGGCGCTGGCACTACTTCGGCGAACTATGGCCGCTGCCGTTCCTGGTCAAAGCCGACTTCCACCGCGAACTCGGGTTCCTGGTCATCGGTTCGGTATGGGCCAGCCTGGTGCCGCTGCTGTTTACCGGGGTGGTGCTTGCGCCACTCCTCGCCGTGCGCAGGCGCGAAAGCGCGTGGCTTTTTGTCTCATTGCTCGCGGTGCCGACCCTGTTTTTCTGGACCGTGCGCCTGGATCAGAACGTCGGGGCTCGCTTTTTTTTCTACCTGCCGGCCGGGGCTGCCATCCTGCTGGCCTTCCACTGGCAGGTACTCGCCTCCAGGCGCGTCCTGGTGTTTCGCCTGGCGCTGGGGGCCTGGGTGCCGTTGCTGGCCGCGCCCCAGTATCGCGAATGGCTCACCTTTCGCTCCATGCAGTTCGGCAATGCGCGGGCGATTGCGGAAGCACTCCGAGCCCTTCCACAACATGGCACCCTGCTGGCATCCGAAGCCGGATTTGTTCCATACGACTCCGGGTGGCCGTCCGAGGATCCGTGGGGTCTCAACAGCCCCCGGTTTGCCCACCGGTTCTTTCAGGCTGCGGATGTTGGGCGGCTGCGGCCCGACCTCCTCGTGACCCACCCGGACCTGGGCGACCCGTGTATCGAGACTGCAGCCACCGGGTCGTCAACAAATTTCCCGGCCAGCTACCCGGACCGCGCCTGGCCGCACCTCACCTATAACCTGGTGCGCGGTGCGACCGAGGCCGGCTACGAGTTGTGGCTGACCCCCTATGGATCAGACTTCTACCAGCAGCGAAAGCACTGGGAGCCGGGCAAAGGGGATCGTGAATGCTGGTTCGTCCGGCTCCGCTCTCCCTTGCGTGCCAATCTGGAGAAGGTGCTCACCGCACATGGCGGCATCCCACCGGCGGATGCCGAAGCCCTGGAACGCGGGCGGCTGGCCCCGGCCCGGTAACGTCGTGCCTACATCACCAGCGCGACGCGTTCCAACTCGGCCTGCATACAGGCCGTGTCACACTGGCCGCCGTCCATGCGGATCACGGCGTCTTGCACCAGGTGCGCGTTGGCACCATAACCTCGGCCGTTCAGAAACGCGGCCAGCAGTTCCGATGCTTGAAAGGTATCGATATCACTCTGCAAAAGTATGGACCGCAAGGTGCCAAGGTCGTAGCTGTTGAATTTTTCTACTCGCTTGCTCTCCATCAGGTGCCCTTTCATAGGGTGTCTTGACCCGGTACACGCTGCGAACCGGGTTGTTGACCTGTAGGAGCGAGGAAAGGTCTTTTGCGTTGCAAAGGACGCCACGCTTTCCCCCAAATCAATTTGCATCCGGCGGCAGGCTTTCGCCGACAATCAGCACCGGGATGCCGTCACGCACCGGGAAAACGCGCCGGCAGGACTGGCAGCGAATGCTCTCCGGCTCGGCTGCACGGGCAACAAGCAAGCCCTGGCACGCCGGGCAGCGAAGCTTCGCGAGAACATCCGGTGGGAGCATGCCCGTATGATAAGCCGGCATGCTGCGCGTGGGATTAACAGGCGGGGTCGGGAGCGGCAAGAGCGCCGTAGCATTGGTCTGGGCCGAGGCCGGCGTGCCGGTGCTGAGCGCGGACGAAGTGGGGCGCGCCTTGATGCGTCCCGGCCAAGCGGTTTACCGAAAGATTGTGGAAGCATTTGGCCCCGGCGTGGTGCAAGCGGACAGGGAACTGGACCGGGCGGCGCTGGCGCGCGCGGCCTTTGATGGAGGCCGGCTTGCCGAACTGAATTGGATCGTGCATCCGGCTGTGATCGCAGCGCAGGAGCGTGAGTTGGCCGCTTTGGCCGCTACAGGCGAGCACCGCCTGGCGGTGGTGGAGTCGGCGCTGATCTTTGAGGCCTCGGGGCATGGGGGCGAGATGGCTCAGGAAGCCGGAACGGGGACCGCAACAGCGCCGGGCTGGCGCGAGCGCTTTGGCAAGCTGGTGCTGGTGGCCGCGCCCGAAGCTGTCAGGGTGGAGCGGTTTGTGAGTCGGGCGAGCGGCCCCAGTGTCGGTGAAGCCGGCCGGGCTCGTCTGCGTGAGGACGCCCGGCGAAGAATGGCGGCGCAGCTGCCGGACGAGTGGAAGCGCCTTCGCTGCGACTACGTGATTGAAAACGTTCAGACACTGGTACTACTGCGGCGCGACGCCCTGCGGGTGCTTGCCGCCCTGCGCAGGGATGCTGAAAACGCGTGAGTTCCATTTCGGGAATCGCCGGAAGATTTTGCCTTCCATTCTGGCGGCAAACCTCCTGCCGGTCGCGTAGTCTAACGCTCAGGCGGGTGACGGGAGCGGAACGATGTTGCGGCGGATGGTGTTGACGGCTTTGCTGGTGTGCGCGGTCTGGTACTTCCTTTCGGGGCATACGTTTGTTCCGGGCCTTGTTCCCAGCCGGTTTCTGGCCGTGACCGCCCCTTTTCGTGGAGAGATCCCGGTGAGCCGGTCGAGTGCGCCTCTGGTGCTCGAAGAGGTCAAGGCCGCGCCCGAATACGATACGGAAGAGCTGACCAACATCGGTGTGTACAAGCGGCTGCTGCCATCGGTGGTCAACGTGACCTCGACGACCGTGCAGATGGACTTCTTTTATGGCGCGGTGCCGAGCCAGGGGCAGGGTTCCGGCTTTATTCTCGACAAGCAGGGGCATATCGCGACCAATTACCACGTGATCGCTGACGCCCAGAACATCGAGGTGCAAACCTCGGACAAGCATCGCTACAAGGCCCGCATTATCGGCAAGGACCAGCGGCACGACATCGCGCTGCTGCAGATCGACGCGCCCAACCTGCAACCGGTCCTGCTTGCGCAATCGCACGATCTGGTACCGGGGCAGAAGGTGTACGCGATCGGCAATCCTTTCGGCCTGAACGGAACCATGACGACCGGGATTATCTCGGCCATTCGCTCGATTCGTGGGCCCGCCGGCGGCCAGATCGAGAATGCCATCCAGACGGACGCGGCGATCAACCCCGGCAACTCCGGCGGCCCGTTGCTGAACTCGCGTGGCGAGGTAATCGGGATCAACACGCTGATCGCAACCAACCCGAACGAGTCGGTCGACCAGAGCGCGGGTATTGGCTTTGCCATCCCGATCGATACGGCCAAAGCGGTGCTGGCGGACTTTGAAAAATTTGGTCACTCGCGCCGGCCCTCCCTGGGCGTCGTCACCCTGCCGATCGGCCCGGAGCTGGCGCAGCAGATGGGCTTGGCCGCGGATGCGGGGATGCTGATTCAGCAGACCGTACCGGGCGGTGCGGCGCAAATAGCCGGGCTGCGTGGTGGCGGCGAGCGGGCACTGCTGGGCAACTACCAGATCATGCTTGGAGGCGACCTGCTGGTCGCGATCGACGGTCAGCCGGTGAGCGCCGCCGAGGACATTTCGGACATCATGGACAAGCACCAGGTGGGCGATGCGGTGAACGTGACCTTTTATCGAGGACAGCGGCGCATGACCGCCCGGCTGGTGCTGGGTGAGGTCGGGCAGCAACAGCAACAGGCCTGAGTTTCAACCGGAGATCGAGCGCAAGTTGATCGACGTTACCTCCTGGAACGCTGCTGTGCCTAGCCGATTCGTCGAACCTGGACCATGACGGTGTTTTTGCGCCATGGAAGGAAGCCGTCCGCTGTCGCGACTCCGATTGCATGGCTGCACAGCACGAAGCTGTGAATGACCGGAAACAACCACCTGATCCTGGCGATCCTGTAAACGGCCGTTACCGGGTAAGGTCAAACACGGTGTGCCGGCAACCGCTTCAAAGGCGAGTCAGTTTTTTGCGCCGGGCATAGGCAAGGATCACATCGCTCGCCTTTTCGCTGATCATCTGGATCGGAACCGTGATGAAGTAGCCTGGAATTCGCGGAAACACGGATGCATCTACGATACGAAGGTTGCGGGTCCCAAACACTTGAAAGTCACTGTTCACCACTGCCATCGGATCATTCCTGGTTCCCATGCGGTTGCTGCAGGAGGCATGGTGGCCCCACGCCTCGTTTCTGACGAATGCGGCAATGTCGGCCTCGCTTTGTACGGACGGCCCTGGAATCAACTCAGCTTCCGTAAGATCCGAGACCTGCGCGTTCATCTTTCGCACAAGCTGGACACCCGCGACGACAGCTTTCATATCTTCGCCGGCAGTGTCTGTCCCTTCCTCAAACTGATGGAAGTTGATCAAAGGTGTGTCTCTCGGATCTTTGGACCGGAGTTTGACGGTGCCCGCTCGGTTCTTGTTGTGGGCTTTCAGCACCAGCCACGTTTGTTCGGATGGGTTGACGACGGCTTTCTCGAAACCGGGGTAGTACCCCTGGAAGGCCGCGTCGATCTGAACAAGGCTGAGATCTCGGACCGGTACCTGCGGATCGGATTTAACAATGGCGGCGATGGCGATTCCGGTCGTTGTATCCACTCCTTTGCCTTGTTCCCACTCGAGCAGGCATGGATCGGTCGGCCCTGAGGTGCACTGGTCATAAGTGGTGACCGGCTGTTTGAGCTTTGTGATGACAGGAACCTCGTAGCGGTCCATCATTCCGGTTCCTACCCCAGGCAGATGCACTCGCGTGGAGATGCCGAACGCCGACAGTTCTTCCTGGTCGCCGATGCCTGAAAGCTTGAGAAGCTGAGGGCTGTTGAAGGTTCCGGCAGAGACAATCACCTCACGGCCGGCGTACACCTTTTTGGGCGCAGGCTCTTCGCCCGCAGGACCGGACAGCGGAGATGCAGTGTAAAGATTGTTACCCTCCAGGTATTCCACACCTATCGCGGTATTCGACTCATCCAAAAGAATGCGAGAAGCAAGGCAATTGGTCATGATTGTCAGCTTTGGACAACCCGCTGCCGTTGCCAGGATATGATCGCGAACTGTCCAGCGAACCCCGTTTCTTCTGGACAAAGGCAGCGAATACAGCCCTTGCCGGTCTTCCTGGGTAACCCTGTAATCGTTCGGGTCTAGTTGCTCGTCTTTGAGACGTTGTTCATCGCCGGGCTGACCTAAAACAGCCTGCGCCGATTGGATGACCCTAGCGGTCTGCGGATCGTTCAATGAAATGGATGGGTCGGGCAGTTCGGTTGTTTGCCAGCCCCCGAAGCCGTGACGCTCCATGAACTCTGTCTCGGGAGAAGCATCGCGATAGTTGCACTGCTCCATTCGCTGAAAGTAGCCGCGCATGCGATCGGGAGCCCAGCTTGCATCGCCAGTGGTCTCGACGATATATTCCCAATCGGAGTTGCTGGGATAAGTGGCTACAAGAACATTGTGAACCGCGCAGCCGCCGATCGTGCTTGCGCGGGGATAGAGAACACCGTCTTCCGCAGGAACGAATTTCGTATCTTTTTCCTGCTGCGTCTGATCGGAGTAGCGCCGGACGAAGTAGCTCCAGGCTATGCGTGGATCGGCTGTTGTGGCAGCCCAGGCAAGCGGCAGGGCTATCTCCTGCTCGAGATCGAGTTGCGTTGCAGGTCCGCCGGCCTCCATCAGACAAACGCTATACCCGGCCTTGGCAAGATTGCATGCAAGTGGACCGCCTCCTGGACCTGACCCGACTACGATGTAGTCGAATGAATTTGTTTCATAAGCCGCCAGCGGTGACGCGCTTGAAGCTGCCACGCCTGCCGCTGCCAAGCCTTTCAGCACACTTCGCCGGGAAAGGCCGCCATTTGTTAGCTCGCTCGCATCATTCCTTCGTTTCATGGGTGCAAATGTATCAACTTATGAGCAGGCTGCGAAAGATTTTGTTAATCATCGATCTCCGAGACGATAAGAAAGGCAGATTTGTTCAACTCTGTTTTCGTCGACCGCGGGTAATATCTTCTCGCGATCGGGCGAATGATGTTAGTGGAGCATGCGCCGGACGTAATTTGTCTATCCCTCTACGCCGGAGCAGCAAGGGCGGAGGTAAAAACTAGACGTCCGTTGCGCGACGGCGCCGGAGGCGAGCAGCCAGCTGGCCCGGCAACTCGGAGCCGCTGAATTTAAGAATTCCGTAGCACAGGCCGAGCCAGACGCCGGCGCTGGCCAGCAACAGCAGCAGCTCGCTCAGACGCGACAGCGTACCCGGCAAGGCCCGCCGAAGAGCAAACAAAGCGGCCCCACTGCCCACCGCGGCCCCCAGCGCGCGCCCGCACTCGCGCCATTCCAATCCGCCGAGCGGCACCATGCCGCGCCTGTGAAGCAGTCCGGCAAAGGCAGCGGCCTGCATCGTAATGCCGATGTCGGAAGCATAAGCCAGGCCGGGCGGGCCAAGCGCTCGAAACAGCCCCGCGTACACGGGCAGCGAAAGGAGCACGACGGCACTTGACGCCAGCATAGGCGTCAAAGTATTGCCGGCGGCGTAGAAAGCGCGCGAATAGATGGCCTGCGCCGACCACATGGGCAACGACAGTGTGAAGATGGCGAAGTAAAGTGCGACCGTGCGCGCGTCGCCCCGGCCAAACAGCCCGCCCCGGAAAAAGAAGTCCACCGCCGGGGCAGCCATGGCAATCATCCACGACGAAATCAGGAGCGAAAACGCAACGATGCGCGAAACCGACTCGTTGACGGACCGGGCGAACGGCGCATTCTCGTCCTTGCCATGAAGCGCCGCGAGAAACGGCAGCGAAGCGGCCCCTGCAGCCTGGCCCACAGTTTGCGGCACGCTGAACAGTTGCTTGGCATTGAGAAACAAGGTGACGGCGCCGGGCACCCGCGAGGCGAAATGGGCAATAATCCAGGCGTCGACGGTAACAAGGGAGAAGCCGAGGATCAGCGGCAGTGTCTTCCCGAACCACTCACGCAAGCCGGCATTGCGGAGGTCGAGGTGAAAACGCAGCCGCATGCCGCCTGCGCGAGCGCCCAGTCCATTGACGGCAAAAGGGCCAAGGATGACCCCGGCCAGCCCACCCCAGGCGATCGACGAAACGCCCAGCCGGCGGTAAAGCAGCACCCCGCCCAGGATCATGCCGATGTTGTAGATCAGCGGCGCGAAAGCCTGCAGCGTGAACTGCTTCCGCGCCAGCAACACCGCGCCGAAGATGCCGCCGGTAAAGAAAAACAGCTGCCCCGGCAGGATGATGCGGGTCAGGTGAACGCACAAGGCAAAGGTTTGGGGGTTGGCCACAAAGCCGGGAAAGGCCAGTCGCACGTACAAGGGAGCAAGCACCTCGGCCAGCAGGATGGCCGTGCCGAGCACCAGCACCATGGTCGAAAAGATGACCGAAAGCGCTTCTTCCCCTTCTCGCTCGCGTCCGCTTTCCCGGTATCGCGTCAGCATCGTCACAAAGGTGATGGAGGTGGCCCCGCCGATCAGAAAGTAGGAGATCGTGTCGGGCAGCTGAAACATCGCGTTGAACGCGTCGGCGGCCGGGGTCTTCCCCAGCAGGGACAGGATGTACTTGACCCGCACCAGCGAGATGATCTTGGACCCGAAGGCCGCGGCGGTCAGCAAGAGGGTGGCCGTCCAGGCGGTGTGCGCGTGGGTCGGCCGCAGGGTGCGGAGTATGCTGCGCACGACGCCGGGGGCGGCGGGCTCGGGGAACGGGGGCATCGGGGTTGATTCTAAACGGGCCTCCGGACCCCCCCCCCGGTGAGCCAACCGTTCAGTCAGCCTGGAAGCGTCGCGGAGACTTTCGGCAACTCAGGGAGCGAAACCGACTCTAATGGTTGTTGCCACGGGGAAGTGGACGAGGAGCAGGTGCGGATGGGTGGTCGAGTACGAAGCGGCAAGGGAGTGAACGGCGGCAGGCCGGGCAGCAGATCCACCCGGATTCTGCCGGCGGCCTTGCTCTTAGGACTCGCCCTCGGAACCCGTCCGGCAGCCGCACAAACATCCAGCACGTCTTTGCCCAGCGCACCGGCCCCGTCAGGCTCGAGTGGGTCTGGAGGCAGTTCCAGCGGCAGCTCCGGAAGCAGCAGTTCCGGAAGCACGTCTGGGAGCAACTCTGGGAGCAACTCTGGCGGCAGCTTGGGAAGCAATCCCGGCGGCAGCTCCGGCGGGGGCTTCCCGGTGCAACTGCCGTCGCAAAGCTCGGTCGAAAACCCTTACCTGGGCAGCGTTCAAACCGGGCCGGCCGTGCCGCGGGTCCTCCCGCTGACCCTGGACGATGCCCTGCAGATGGGGATCCAGAACAACCTGGGCCTGGTTTACGCGAAAGAAGCCCAGGAAAGCAACCGGGCGCAGCGGCTGGAAACCCTCAACATCCTGCTGCCCAACATCGATGTCCAGGGCTCCCATGCGTTTCACCAGTTCAACCTGCAGGCAGAAGGGTTTCGACCCGGGCTGATCAGCCAGCTGGGCTCGCTCATGGGCGGTGCCGGAGGCGCAGGGGGTGGCACCACGATGGCCTTCCCGACCATCGTCAAGGTCGATGTAACCCAAGGGATCGTGAACCTTTCGCAAAACCTGTTCAACCTCGCTGCCTTCGATCTTCTGTCGGCGCTGAACCACAGCCTGAAAGCGGCAGCGGAAAGCTCAACCGATGCCCGAGGGCAGGTCGTCGAGAATGTGGGGATCGCGTATCTGCGGGTGATCGCGGCACAGTCGCAGGTGCAGTTCGACCAGTCGCTGCTGAAGACCGACGCGGCCGTGCTTTACACGAGCGAGCAGGAGCACCAGGCCGGTGTGGTGGCCAACCTGGACGAACTGCGGGCGCGGGTGCAGTACGGGGCGCAGCAGCAGGCCGTGATCGCCGACAGCAACACGCTGCAGAAGGCCAAAATCGCCCTGAATCGTTCAATCGGTCTTGCCCCGGACCAGGAGATCGCCGTTGTGGAAACGACGCCTTTCCCGGCGCTCGAGCTGATGAGCCCGGACGCGGCAGAAACGGAGGCATTGGGTGCCCGGCAGGATTTCCAGAGTAGCCTGGAGCAGCTGCTGGCGGCTCAGAAGGAGCGCAAAGCGGCTACCCACGAGCGCTTGCCGACGCTGTTGTTCAACGGCGACTATGCCATCACCGGGGTGCCGGGACTTGTCTACCACGGCACGTTTTTAGCAGCGGGCACACTCCAGATTCCTGTATTCCAGGAAGGGCGATTTCGCTCGGATCGGGACCTGGCGGAGTACCAGCTTGCCAATGCACGGGCCCAGGTCGGCAATCTGCGTGAGGAGATCCGGCAGCAGGTCCGCGACAGCTTGATCGATCTGCAGGCCTATACCAAAAACCTGGCCGTGGCGAAAAGCAACGTCGCCCTGGGCCAAACCGCGCTGAACCAGGCGATTGAGCGTTTCCAGGCCGGCATCGAGCAGAACCTGCCCGCCATTGAGGCCGCTTCCACGCTGGCGCAGGCCCAGGTGCAGGCCGTGAATGCAACCTTTGAGTACAACCAGGCCAAGCTGGTCTTTGCGTATAACCTGGGCATGATCGGGGTGGACTATCACCCGGAGTGGCAGGGCGGACGGCCGGCGGGCGTGCTGAGCGACCGCGCGGCCCGAGGCCAGTAAGTCGTCAACAGGGTTTATTGATGAAGTATGTATTCACCTCCTCGCTCTTAGTGACCTTTCTGCTGGCCGGTTGTGGGCATGCGAGCACGACCAAAAACAACTCGAAAAGCTCGTCCGGCACATCAAAGGAGACCGGCAAGGTGTTTACGTCTGACAGCAAGAGCGGCGGCGGTCAGAAGGGGCCGGCAGCAGGCGGGCAAACAGGCAGCGGCAGCAACGCGCCGCTGCCGACGCCCGCCGATACGATCAACGGCAAAGCGTCGCCCGCTTCCGACGCAGGTTTGCCGAGTGCGACCAAGGGACAGGTGGTGATGACGCCGGGCGCGCCCGTGGCGCACCCGCCGGGAAAGCGATAGGACCATGGCAACAACAATGCCGTCAAGCACCAATCGGGACCAATCCCGCGGAACTGCAACACGGATCAGCACCCAATCGGACGCGCTGCATGCGCGGGCGCAGACACTTTTACCAGGCGGGGTCGACTCGCCGGTCCGGGCATTCCTGGCCGTCGGCGGGGCGCCGCCGTTTGTGGAGCGCGGACAGGGCGCGTACCTGTGGGACGCCGACGGCAACCGCTACATCGACTATTTCGGCTCCTGGGGACCGATGATCCTCGGCCACGCTTTCCCGCCGGTGGTCGAGGCGATCCAGCGGGCGGCGGAGCGGAGCTCCAGTTTTGGAGCTTCCACCGCAAGCGAAGCGGAGCTGGCCGCGCTGGTGGCGGAAGCCTGCCCGTCGATCAAGATGCTGCGGTTTGTGTCGTCCGGCACTGAGGCCACCATGTCCGCGATCCGGGTGGCGCGCGCCTTTACGGCGCGCAAGTACATCATCAAGTTTGAAGGCTGCTACCACGGCCATGCGGACGGATTGCTGGTCAAGGCAGGCTCGGGGGTGGCGACCTTCGGGATCCCGGGCTCGGCGGGCGTGCCGGAGGAGATCGCGCACTGGACCCTTGCTTTGCCGTACAACGACCTCCCGGCGGTGGAAGCGGCGTTTGCCGCGCGCCGGGGCGAGATCGCGGCCATCATTGTGGAGCCGGTAGCCGGCAACATGGGCTGCGTGCTGCCGGAGCCGGGCTACCTCGAAGGGCTGCGTGCCATCACGGCGCGCGAGTCGGCGGTGCTGATCTTTGACGAGGTGATGACCGGATTTCGGGTAGCTTTTGGCGGGGTGCAGGAGCGTTATGGCGTGACGCCCGACATGACGACGCTGGGCAAGATTGTGGGCGGCGGCCTGCCTTGCGGTGTATTCGGCGGCCGGGCGGAGATCATGCGCATGCTGGCGCCGCTTGGGCCTGTCTACCAGGCTGGAACATTAAGCGGCAACCCTCTGGCCATGGCAGCCGGGCTGGCGACGGTTGGCTACCTGAAGGAGCATCGAGACGAGGTCTATGAGCGGCTGGAACAGCTGAGCGCGGCGGTCGCGGACGGGGTCGCGGCCGAGGCAGCGCGTGCCGGCATTCCGATGACCACCAACCGGGTCGGCGCGATGTGGACCGGCTTCTTTACGACGGAACCGGTGCGGGACTTCGCTTCAGCATGCGCCTCGGACACAGCCCGGTTCGGGCGCTTTCACCGGCGCATGCTGGACGCGGGCGTGTGGCTGCCGCCCTCGCAATACGAGGCGGCATTTCTGGGCACGGCACACTCCGACGAAGACGTGCGCCGGACGGTAACAGCGGCGCGGGCCGCCTTTGCCGAGGAAGTGGGGCTGTAGCCGGCGGGAAGCGGAGGCGTCAGCTGAGGAAAGCACCGGTCGGCAGAAGCCCCGGGGAAAGCGACGGCAGTTCTGTTTCGGAGCGGCTGACAGCTTCAAACGGCATCCAGAGGTAGAAAACAGTGCCGCTGCAACCCGGCTGTTGCCGGCTGCGAACTTTGAGAACTCCCCCGTGCCGGTCCACAATCTCCTTGCTGACCCACAGTCCAAGGCCGGTACCGCCGATGCCCTTGGTGGTGTAAAAGGCGTCGAAGATACGTTTCAACGTTGCCCGGCTCATGCCGCCGCCTGTGTCTGCCACCGTCAGTCCGAGACCCTTGCGCCCCGTTCGCCAGTCGGTGGCCTCCCGGCTTCGCAGCAGGAGGCGCCCGCCCGCGGGGTGCATGGCATCAATCGCGTTGCCGACGATGTTGTTCAGGACCTGGCGTATTTCGCCGTCAAAGCACAGCACCGGCACGGTGGCGCGCTTCCGTTTTTCAACCACCACGCCGGAGTTGACGAGCCGGCCCTGGTAGATGGAAAGCACACTTTCGAAAAGGTCCTGGCAGGTGACGGCACGTGGACTGCTGGACTGCCGGTAAAAGCGCAACGTCTGGCTGCTGATGATGGAAACCCGGCGCAGCTCCCGCTCCGCCGTTTCCAGAAACTCGTGCACTTCGTCGAGATCGCTCGTGGACTGGGCCAGATAGAGCAGGTTCGTGACCGATTCGAGCGGGTTGTTGATCTCGTGGGCGATGGATGCGGCCAGGCGCCCGACGGCGGCCAACTTTTCCGTCTGGAGCAGGGCGGCCTCGGCTTTTTTGCGGGTTTCGATGTTTTCAAAGATGCCCAGGACCTGCGAAGGCTCGCCTGTGCCGTCCCGAAGCAGAGAGCGATGCGAGCGGACCCATACCGTCGAGCCGTCGGCGCGGATGTAGCGGATCTCCAGAGTGCCTATGTCGACTTTGCCCGCAGCCAGGTCGGCGAACAATTTGTCGTTCTGCTCCAGGTCGTCCGGGTGGGTCCACTCGGCGGGGCACATGCCGAGCAAGGCGGCTTCGCTGTGGCCGGTCAGTTCGCAATAAGCCTGGTTGCAGGCAACAAGATTGCCATCGAGGGTCTTGAGGTTGATTCCGATGGGCGCAAAGTCGAAGATGGCGCGAAAGCGCACCTCGCTCTGCCGCAGGGCGGCCTGCGCGCGGGCCCGTTCCACCGCGTCCCAGGTCTGCTCGGCAACCTCGCGCACCAGCTGGATCTCGTCGTCGGTCCATTGGCGGGGTTCATGGTGGTGCACGAACAAGGCGGCGCACCAGCGCCCGTGGCGCTGGATCGGCGTCGCAATTCTTGACTGAACGCCCTCGCGCTCGAGAGCGGACCCGGCGGTCCGGGGGTCGGTGCGCGAGTCTTCCACAACGCTGGTTCTGCCGGAGCTTATCTCTGCCACATACTCCAGGCCAAGATCGGCGGCGGGGGAGAAATCGGGAAGCGCAGGCAATGAGCCCGACTCCGAGACGCTGGTGAAGCGGATCGTTTCCCCGTCGCCCGTTTCAGAAACACCGGCGCGCGCCACTCCGAGAGAGCGGGCGACCGCTTCACAGGCCGTTTTCATGATCTCGTACGGATCGCAGTTTTCACGCTGGCCGCGCAGGAGTGAAAACATGAGCCGTTGCCGGTCTTCCTGCAGCCTGCGGGCCCGCTCCTGTTTCTTCTGTTCCGTGATGTTTCTGAAAAACAACACGATGCCGTCGGGGGAAGGCCGAGACAGCACCTGGAACCAGAGATTGAGCGGTTCGGGGTAGAAGGCCTCGAATTCGCCGGCCTCGCGATCGTACATGGCCCGGTAGTAGTGCTTCACATACGGAGAGTTCTCGTAAAGGGTGTCGGGATAGGTTTTCCAGAAATTCCTGCCAAGAATGGGTCCGCTGGAGGCCAGGATCTGCTGGGCCTGTGGGTTCAGGTAAGTGATGCGCCAGTTGCGATCAATGCCGAGAACCCCGTCCGTGGTGGACTCAAGCACCTGCTGGAACCGCAGAGACAGGACATCGCGCTCGCGTTCCGCAGCCCTGCGCTCATGGACGTCGCGAAACACGAGCACGGTGCCGGCGAGCTCGCCGCCGGCTCCGAAGACGGGTGCACCGCTGTCGTCAATAGCGGTTTCCCGGCCGTCGCGAGCGATCAGGATGGTATGGTTCGCCAGGCCGACGGTCTTGCCGAGCCGCCTCACCTTGTCGCAGGGGCTTTCGACCGGCTCACGGTGGTCCTCATCCACAATGTGAAAGACCTCGGCGAGTTGGTGCCCTGCGCCTTCTTCCAACAGCCAGCCGGTCAGCTGCTCCGCCACAGGGTTCATGCGGGTGACACGGCCTTCGCCATCGGTGACGATGACCGCGTCGCCGATACTTTGCAGGATGCGGGTGGCGCGCTCTTCGCTTTCCCGGAGATGTCGCTCCGCCAGGACCCTCCCAGTGATGTTCTGGCAGGTGTCCAGTACGCCTGCAACTGTGGCGCCGACGTACACGGGCGAAAAGCAGAAGGTCCAGTACGTGTCCTGCAGCTGCCCGTTCCACTCGATCGGGATCAGATCGTTCTCCCGGTAAACGGTGCGACCGGTCGACAGAACCTCGATCATGGGAGGCCCCACATGATCCCAGGCCTCTCGCCAGATCTCTGAGCCGGGTTGCCCCAGAGCGAAAGGGTGCTTAATGCTGACAAAAGGCCGATACGCATCGTTGTAGAGCAGGATGAGCTCCGGGCCCCAGAAAAGAGACGCAGGAAAGGCCGAAGCCAGCATGTTTTGCACCGTGGACACAAGCTGCTCGGGCCATCGCTCGAGCGGCCCGAGCGGCGTGCGGCTCCAGTCGTAGGCGCGAGTCAGATCGGCCATCTCGCCGGTGCCGTGCAGCCGGGCCGCACCGGTCGGGCGCTGCGCCCCGTCATTTGTCTGGATCGCTGCCAGAACCCGCTCCCATCTTCTGCTTTAAACCGGGAACCCTCGGAGGGGCGAACCGGCTGAAACATAAGAATATGCGTTTTCCATTATGACCGAGCGGCGTCCTCGAGGCTGTTTCCGGTCGCACAAAAAGTACAACCGTGATGACCCGAGTCACAATGGGGCGGCAGTGGCCACGTCCAGGCGCGCCTTTACCGCTTGCGCCGTGCCTTTTTGCCGGTCCCTTTGGGGGCGGGGATGCGGCTTTTGGGTGTGCTGGGCTGCATGCTTTTGCGGCCCTTTTTAACGGACACTTTGGGCTTCTTTGCCTTGGCTCCGAAGCGACTCGGGGCTTTCGCCTCGCCCGGGTCGGGCACGACCGAGAACCCGAGCCGCTTTTCCACCGCATCGACCCGCTCCAGCAGCACGCGGACGGCCTGGCCCATGCGGAAGCGGCGACGCCAGGTTTCTCCCAGGATTTCGCGGGTGTTTTCGCGGTACGTGTACTGATCGCCGTCCAGCGCCCCGAGTGACTGGATCGGCACGAGTCCCTCGACGAACAGTTCGTTCAACTCGACAAACAGGCCGTACTTGGTGCAGTTCAGAATGAGCACGTCGAACTCTTCGCCCACCTTGTCGGCCATGAAGCGGATTTTTTTCCACTCGATCAACTCGCGTTCAGCCGCGTCGGCGCGGCGTTCGGCCTCGCTCGACTCAGTGGCGATGGCGGCCAGCTCGGTGGGCGCAAGGAGCGGTTCCCCCGCGGCGAGGGACAAGCGGAACGCCTCCGGCTCGCCCGAGCGAGGCACGCCCTGGCCCGAGACCCCGGCGCGCAAAAGAGCTTTGCCGATGCGATGGACGATGAGGTCGGGGTAGCGACGGATCGGTGAAGTGAAGTGGGTGTAGAAGCCTGTCGCCAGCGCGAAGTGGCCCTCATTTTCCTCGCTGTAACGGGCCTGCTTGAGCGAGCGCAGCATCAGGTAGCTCAGGATGCGCTCCTCGGGCTTGCCGGCGATACGCCCGGCCAGCTTCTGGTACAGCTGTGGTGTGACGGGCAGGTCGTCCGGCACCTCGTGCGACTGCCTGTGGGTGGAACGTGAGCGGCCGTCGCGCTCCGTCTTGTGCCGGCGTTCGCGCCCTTCGTGCTTCATCGCGAACTTTTTGACCGGGAGGTTGCCGAGACCGAGCGAGTAGCCGAAGCCCGCAGCGATGTCCTCGAAGTCGAGAATGCGTTTGGGATCAGGCTTTTCGTGGATGCGGTAAAGCGCTGGGGCGTGGTCGCTGAGCCAAGACGCGACCGACTCATTGGCGGCCAGCATGAACTCCTCGATCAGCCGGTGGGCCCAGTTGCGGTTGGCACGGGTGACGCCCTGCATCGCCCCCTGTTCGTCGAAGTGGATGGCGGCTTCGGGCAGGTCGAAGTCGATGGAGCCGCGCTCGACTCGCTTCCGGTTGAGAATCTTGGCCAGCCGCTCCATGGCTTGGAAGTGGGGTACGAGCGGGGCGTACTCGGCGCGCGCTTCCTCGTCACCCTCGATCACCGCGGCGACCTTGGTATAGGTCATACGGCGGGCGGAGCGGATGACGCCCTCGCAGACCTCGTAGCCCGTAACCGCCCCCTCGGCGCTGATCCGCATGAGGCACGACAGCACCAGGCGGTCCTCCTCGGGGCGCAGCGAGCAGATGCCGGAGGAAAGCTCCTGCGGCAGCATCGGAATGGCGCGATCGGGAAAATAGACGCTGGTCGCGCGCAGGCGGGCTTCAAGGTCAAGCGCGGTGCCGGGTTGGACGTACTCGGCGACATCGGCGATGTGCACGTCGAGCTCCCAGCTGCCGTCCCCCCGCTCGCGCACCTCGACCGCATCGTCGAAGTCGCGGGCGGTTTCGCCGTCGATCGTCACGATCGTTCGGTCACGAAAATCGCGCCGTTGCGCCACGACAGCCGGGTCGAGATGGGCGACCTCGCGGGCTTCGGCCAGCACCCCCTCAGGGAAGATACGCGGCAGCTGGTGCTTGCGGATCACCATCTCGACATCCACGCCGAAGTCGTCCTGGCGGCCCAGCACCTCGACCACACGGCCGCGCGGCACACGAGTCGCGGTGGGCCATTCCGTGACTTCCACATCGACCACGAGGCCTTCGAGGTCAGGATAGGTATGAATTTGCGCCTGGGCTTCCTCGCCCAGCACGCGGTGGGGCGAGCGCAGGGTCGCGCGCGGCTCCGGCAGCGGCGCGTCGAGCAGGATCAGGATGGGCTGGGTGATTTTTTCGTCGAACGCGACCACCTGGTGGCCAAGCTGGCGTGGGTTTTGCGCATAGTGAAAGATGCCGACGATGGTGGGGTTGCGACGGGTGAGCACGCGCACCACGCGGCCCTGGCGTCGGTCGGCGTCGGCCCCGCCGCGGCCGGGGGCCAGCTCCACCAGCACCTGGTCGCCCTGCATGGCCCCGTTGATCTCCGGCGGCGGAATGAAAATGTCCGAGGACTGCGTCGCGTCGCGCTGTCCGGTCACTCGCACAAAGCCGAAGCCATCGCGATGTAGGTCCAGACGGCCTGCGATCAGGTTGTCCCTGGACTCTGCCCTGCGCGCTAAACTCCATTGTTCGCGGTCGAATTGTACGATCTGTCCGGCGGCGGTCAGACGGGCCAAGTGTTCCAGCAACAGGCGGCGCTCGCGGCCGCCGCCTAGGCCGAGCTCGCGAGTCAGCTGCTTGTAGCCTGCGCGGGACCCGGGGGAGCGCTCGATGTGGCGCAGAAGTTCGCGGTCGGTCATAAGAAGGTTGGTCACTGGGGTTCAGAAGAGCAGTCTTGTCGAGGTGACTACCAATCGCAGGCGCCTGTTTCCTGCCGGCGTCATGGTTACCCGAGTATGCACCCCTGCATCAAAGTACTGCGGAAGTGTGCAATTCCGCTACGCTCTGTTTAAGATGCCTGTAAGAGCATGCATGCCGGCCCCGGCCCAAGCTGGGGGTCGGCTTTGGCTCGCGCCCTTGCCAGTCCAGATACAGGAACCGACGCTCCCTAGCGACGAAAGGATATACCGAACCAATGTGGAAACCGAATCAGCCCGCGAGCAGCAATCTCCCTCCTACCGAGCCCGTGCGCCCCACGACGCCCACCACCCCGGCGTTTGAGCCGGCCACGCGGCCGGTGACCGGCGGCAGCTCCGCGGCAGCGGCCGGCGAACAGGCCACCATCGGCAAAAGCCTCGTCATCAAGGGCGAAGTGACCGGGTCTGAGTCCTTGTACATCGACGGCAAGATTGAAGGCACGATCAACCTGAGCGGCAACCGCGTGACCGTGGGCCGCAACGGGCAGGTTTCGGCCAATATCACCGCGCGCGAGATCGTGGTGCTGGGCAAGGTGCGCGGCAACATGGTGGCCAGTGATCGCGTGGACATCCGCTCGGAAGGCTCGCTGACCGGTGACGTGGCGGCGCAGAGAATTTCGATCGAGGACGGAGCTTTCTTCAAGGGCGGCATCGACATCCGCAAGCCCGATGCGGCAGCGAAGCCGGTGGAGCCGGCCAAGGTCGGCGTCTAGCTATCCTGATCACCTGCAAGAAAAGCCCCGGCTGGTGCCGGGGCTTTTCTGTTGCTAGGGGGGCAGGTTGGGCCGGGGCAGCAGGTCGAGATCGAGCAGCTCAATCTCGGGAGTCAGATGGCGGTCCAACGCAGGTTCTTCTCGAAGCAGCGCGGTGCTCAGATACTTCTTGTTGTCATCAGGGAAGACTGTGCCGATGACCGGCGCGGTTTCGCCCGGACACCTCGCGAGAAGCTGCTCGCCGGCCATCACGGCCGCCAGAAAGTTGCAGCCCGACGAGATGCCGAGGCCCAGGCCCAGTGTTTCGGCCAGTTTGCGCGCCATGCGAATCGAGTCGCCGTCGGAAACAGAAAGCACCCCGCCGAGCTCGCCGAGCCGCACGATCGCCGGGATGAACTCGTCGGAGATGCCCTGGATGCGGTGCGCGCCGACCTTGTGCCCGGTCGTCAAGGTCGGCGACTCCGCCGGCTCGGCCGCCCAGACGCACGTGCCGGGGGAGTGCTGCCGAAGGGCCCGGCTGAAACCCATCACCGTGCCGCCGGTGCCCACGCCGGCAACGAAACCGTGCAGCGCGAGGCCGCGTGCAGCCAGTTGCGCCAGCAGCTCCGGCGCGGTGCCGAGCCGGTGCGCATCGACATTTGCCTGGTTCTCAAACTGTTTGGGAAGGAACACCTCATGGGACTCGGCCGCCATCGCCTCGGTCTTGCCGATCGAGCCCAGGAAGCCGCCATCTTCATGCGAAACCAGGCAAATTTCAGCACCGTAGGATCGCAGGAGATCGCGCCGCTCGGAGCTCATCCAGTCGGGCATGCAGATGCGGACCCTGTGGCCGAGCGCTCGGCCCAGCGCCGCAAAGGCAATGCCGGCGTTGCCGCTGGTGGCCTCGGCAAGGGTGTCGCCGGGCCGCAACGCGCCTGAAGCATAGGCCGTGCGGAGCACATGCAGCGCCATGCGGTCCTTGATGGAGCCGGTCAGGTTGAGGTGCTCGGCCTTGGCGAACACGGTGCCAGTGCGCCCGCGAAACCGGTAGGTGATGGCGAAAACGGGGGTGTTGCCGATCGCCTCGCCAAGTGAGCGGAGCCGGCGCTGCGCAGGGCACGGCAGGGTCGGGGGTGAAGCATGAAGCTGGTGCTGGACCGGAAGTTGGTGCGCGGCGGACACACTCCAAGACTAGAAAGGTCGGCAGCTCCCGGCTATGGGAAATCGAAGGTAATTCAGCCGATCTGCTTTACGATACTGAGAATATAGGCTGTATGACTTACATGCCTTGTGAATGACGGATATTTTGTACCGGAGGGGTGGGGCTGTGAGCGAGCTTTTGGACGCGATCGACGGGAAAATCCTGGCAGAGCTGCAGGGCAACGGACGCCTCCCATTCGCGGAGCTGGGCCGCCGTGTCGGGCTTTCAACGCCGGCGGTGGCCGAGCGTGTGCGGCGCATGGAGGATTCCGGCGTCATCGAGCGCTACATTGCGGTCGTGAACCCTGCCAAGGTGGGCCTGCCGGTGCGCGCCTTTATCAAGATCACGGTGCCGGGCGACCGCCTGCCGCACTTCCACACCCTGTCGCAGCGGGTGCCGGAGGTGCGCGAGTGCCACCGCGTAACCGGCTCTGAAAGCTACATCCTGCAGGTGGCGGTGCGCGACCTGCCCCACCTGGAGGCGGTGATCGATTCCTTGACCCCGTATGTGGCGACCAATACCTCGATGGTACTGGCCTCGCCCGTGCCCTGGAACCCGGTCGTGCCGATGCGGCCCCGGGCTTTGTAAGCTGCTCCGGGCTTTTTCGGGGCTGCCGACTCCAGCGGTTCCGCTCAGTCCGCGGAGTCCAACGATCCCAGGTCGGTCGCGTACACGGGCTCGGCTTTGCCGCTGGCCAGGCTGTAGATCGCGAATGCGCGCGCGGCCTCCGGCGACGAAGCCGTCGCTGTTTGTTCACTGAAGAGTAGTTGAGCCCGGCGGTCGCCCTTGGTGTCCACCGCGTCCAGCAGGTGCAGCGCGGGGGTTTGGGCGAGGGTGTCGCTGCGGGTCGTCTGCGAGAACACGGCCTGCGGCTTGCCGGCGAAATCGGCCTGTGCGATCACCGTGACGTAGCGCTGGATGGGATGGGGGCCGGGGCCCGCGGCAGTGTGCGCCGAGTAGACATAAGTGGTGCCGCCGGCAGGGGACAGCTCCCAGGCGCTGAACTCGGCGTCCTGGAGTGGGTCAGGCTCCGAACTTGGACCACCGCCCTTCGCGGCTTTGCGGCCGTCCGCGGTCCGAAGCTGCCCCGCCCGGCTGGGCTGGTGCGCGGCCGACCGCGACTGTGGACCAAAGCTGCCCTGCCCGGCGGACGCGGACTGCTTGAGGGCAGCATCGCCCGCCCCTGCTGCCGGACCGAAGCTGCCCTGCACGGCCCCTGCGAGCGCCTTGAGCGCCAGTGCGTGCATGTTCTGCCGCAGCTCCGCCTCGGCTGCCGGGCTGGGCCAGCTGGCGCGGAACGAGCGGGGCTCGTCGGGCCGGGCGTCGGAAACGGCGACCGTGGCCGCCACCGGTGGCGGTGGTGCCCCATTGGAGCCGAGGGGCGGCTCGCCCGGCTTCCCAGAGGGGGCATGGAGCGAAGCATCCGACAGCATGGCAGGCTGCGCGCGAGCGTTATCGGCACTCGCGCCGTAGCGCAGGTGAGGACGGTCAGGGTCCGCCGGCGGAGCAGATCCGGCGCCCGTATCGGCGTGATGGTGCAGGGTGGGCCGATCAGGGTCGGGTGGCGGGGCGTTCGACGCCGTGTCCTTGGCCGAGTCCTTGCGGTGCAGGGCCGGCCGGTCTTCATCCGGATCCAGGGGAGCGTCGTTTTGCGCTGCGCCGGAGGAGGGGTCGCCTCCTTTGCGATGAAGCGTGGGCCGGTCTGGGTCCGGTGCCTGGCTCGGTGCGGGACTGCCGCCCCCTTCAGGTTGGGAGCCGGTGCCCGAGTCGCGCCGGTGCAGGGTGGGCCCATCGCTGCTGCCGGTGCTCCCTCCGTCGGGGTTGTCGGCCTTGCGATGCAGCGTCGGCCCTCCATCGGCCCCGGTGGGGTCGTCTTTGCCGGACGACGTGGGAGCTGTGGAAGCAGCCGGGGAGGACGGGTCGCCCGCCTTGCCTCTGCCCGCACCGCCGGTCAGCACCGGCAGCTGCCTGGGAGTGTGGAGCCTGGGCGGCGCGAGCGGGGCGGCTTCGGGCCTGGCGCGGCCTATGCCCACCCAGGAGCCGTTGAGCTGCGCGGCGGAGCCGACGTCAAACAACCCCTGCGGCACCCCGCTTTGCTCAAGCACATATTGTGTGCCGGGAGCCACGGCCAGCGGTTCGGGCCGCGCCAGGTACAGGCCGCCGGGCTGATAGCGCTCGCCGTCCCACACGGCTACGGGTACCAGGCGGCTCGCGTTCGGCTTTAGCAGCGAGCCGGTGTACTGGTACACGGCGATGGCCCGCAAAACGGGCTGATTTTTGTCGGCAACCTTGCCCACATACTGCGCAGGTGCGGCGCCTGCGGAGGCGAGCAGAAAAGCGGCAACGATCCCAAGGGTGTTGAGCGCACCACCCGGAAGGCTGGATGGCCTTCTGGAGGAAAACGCCGCGGGTCGGAAGGGGCGGGGCATCGGTTACTTTATTGGACGCAGGCCGGCTAGGGTTGGACGCTACGGACCGGAGGGGGCCATTTTCGCATCCAGACAGACATGCGCTTGGCACTCACATCCAGTCAGCGCCTCGGCGCGCGAGGAGATTCTGATGGTGGCACTACACAGCCCGGTTCCCGACTTTACGCTCCAGGACGATACCGGCCGGCCGCGCTCGCTCGGCGAGTTCCGTGGCAAGCCAGTGGTCCTGTTTTTCTACCCCAAGGCCGACACGCCAGGCTGCACCATTGAAGCCTGCGGCTTTCGCGACGCTTTCGCCGACCTGCAAAAGGCAGGGGTGGTCGTGTTGGGCATCTCCCGCGATACGCCCAACGCGCAGGCCAAGTGGAAGGCGAAGTACGAGTTGCCTTACCCGCTGCTGGCCGACGTGGACGCTGAAGTATGCAACCTGTTCGGAGTGTTAAAAGAAAAGAACATGTACGGCAAAAAGGTAAAGGGGATCGAGCGGTCGACCTTTCTTGTCGCGCCGGACGGCACGCTCGCGCGGGTGTGGGCAAACGTAAAGCCGGAGGGCCACGCGGAAGAGGTCCTGGCCGCAATCCAGGCTTCGACGCAGGCCGAATCCCCATCTACACGCCAGTCTGCGACCCCGCCCGCTTAGCTGCCGTGAATTTGCCGGATCTCCCCAACATCCCGGATCTCCCGGTTCTGCCCCGAGCCTTTTTTGTGCCTGCGCCTGACGTGGTCGCCCGGGCGCTGCTCGGTAAGCGGTTGCTGCGGCGCCTGGACGGAGCGACCCTGCTGGGCCGGGTGGTTGAAACCGAGGCGTACCTTGGCGCTGACGACGCCGCGGCGCATGCTGCATCGGGGCGAACAGCGCGCAACCGGGTGCTGTGGGGGCCGCCCGGCCATGCGTATGTGTACCGCATCTACGGCCTGCACCATTGTTTGAACGTAAGCTGTGAGCCGGACGGAATGGCTGGCTGCGTCTTGTTTCGAGCTTTGGAACCGCTGGAAGCAACGGCCGAGATGGCAAAGCTGCGCGGCCTGCCGCCGGGTGCGCCGGCGCGGTTGCTGGCCAGTGGCCCCGGCCGCCTATGCGAGGCGCTGCGGATCACCCGCGACGGGCTGAATGGGGCCGACCTGCTCAATCCCGCGGGCGCATTGGTGTTGCTCGATGCCGAGCCCGGTTACGAGCCGGGAGCGACCGCTGCCGTGCCGCGGGTCGGCATCACCAAGGCGGCGGAAAGGCCGCTGCGCTTCCTGCTGCGCGGAAGCGCATTCGTATCCGGGCGGAAATTGCGGGATTAGTCGGTCGGCTGCGGCGGGTCGACCGGCGCCCACACCAGCAAGTTGTCGATCAGCCGCGTCGCTCCCACCCAGCCTGCGACCGCAAGCAGGCTCGGG
>CAXTWU010000019.1:2456-24128 GCA_964248025.1 uncultured Acidobacteriaceae bacterium | reverse complement strand
GCCTGGACGACCTGATGGCCGACCTGTTCGCGGTGGCGGAGCTGGACTCCGGCCGTCGCGCGCTCAGGCTCGACCCCCTGCGCCCGATCGATGCCCTGCGCGATGCGGCCGATCACATTCGAGCCCTGGCGACCGAGCGCGGTTTAACCGTGGAGATCAAGGCGTACGCCGACCTGCAGCGTGTGGAGGCCGACCGGCGAGCACTGCGCTCGATCTTTGAGAACCTTTTGAGCAATGCAGTCCGCAATACGGCGGTCGGCGGCGTGATCCGGCTCGGAGCGACAGAGGTGCGCCACACGGTGCAGTTCCAGGTGAGCGATACAGGGCGTGGCATCGAGCCCGAGCGTTTATCGACTATTTTCGGACGGTTTAACTCGGGCTCGGACGACGGCACAGGCCTGGGTCTGGCGCTGGTACGGCGGCTGGTGGAGGCCCAGGGCGGCCAGATCACTGTGGACAGCCGGATCGGCGCGGGTACGACGTTTACTTTCACCCTGCCGGCGGCCGCATTGAAAGAAACGCGCCACCCGGTCGAGGCCGGCTGAGCCCGTGGCCGAACTGCTGAAGGAACAGGTGCTGCCGCCGGCACCGCCCGAACCGGCGCGGCTGCGGGTATATATCGGCGCGGCGCCGGGCGTGGGCAAGACCTACACCATGCTGGAGCACGCGCATCAGCTGCGCGCGTCCGGCGTGGACGTGGTGATCGGCTTTGTGGAGACGCATGGCCGCGCGGATACCGTTGCGCAGATCGGCGACCTGCCGCAGGTGCCTTTGAAGCGGACGCAGTACCGTTCGGTGACGCTGGAGGAGATGGATCTTGAGGCCATCCTGGCGCGCAGGCCGGACACGGTGCTGGTGGACGAGTTGCCGCACACCAACGTGCCGGGCTCGCGGAACCGCAAGCGGTATGAAGACGTGCTGGAGCTGCTGGACGCGGGCATCAACGTGGAAACTGCGGTCAACGTGCAGCACCTGGAAACGCTGAACGATGCGGTCGCCCGTTCGGCCAAGGTCACGATCCGGGAAACTATTCCAGATAGCTTTTTGCGGCGCGCCGACGAGGTGATCAACGTCGACGTGTCGATCGACGAGCTGCGCGGGCGGTTGCGCGCCGGCAAGATCTACAAGCCGGAACGGATCGAGCAGGCGCTGGCCAACTTTTTCCGCAAGGGCAACCTGACGATGCTGCGCGAGCTGGCGCTGCGCACCACGGCCGAGCAGGTGAGCGTGGCGGCCTCGGAGTATCGCCGCGCGGAGGGCCTGGAGCAGGCCCCGATGCCCGAAAAAGTCATGGTCTGCATGTCGCATCGCGCGGGCACCGAACGGCTGATCCGCACCGGGGCGCGCATTGCGGGGCGGCTGGCGACCAACTGGTATGCCGTGTACGTGCAGGGCGCGCGCGGGCACCGGCCCGACCTGGGCGACCCCCTGGCACTGGAGCGGTTGGACGAGTATCGCCGGCTGGCGCGCAACCTAGGTGCCCAGATCGTAACGCTTGAAAACAAAAGCGTCGGCAAGGCGCTGATCGCGTTTGCCAAGCAGGAGTCGATCTCGCATGTGGTTTTCGGGCAGGCAGCGCGGTCGCGGCTGGACCTGCTGCTGCGCGGCTCGGTCATCAACGACTTCCTGAGCGAAATGCGGGATACCACGGTGCAGGTGGTGCCCATGAGCAAGCCCCGGCGTCCCTGAAGCAAAGTCACAGCGGCTGCGATGAACCCGGGCTGATTGGATGTGCCCTTTGTTTCTGAAGGAAAAGTCGCGTCCAGTGTCGCGGTCGCCGTTCGACAAGCCGCAATCGATCGACGGAGTGCGAGGGAACAGCCCCGCACTCCTGTGTTACTTTCAGGATGGCGCTTGTGCGCCGGTGTGAGCTCGTAGCTCAGTTGGTAGAGCAATGCACTTTTAATGCATGGGTCCTGGGTTCGAGCCCCAGCGAGCTCACCACTTCGATCCCTTTCAGGCATCAGCTCCGACGTAGTCTCAGGCCCGGGGCTGCTTCCAACCGCTGACGTTCGCTCGCATGCGATGCTTATCGCGGCTGCGTTTGTAAGCAAAGGCGGTCAGGCCGGACCTGCTTGCCGCTCTTGTTGTTTCGCCGCCTGCCATAGCTCTTCCAGTTCTTCGAGCGAACGGGCCCCGAGCGACGGGCCCCCATCCTGGCGCTCAAACCCTTCCATGGCCTGGAAGCGGCTCCGAAACTTGCCGTTCGCGTCGCGCAAGGCGGTTTCCGCGTCGACACCCAGGTGCCGGGCCAAACTGGCGGTCACGAAGAGGAGATCGCCGACCTCCAGCTGGAGCTCCCTCGAGGCAGGCACGCCGTCGGCGATTTCAGCCTCCACCTCGTCCGCTTCTTCCCGAATCTTGGCGAGCAGTCCCCGCGGGTCAGGCCAGTCGAAACCGCACCTGGCTGCAGCAGAACCCAGTTTGTGCGCTTCCAGCAGCGCCGGCTGGTGACGCAGAACGCCCTCCAAGCGAGATATGGGTAGTTCATCCATCAGGTTCACTTTGCGTTCCATCTTTTTGATGGCGTTCCAGTTCTCCGTGACCTGGTCGGGCGCGATGTCGCTTGTCGCCTTGCCAAGAAGCGCACCGTTGCCGGCCGCCGCCGAAGCAGCCTGGCCGAAAACGTGCGGGTGCCGGCGCACCAGCTTGCGATTCAGTCCCCGCACCACATCGACGATCGAGAACTGCCCGGCTTCCTCGCTCATCTGCGCGTAGAACAATACCTGCAAGAGCAGGTCGCCCAGTTCCTCGCAGAGATCGGCAGCATGCCCGCGCTCAATCGCGTCCAGCACCTCGTAGGTTTCTTCCAGCGTGTACCGACGGATGCTTTCCGGAGTTTGCTCGCGATCCCAGGCACAGCCTTCGGGCCCGCGCAGCTGTGCCATGATCGCGACGGCCTTGGCGAAGGCCTCGCCTGCCGCCTCATCCTTGTTTCCTGCCTGTTCGGGCGTCATGGCACCACTGTACCGGATGCCCTAAACTCGGACACAGAGTGGACACATTCGCCCCCATGCTGCCGGCGTTGGCCGCCTTTGCCGGGCTGCTGTTCGGCTCGTTCTTGAACGTCTGCATCGCGCGGCTTCCGCGGCATGAGTCCATTGCATGGCCGGGCTCGCACTGCCCGCTTTGCGCGGCTCCCATCCGCGCCTGGGACAACGTTCCCCTGCTGTCATTCGCGCTGTTGCGAGGGCGCTGCCGGGCCTGTCACGGAAGGATCTCGGCGCGTTATCCGCTGATCGAGGCGGGACTGGCCGGGCTTTTCACGGCTGTTGCGTTTCGATTCCCACGACTGCCATGGTTTGCCGAAGCCTCCTTGTTTTGTTTTCTGCTGCTGGGCTTGCTCGTGACCGATGCCGAAACGATGCTGCTGCCGGACAGCCTCACTGTCCCTGGACTGGTGCTCGGGCTCGCCCAGGCAGCCTTGCCCGGAGGTGGGCTGATTGCAGCTCTGAAGTTGGGAGCTGAATCACCGGTGCGGCTGGTGGTCTGGCATCCGCTGGTCAGCAGCGTCGTTGGGTCTGCGGGAGCCGCCGGTTCGCTGCTGCTACTGCGTGCGCTTTATGCTCTGCTTCGGCGGCGCGAAGGGATGGGCCTGGGAGATGTGAAACTGGCGGCCATGTTGGGAGCGTGGCTCGGGATAGCTGGGGTGTTCCTCACACTGGCAGTCGCGGTCTTTGCGGCTGCATTGGCAGGGTTGGCGCTGCTTCGACGCGCACCGGTTTCGCCGGCATCGCTCCGTTTACCCTTCGGCAGCTTCCTGTGCGGAGGAGGGCTCCTGGTACTCTTCTTCGGGAGGGCGATGCTCAGGTGGTACTTTAGCTTTTGGCTGCAAGTCTAGGTTCTCAGGCTATTTACCGGCGAGTTGAGCCAATGCCTTTTTCACATCCTTACCATGCTTCCCATTCGGGTCGGCGTTGAGGTACAGCCGGTAATTGGTCGCGGCTTCATCCAGGTGAGAGGTCTTGCGGGCGGCCTCGGCCAGGTAAAAGACTGCTTCCGCGTCACCGGGTCCCACTTCGGTCGCTTCTTTAAAGCGGGCGTATGCGCCCGGGTAGTTGCCGTCGCCCATATAAAGCTGACCGATGCGGATGTCGCGCTTCGCCAACTGCGAGTCATTGACCGTGCCGCCCGCACCATTGACGGCATGAGGATCGCGGTCGCCCAGCAGGTCGACGCCCTTCATGCGTGAGCGGCTTGAACTTTCAGGCGCTGTCTCCCGGTCGGGGCTGTCTTGCGCGGGAGCTGGTCCGTCGGCTGCTGATTTTTCCCCGGCCGCGGCCTCCTTCGCCGCTGCCTCGGACTCGGCCTGCGGAAAGGCATTGTCATTGGCGGGCGCAGGCTTGGCCTGAGCAGCCGGCGGTTTCGCGTCAGCCGGCGGCGAGGCGTTCTGAGCCGACACCGGGGCACTGGCCAAGAGCAGGGTGGCCGCGCCGATCAACAGAATGGCTTGGAAGCTGGGCATGCTTCCAGTTTAGAACCCGGAGGCCGGAGGGCGAAACTCTGGAACCTGCCTCCGAAGGCGGGCTGTTAGCTATACTCACGCTCTATGGCTCTGCTGGTTCGTTCTTCCGCCATTCACGCCGCCGGGTGTTATACGACCACAGCTATTCGCAAGGGAGCGTATGTGGTGGAGTACACGGGTCCGCGTCTCAGCAAGGACCTGGCCGACATCCGCTATGAAAACCTGCCCATGACCTACCTGTTCGGGGTAGGCGACGGCTCAACGGTGATCGACGGGCACGGAACGGCCATGTTTCTCAATCACTCCTGCGACCCCAACTGCGAAACCGAAGAGGAAAACGAGCGGGTGTGGATCAAGGCGATCCGGCCGATTGCCGCGGGCGAAGAACTGACCTACGACTACCACCTGTACGACGGCGACCCGGCCGACGCACCCTGCCACTGCGGGGCGGCCAACTGCCGCGGGAGTATGTTTACCGAGGCGTGAAACCGTCTGCGCGGCTGGCGGCCGTTTCGTGGCGGGTTCCCGGTGGTACGTGGGCCTCCCAAATGGCCGGCCTCGGCAACGTCCGTCGCGATCAACGGGAGCCCTATCTCCCGACCTGAATACCTCACATGAGCGCTACGCGCCACGAAGTGGGCCGCCTCCCGCGCGGGGGTCTTAGAATGGTTAGTAGATGTCCTACCAGGTTCTAGCCCGCAAGTATCGTCCGCAACGCTTTTCCGACGTGATCGGCCAGGATCATGTGACGCGCACGCTCGGCAATGCGCTGGAAGGGGATCGCATCGCGCATGGCTATATTTTCTCGGGCCATCGCGGCATCGGCAAAACCACCATTGCGCGCATTCTAGCCATGGCGCTCAACTGCCGCCGCGCCATCGGGTCGCCGGAGCGGCCGACCTATGAGCCTTGCGGCAGCTGCGAAAGCTGCACGGAGGTGCGCGCGGGCAATGCGGTCGACGTGATCGAGATCGATGCGGCGACCAATCGCGGCATCGACGAGATCCGCGAGCTGCGCGACGCTGCCCGCTACCGCCCGGCGCGCGATCGCTACAAGATTTACATCCTGGACGAAGCGCACCAGATCACGGACGCGGCCTTCAACGCGCTATTGAAGACGCTCGAAGAGCCGCCCGACCACGTAGTGTTCATGATGGCGACGACCCAGCCGGAGGACATCCTGCAGACGATCCGGTCGCGTTGCCAGCACTTTTCGTTCCATGCGGTGCGGTTTGACGAGATTCTTGCTCACCTGCGGGTGATCGCGGCTGACGAGCAGGTGTTGTTTGAGGAGGAAGCGCTGGCGCTGCTGGCCGAGGCCGGCGACGGCTCGATGCGCGACGCGCTGTCGATCATGGACCAGGCGATTGCCTCGGCACCGCTGGAAGGCGGACGGCCCCGGCTCGAAGCAGCGCCCGTGCGCGAGCTGATGGGTTCCATGCCAAACGCGGTGTTTGCGCGGCTGTTGGAGTCGGTGAGCGAAAACAATGCTGGCGCGGTGCTGATCGAGCTGGATCGGCTGCTCGCGGCCGGCAACAGCCCCGCGCAGATCGCGCGGCAGTTTGTGCGTTACCTGCGCAATGTATTGATGGCACGGATCGGCGGCGAAGGGACGGAGCTGCTGCAGATCTCGCCCGATGAGCGGGCACGCGCCGCCGCTTCGGCGCTGCTGTTCGGCGAGGAAGAGTTGACGCGGTTTTTGTCGGTGATGCTGCGGACGTTTGACGACCTGGGCTACCGGCAGGAGCAGCGCTTTCACCTGGAGCTCGGGGTGTTGAAGCTGGTGCACCTGCAGCGACTGCTGCCGGTGGAGGAGTTGTTGTCACAGCTGGGCGGAGCGCCCGCCAAGACGCAGGGGATGGCGGTTCGGCCAGCAGCTCTTGTGCCCCCGGCGGTTCCGGCTCGTAGCGCGGTGCCCCCGGCGGCGCCGGCGGCACCGATGACAACCGCGCCGGCGTTTTCTCCATTTGAAAAGGACGCACAGCGAAAAGCAGCGCCTTCGCCGGTGACACCCATTGCACCGCGACCGCCCCTGGAAACATTGCAGCCTCCGCAACGCCCTGCGAGCGATGCGCACGCCGCGCTTCCTGTTCCATCCGAGCCGCCGAAAGCTGCGACGCGCCAAGCCCCTGCCGCCGCGGAGATCTCTGTTGCAGGGCCCATAAACACGCCTGCCGAAGTTCAGCCCGAGCGCTTGTTGGGAGTGCTGGACCTCGATGCCATGCGCGAGGCTGCAGTGGAGGCGTTGGGGGCAGCGGGTCATACGACGGCGGCGACCCTGCTGGACGCGGGCGCGTGGACCGAAACGCCGGAAGCGGTGCGGGTGGACGTCGGCGCGAAAAAAACCATGCTAGGCCTGACGGTGAACGCCGAGGCGGAAAAGATCATCAAGGCAGCCGTGCGGCCGCATGCCGGCGAGCCCTCGAAGCCGGTGCTGTGCGTGCCGGGCGAGGGCGGGGCCGCGGTCACGAAGAGTGCCCCGCGACCGGCGGCCACGGGCAGCGTGCAGGCGCTGGCCATGGAAAACCCGCTGGTACGGCAGGCGCAGGAGCTGTTTGGGGCCGAGGTACGCAGCGTGGTCGATCTGCGCGACGGCGGCACCTCGAAAGGAAAAAGGAGCTAGCGATGGATATGAGCAATATGGAAGCGATGCTGGCGCAGGCCCGGCAGATGAGCGAAGCGGCGGGCGAGCAGCTGGGCCGGGTCACGGTGGAGGGTTCGGCCGGCGGCGGCGCGGTGCGGGTCAAGATGAGCGGCAAAAAGGAGGTGCTGGGCGTGACGCTGGAGCCCGCGGTGCTGGGCGCTTTGAGCTCGCCGGATGACCTGCAGATGCTGGAAGACCTGATTCGCGCTGCGGTGAACGACGCGGGCCGTCGCGCGGACGAGGCCGCGGCCGGGGGCATGGCCGGCATGATGAGCTCACTCGGGTTGCCGGAAGGCTTGTTGTAGCCCGTGCCACCCCGTTTCGCGGAACCTATGACGCGGCTGATCGACGAGCTCCGCAAGCTGCCCGGCGTTGGCGCAAAAAGCGCGCAGCGGTATGCGTTTCACATTCTGCGGTCGAGCGCGGATGACGCCGCGGCGCTGGCTGACGCGGTCCGGGCGTTGAAGCGCGAACTGCGGCTGTGCTCGGTATGCAACAACGTCACGGACGTGGACCCATGCGTGTTTTGTGCGAACCCGGCGCGCAATCACCGGCAGGTATGCGTGGTGGAAGAGCCGACCAGTATCGACACGATCGAGCGCACACGCGGCTACAACGGCGTGTACCACGTGCTGCACGGGACGCTGTCGCCGCTGCACGGGGTGGGTCCGGAGCAGCTGCGAACCGGAAACCTGCTCGCGCGGGTGCGCCGCGGAGAGGTCGAGGAGACGATTATTGCGACCTCGCCGACCATTGAAGGCGAGGCGACGGCGAGTTATCTGTCCGACCTGCTGCGCGCTGGGGGTCGCGAAAGCGCGGAAACCGGCTCGCTGCGGGTGACGCGCATCGCCACCGGCGTTCCGGCGGGCAGCGATATTGAATACGCGGACGAGGTATCGATGCGGCGCTCGCTCGAGGGGCGGCGGGAGCTGTAAAGGGACCATGGCCCGTCCCGCTGCGCGATGCGGTCCGGCCGCCGAGACGGGAGTGGGAGGCGAAGAGGCGTCGCCCATGCAAGGTCAGGCGGGTACCACCTCGATGGTCGCTGCATCGAGGTCGAAGCTGCCATCGCGAGCGATAGCAAAATGCTCGCGGACGCTCTCGGGGGAGTTGTTCTGGAGCGACCGGATCGCGCCGGCATGCTCGGGCGTGGTGGCGGTGCGAGCGATCCATATCGGAAACTCCATCCGCAGCTTACGAGTGATGACGCTGTGGACGGAGAAGCCGGAACGCGCCAGGGCGGCCGTCCATTCAGCAAGGCTGTGGTTGCGTACGTGCGACGGGTCGCGCAGCAGCTCAAAGGCTTGCAGGTGAGTGTCGAGCACGGCGTCAGCGGGTGCGACCGCATCGATGAAAACGGCGCGACCGTCAGGCTTCAGCACTCGCCATGCCTCGCGCAGGCCGGCTTCCAGGTTTTGCCAGTGATGGGCACTAAACCGGCAAAGGACAAAATCGAAGGAAGCATCGCTGAAGGGCAGCTGCTCGGCGGCACCCTGCGCGACCGCGATGTTGGGCAGATCGCGCTGGGCGGCGGTCTCCGTTACGGCCTGGAGCATGGCTGGGGTGATGTCGCAGGCGACCACCTCCCGGACATGGGGTGCTACCCGGTAGGAAACATGGCCACCGCCACACCCCAGATCAAGCACCCGGGCCGACGGGCGACCTCGCACGAGACTTTCCACATGGAGGAGGTCGTCGCCGGTGCTGTGGTTGACGCTGGCGACATAGGCGTGCGCGCGCGATGCATACTGCCGGGCGACAAACTCCTGTTGGGATGAGCTCACGGGGGGAGGGGGTGCGTTAGGCGCGCAGGCGAGCCAGTAGGTCCTGCGGGTGCACGGGTTTTGCCAGGATCTCAAACTCGTGGCCCTGCGAACGGGCGCGATCCAGCAGATCGGCCGTGGCGGCCTGGCCTGAGAACAACAGGATCTTGCAGGTGGGCAACATGGTACGTATCTTGATGGCGGCATCAATCCCGTTCAGGTCCGTCATAATCACGTCCGAGATCAACATGTCGGGCTGCAATGTTTTCGCGGCTTCCACCGCTTTTTCGCCGCTGTACACGGCGGTCGCTTGAAATCCGCTCTGATTGAGGATGATCGCCAGCGTGTCCGCGATCACCCGTTCATCATCCGCTACCAGAACCTTTGGCTTTTCCGAAAATTCCTGCATGCGCTCCTTTGTAGATCCTCCCGCAGTCGTTTCGGCGATGCCGCGCGTGTGGCTAGCGCACGGAACCGCCCGAGCCGGGCAGTGCTTTGTTGTTTCCCAATGATACGCTGGGGCAGCGTGTACTGTTTCGTCCTCACCTCCTTTGTCTGTGCCATGCGCCGCGCCCCGCAGGTACCGGCCTGATAGCCGAGGCGCGTGGGGGCGCGCCCGGGCACACACCAAAACAACCTGAAAGAGCTGCCATGTCCGATGACGCGATCATCCGTGCCGAGCGCATTGAGAAGTACTACGCCCAGCCGAGCGAGAATCGCATCCAGGTGATCGCGCCGACCGACCTAAGCATTGTTGCGGGTGAGATCGTGGCGCTGCTGGGGCCGTCGGGCTCGGGCAAATCGACGTTGCTGCGCATGCTGGCCGGGCTTTCAAAACCTTCGGGTGGTGAGGTGTTTTGGCACGGATTGCCGATCCGTTCACAGAAGATCAATGTTTCCATCGTGTTTCAAAGCTTTGCGCTGTTTCCCTGGCTCACGGTGCTGGACAACGTAGAAGCGCCGTTAAAGGCCCGCGGCATCGCTGCTACGGAGCGTCGTGAAAGCGCGCTCAAGATCCTGGACACGGTAGGGCTTGACGGCTTTCAAAGCGCGTATCCCAAGGAGTTGTCGGGCGGCATGCGTCAAAGGGTGGGCTTTGCGCGTGCGCTGGTAGTGGAGCCCGAAGTGTTGTTCATGGACGAGCCCTTTTCAGCACTCGACGTGCTGACAGCCGAGAACCTGCGCTCGGAGCTGCTGGAGCTTTGGGAAAAGAAGACGATTCCGACCCGCGCCGTCTTTCTGGTCACCCACAACATCGAGGAAGCGGTGCTGCTGGCCGACCGCATCATTGTGCTGGGCCGCAACCCGGGCCACGTCCGGACCGACTTCAAGGTCACGCTCGCGCACCCGCGCGACCGCAAAAGCGGCCCATTTACGCAGCTGGTGGACTACATCTATAAGGTGCTGACACGGCCCGACGTCACCCCGGAAGCACCGCGCTTCGAGGCCGGCCGGCCGGTGCGCGACCAGCGGCAGATGCATTACGAGATGCTGCCGCACGCCCGGCCGGGCGGCATCGCCGGGCTGCTTGAAATGGTGATCGATATGAGCGATGCGAACGGCCGGGCCGACATCTACAAGGTCGCCGACGAGCTCGCGTTTGAGATCGATGACCTGCTGCCGATCGTGGACGCGGCGCAGCTGCTGTGCTTTCTCAAAGTGGAAGAAGGCGATGTCACGATCACGCCGGAAGGCCGTCTTTTCGCCGAATCCGAGATCCTGGCGCAGAAGGACCTGTTCCGCAAGGCGGCCACGGACCATGTGTTGCTGCTGCGGCAGATTACGCGCGCGCTGAGCAACAAGCGCGACCACACCGTGCCCGAGGAGTTTTTCCTGGACATGCTGGATGAGCAGTTTTCAGACGAGGAAACGCGCAAGCAGCTGGAAACCGCCATCAACTGGGGGCGCTACGCCGAGCTGTTCGACTTTGACGGCGGCCGGCGCCGGTTCATCCTGCCGGAAGACGAGGAAGAACAACTCGACGCTGAGAGTGCGGAGTGAGCGAGGCGAAACAACCGCAGCACACCTATGCCCGCGCTTTGCTGATGGAGCAGTCCTGGCCATTTATGCTGGACCTCGGCATCGGCGCGGTGCTGCTGGCGGCGTTTTACGGCATTGTGCTGGTGGGCCGCTACTGGGCCCAGGGTGCCGTGCCCGAGGTCGCGATCTCGCTTGCGCCGCGATCCCTGCCGGCATATGCGTTTTACTCCTGCGTCCGTATCGCGATTGCCTACTTCCTGTCGCTGGTTTTCGCGATCAGCTACGGGTACCTGGCCGCCTACAGCAAGCGTGCCGAAGCCCTTTTGATCGCGACCCTCGACATTCTCCAGTCCATCCCGGTGCTCTCTTTTTTGCCCGGTGTCATGCTGGCCATGATCGCGCTGTTTCCCACGCGCCAGCTGGGGCTTGAGCTGGGCGGCATCATAGTGATTTTTACGGGCATGGTGTGGAACATGGCTTTTTCGTTCTACGCCTCGCTCAAGGCGATTCCGCGCGAACTGCAGGAGGCTTGCCGCATCAACCGCTTTTCTCCCCTGCAGCGGGCGCTCCAGCTGGAGCTGCCGTTTGCGGCGATCGGCCTGGTGTGGAACTCGATGATCTCGGTGGCGAACGGCTGGTTTTCGCTCATGATCTGCGAGATGTTCCAGGTCGGCACGCGCAATTTCCGGCTGCCGGGGCTGGGCTCGTACCTCCAAACCGCGGCGTCGGACGGCAACACGCGGGCCACTGTTTACGGGCTGCTTACGGTGGTCTCCATTATCGTGGCCACCGACCAGCTGCTGTGGCGGCCGTTGATCGCCTGGTCTGACAAGTTCAAGTTTGAGAGTGTGGAAAGTGCGGACCGCTCGCGCTCGCCGATCCTCGACCTCGTACGCCGCTCCAACATGCTCCAGCGCATCCGCGAGCACACGATCGACCCCCTTTCCGAGCGTCTTTATGCATCGCTTGCGCGTGGTGAGAGCAAGCGCGCCGGGGCCATGCCCGACCCTGAAACGCGCGGGCGCTCGTCGCTGGCGCTCGCGGTGCTGGGCACATTTCTGCTGCTGCTGGCGAGCCTGGCGGTTTGGAAAGCCGCGTTGATGGTGCGTCACTTGCCCTTGTCGGAGTACGGCCACCTGCTGGTTTGCGCGGGCGCGACGCTGTTGCGGGTGATAGTTGCGCTGCTGCTGGCTGCGTCGTGGGCGGTGCCGGCCGGGGTGGCCATCGGCTTCAACCCGCGCCTGGCGCGCATCGCCCAGCCCATCGCGCAGGTGGCGGCCAGCTTCCCGGCCAGCGCCTTGTTTCCCTTGATCCTGGTCGCGCTGTTGAAGACCGGCGCGGGGCTGGGCCTGTCGGCGATCGTGCTGATGATGCTGGCCACGCAGTGGTACATCTTTTTCAACGTCATTGCCGGGGCCATGGCGATCCCCACCGACCTCAAGGAGGTCTCTTCCCTGTTCGGCTTTTCGCGCGCCCAGCGGTGGCGCACGGTGATCCTGCCGGGCATCTTTCCGTTTCTTATCACGGGGCTCATTACGGCCTCGGGCGGGGCCTGGAACGCGTCCATTCAGTCGGAGTACTTCAAGCTGCATAACCATGCGCTGTCCACCATCGGGCTGGGCGCGCAGATTGACCAGGCGACCGATACCGGGGCCTTTCCGCTGCTGCTGCTCGCAACCATCATCATGGCGCTGGTGGTGGTAACCATTAATCGCCTGCTGTGGCGGCCTTTGAACCAACTGGCCGAGACCAAGTATCGCCTGGATTAGAAAACCGGCTGGAGGCCTGGACTGCAGCCCGTTGCAGTGGATCGGGGCACTCGATTCGGCACCCGGAAGATCACCTCCGCCATCCTTGAGATACCATGGCAGAGCCCGATGCGCATTTCACGCTTTCACCGTCTTCTTTCGAGCCTGTTTCTTGTTGCCGCGATCCTGATCGCCGCCAATGCATGGCTTGCCTTCCATGCCGAGCAAGTGCTGGCCCGGTCGGAGTTCTGGGTCACGCATACGCTTGAAGTCCTTTCGGACCTGGAGCATGCGCTTCGCACCGCCTCCGACGCTGAATCAAGCATGCGCGGCTACGTGCTGACCGGCGATGAGCATTACCTGGGTGGCTACGAATATGCGCAAAACACGCTTGACGGCCAGTTCGCCATGCTGGTGAACCTGGTGAACGATAACTCCGGGCAGGTAGACCGGATGCAGCGGGCGCGGGCGCTCGCCAGGAGGCGCTTGCAGGGCCTGCAGCATGGGGTGGAATCCCGCCGCATGGAGCGGGCCGACGAAACCAGCAACCCTCTCAGTTTTGCCCCCGGCCGGGCCTTGATGGTGGCTTTAAACAACGTGGTGTTTGAAGCCGAGCAGGAAGAGCGCAATCTCCTTCAGCAACGTTTTCGTGAGTCGGCCCGCGCCCGGAGCGAGGCCAAGTGGACGATTGCCCTGGCCAGCGCCCTGGACATCCTGTTTGTGGTGATGTCGCTGTGGTCCCTGTCGTACGAGCGCCGGCTGCGCCATCGTGCGGCTGAAACCACGGCCCGCTTGGAAAAGCTGCAATCGGTCACCGAGGTGGCCTTTACCCAGCTCACGGTGGGGGAGCTCACGACCGAGCTGCTGGCCCGTTTGCGCGTAACGGCAGCGACGGATGCCCTGGCGCTATGCCGCTGGTACGGTACGGAGATCGAGCTGGTAGCGGCCGAGGGCGTCACGGTGCACCCCGGGGAGCGCCGCCCGGTTCGTTCCGACGGGCCGATGGCGGAAGCAGCCCGGACCGGGCAGGCAGTCCGGGTGGATGGCGAAGCCTTGCGCGCCCTGCCCATCGAGGCGCTGCATGGCGGCGTCGGTTCAGCCCTGATCGTGCCGATGACGGTCTCGTCAAAGGTTATCGCGATGCTGGTTGCCGGGCGAGAGCGGCATGCGGCCTTTTCGCAGGCTGAAGAGGAGCTGCTGACGCTGGCTGCCGACCGCATTGCGCTTGCGCTGGATCGCGCCGCGGCTTACGACGCCGAACGCGAAGCCCGGCAGGCGGCGGAAAGAAGCGCGGCGGAGATCCAGGGGTTGAATGCGGTGCTGGAGGAACGGGTGCAGCAGCGTACCGCCGAGCTCGAAAGCACCAACCGGGAGCTGGAAGCGTTTTCCTACTCTGTGTCGCACGACCTCCGCGCGCCGCTGCGGTCGGTAGACGGCTTTTCCGTCGCGCTGGAAGAAGACTACGGCCACTTGCTGGAAGGCGACGGCAAACATTACCTGGGTCGCATTCGGGCCGGGGTCCAGCGCATGGGGCAGCTGATCGATGCCCTTTTGCAGCTTTCCCGCATTACCCGCGCGGAGCTGAGCCCGGAACAGGTCGACCTTTCCTCGCTTGCGAGCGGCGTGGCCGAGGAGATTGCGCAAGGGCTGCCCGGACGCTCGCTGATCTTTTCGATTGAGCCAGGCCTCGCGACCTCAGGGGACCCGCGACTGCTGCGCGTGGTGTTTGAAAACATCTTCGGCAACGCCGCCAAGTTCACAGGCAAGGTCGCCGAGGCACACATCGGCTTCGGCTGGTCGCCCGAGCGCAAGGCCTACTATGTGCGGGACAACGGAGCCGGGTTTGACCAGCAGTATGCCGGTAAACTGTTTGTGGCCTTTCAACGTTTACATGGTGAAAAGGACTTCCAGGGCTCGGGCATTGGACTTGCGACGGTAGCGCGCGCCGTGGCCCGGCACCACGGTACCATCTCCGCTGAGGGCGCCGTGGGCCAGGGCGCGACCTTCTGGTTTACCCTTGGGTGAGGAATGTGATGGCAGGTAGCCGATTGATCTTTCTTGTTGAGGACGACCCGGACCACGAACTGCTTACCATTCGTGCGCTCCGCAAATCGCATATCGCCAACGACGTCAGGGTCGCCCGCGATGGCGAGGAAGCCCTGTCGATGTTGTTCAGCGAGGGCGAAGGGGCACTGCCCGCGCTGCCGCAGGTCATTCTGCTTGACCTGAAGCTCCCCAAGGTCGACGGGCTGGAGGTGTTGCGTCGCATCCGCGAGGATGAACGGACACGCATGCTGCCCGTGGTCGTGCTGACCTCGTCGGACGAGGAAAGCGACATTGTTCGTTCCTACAAACTGGGCGTGAACAGCTATATTCGCAAGCCGGTCAACTTTTCCGATTTCAGCGAAGCCACGCTGCAACTCGGGATGTACTGGCTGGTGCTCAACGAATGCCCCCCATCCCTTCAGTAAAGGCTGGGCAAAACGACGCGGCCCCGGTGCTGCCGCGGCCTTTGCGCGTTCTGCTGGTTGAGGACAGCGTGGATGATGCCTTGCTGCTTCGCCGCCACCTGAGCAAGGCCGGCTTTACACCCGAACTGTACCGGGTCGAGACCGCGGAAAGCATGCGAGCGGCACTTGCGGAGCGCTGGGACTGCATCCTGGCCGACTACAATCTGCCTCAATTCTCAGCCCCCGAGGCTTTGCGACTGCTCCAAAGCACCGGGGCCGACATTCCCTTCATCATGATGTCGGGGGCAGTTTCCGAGGCAACCGCCGTGGCAGCCATGCGAGCCGGGGCGCACGACTATGTTTCCAAGGAAAACCTGACGCGCCTGGGCCCCGCGATCGAACGCGAACTGGCCGAGGCTGCCAGCCGCCGGGTCAAGCGGGCGACGGAGCGCGCCCTGCAATCAAGCGAGGAGCGCTTTCACCGCCTGGTGGAAGCTACACCGCTGGCCCTGCTGATCTGCGACACCGATGGGCAGGTGAACTACTCAAACCACGGCGCGCACCGACTGCTGGGGTACCAGCCCGCAGGACTTGAAAGTAAGGGATTTGCGCTCCCATCAGTGTTTTCCCTCGAGGATTTCGGAGAACGGTCCGGGGAGACCACACCCGGGCGGCACGTCGTAAAGGGGCTTTTACAGCGCATCGACGGTCACCGGGAGGAGACCTGGGAGGCGACCTGCCGGCATGCGGATGGCACCCCCATCCCTGTTCTGATCGGTGCAGCCCTTTTGAACCCGGAAGCGTCCGTTGAAGACCTGCAGCTCGCCATCTTTTTTGTCGACTTGCGCGAGCAGAAGCAAAGTGAGGAGGTGCTGCGACGGACCGAAAAACTGGCTGCCGCAGGCCGGCTCGCGGCTTCCATCGCGCACGAAATCAACAATCCGTTAGAAGCGATCACCAACTGCCTGTACCTGCTGGAACAAGGCACGCTCGATGAAGAATCGCGCTCGTACCTCCTGATGGCGCAGCGCGAGCTGGACCGCGTGACCCACATCACGACCCAAACCCTGCGCTTTTACCGCCAAAGCACAGGGCCGACCCGGACCGATGTTGCGGACCTGATCGAGTCCGTCCTGGTACTGTACGAGGCACGCATTCGCGACCATGGCATCGAGGTGGTACGCGAGTATGCCGACGCGCCCGCGATTATCGCGCTGGAAGGCGAGATCCGGCAGGTGCTGGCAAACCTGATCGGGAACGCGGTGGATGCCATGATGGGCGGGCCGGAACCGCGGATGCTGGTCTTGCGCGCCCGGGCCTGCTGTTTGGCCGCGACCGGCGAACCCTCGCTCGCCATCGTGGTCGCAGACCGTGGCAGCGGCATGACTCCGGCAACCCTGCGGCGCATCTTTGAACCCTTTTTCTCGACCAAGGGGATCACCGGCACGGGCCTTGGGCTTTGGGTCTCCCGCGAGATCATCACTAAGCACGGCGCCTCGGTGCAGGTGCGGAGCCGTGAAGGTGTCGGCACGGTCTTTCGGCTTGTTTTTCCCCTGGTGTCAGCCCCGGATCCGCGACCCCATGAGACCAGCCTGCCCACCCTGCATTAAAGAGAGGGCAATGTCTTCTCGCGAGCGTGAGCTTATCTCAGCGAAACAGGCGCACATCCTTGGGCTTTGATTTGACACACATCCCCCTTTCGAGTAAGTTAGCGATCAGAGCCGCCGTCTGCCAGCACTCACCTGCTGAGGTCGCCAGAAGGACGGCGCTTACCGCATTCTGCAGTTCCCTGCAGCCCAGAGCGGCAGGTTTCACAAGGAGAAGAAAGCTATGGCAACCAGCACTGTAACGTCCACCTTTACCCCCCTGCATGACCGGATCCTGCTGCGTCGTGTGGAAGAAGGCGAGTCCATCCGCGGCGGCATCATCATCCCGGACACCGCCAAGGAGAAGCCCCAGGAAGGCGAAGTGATTGCCGTGGGCAAAGGCAAGTCGAATGATGAGGGCAAGACCTTTCCGCTTGATGTCAAGGCAGGCGACCGTGTTCTCTTCGGCAAGTACTCGGGTACCGAAATCAAGATTGACGGGGAAGAGTTCCTCATTATGCGTGAGGAAGAAGTTCTGGGCATAGTTAAAAAGTAGTTCGCCAAAGCATTCGTGCACTGCGAATTCGAAGCATCAATAGAGATCGACTAAACGGTTTCAGGAGATTGAACGATTATGGCTAAACAGATTCTGCATGGAGAAGATTCCCGCCAGGCGATCCTGCGCGGGGTGAACCACCTGGCGGATGCCGTCAAGGTAACGCTCGGCCCCAAGGGCCGCAACGTGGTGATTGAAAAGAAGTTCGGATCGCCAACGATCACCAAGGACGGCGTGACCGTTGCCAAGGAGATCGAACTGAAGGATTCGCTCGAAAATATGGGCGCGCAGATGGTGCGCGAGGTAGCCTCCAAGACTTCCGACGTGGCCGGAGACGGCACCACCACCGCGACGGTGCTGGCGCAGGCGATCTACCGCGAAGGCGTGAAGACTGTGGCTGCCGGCGCGAACCCGATGGCGCTAAAGCGCGGCATCGACAAGGCTGTGGAAGCGATCGTTGGCAAGCGCGATGAACAGGGCACCGTCACGGGCGGCGCACTGAGCCAGTTTTCGAAGCCGGTCACGGGCGAGATGATTGCGCAGGTTGGGACCATCTCCGCCAATTCCGACTCGACCATCGGCACCATCATTGCCGAGGCGATGAAAAAGGTCGGCAAGGACGGCGTGATCACCGTGGAAGAGTCGAAGACGCTGGAAACGCAGCTGGAAGTGGTCGAGGGCATGCAGTTTGATCGTGGCTACCTGTCGCCTTACTTCGTCACCGATCCGGACCGCATGGAAGCCGTGGTTGAGGATCCGTACATCCTGATCCACGAGAAGAAGATCTCGTCGATGAAGGACCTCCTGCCGTTGCTGGAGCAGGTGGCCCGCAACTCGAAGCCGCTGCTGATCATTGCGGAAGATGTGGATGGCGAGGCGCTTGCGACTCTGGTTGTGAACAAGCTGCGCGGTACGCTGAATGTTGCAGCCGTCAAGGCTCCGGGCTTTGGCGATCGTCGCAAGGCCATGCTCGAGGACATTGCGAAGCTGACCGGTGGCCGCGCGATCACGGAAGATCTCGGCATCAAGCTTGAGAACGTGAAGATCGAAGACCTAGGCCGCGCCAAGCGCGTCACCATCGACAAGGACAACACGACCATTGTTGAGGGCCGTGGAGAATCGTCCGCGATCGAAGGCCGTGTCAAGGAGATCCGCAACCAGATCGAAAAGACCACCTCCGATTACGACCGCGAAAAACTCCAGGAGCGTTTGGCAAAGCTGGTCGGCGGCGTCGCCGTGATCAAGGTCGGTGCGGCTACCGAGACCGAGATGAAGGAGAAGAAGGCCCGCGTCGAGGATGCGATGCACGCAACCCGCGCGGCTGTCGAGGAAGGTATCGTTCCGGGCGGCGGCGTGGCCCTGGTTCGCTGCACCCCGGTAGTTGAGGCCCTGATCAAGACGCTGGAAGGCGATGAAAAGATCGGCGCGCAGATCATCCGTCGCGCCATCGAGGAGCCTTTGCGCCAGATCGTCGGCAATGCCGGTGAAGAAGGTGCAGTGGTGGTGGGTCGCATTCACGAGTCCAACGACAACCACTTCGGCTATAACGCCGGCACCAACGCTTTCGAGGACCTGGTCGCGGCCGGTGTCATCGATCCGACCAAGGTAACGCGGACGGCACTGCAGAATGCGGCTTCGATCGCCGGATTGATGCTGACAACGGAAGCCATGGTTGCCGACATCCCCGAGCCGAAGGCAGCTGCGGCAGCCGGCGGGCACTCCCACGGTGGCGGCATGGACGGTATGTACTAAGACTGGATTACTTGCCGGCATAACGAAGCCCCGCGAAAGCGGGGCTTCGTTTTCGTTACAGCCAAAATAATTTGCGCCGCTTTATATCGGCAAAGGTGAGAGTTTTGTTCAGTGTGTATGACCGTTAAGCCTGCGGAAAAGCTCACAAATACCATGGATAGAGTAAGAAATTCCCATTTTGGGAATGCGTGGATGCCATTGGTGCGAGAGAGGATGCTTTGCTGCTTGCAGAAGTGCGCTAGGCTCTAGCAAGCTGCCCTTAAAGGACATTCTTGTGAACACACTGGCCTCGCTGCTTTCGCGATCGCTCCCCTGTTCCCTCCTGCTGAGCGGTCTCTTCTTTTCCGGCTCGGGGGCCTGGGCGCAGGTTCCACTCGCATCCTCGTTTACCGGTGGAGGTACCGCGCCGCCCGTGACCGCGGTGCTGCCGGACGCGCCCGTGCCTGCAGCCCCTTCCGCATCCAGCCCGGCAATCGTGAGAGCCGCGCTGCCGCCGGCCGACCGGCCCCTCGTTCTGCCTCGCAACTTCATGATCACGCCGGGCGCGAGCCGCTCCCATATGCCGGGCAAAATTTCGTATTACCTAGGCAGTACGGTATCGTTTCGGAACCTGGTGGAGGCGATGCTGCTGACCGGGATTCCCAATTTGACGACTGCCCCGACCCAGCCGGACGCGCCTCCGGACTTCAGCGTGGCCAATGCCCAAGTCTATGAACAGAGCATGGAGAATTACGGCAACCAAATGGACGTGTGGCGGCGTGTGAACCAGGCCACCCTGCGCTTCAAGGCGGGCCGGTTTGAGACGGGCCTGGCGACCGCGGAAACCCGGCAGCTGTTTTCGAACCTGGTGCTGCCGCTGGCGCTGCACCAGCGGGCCGAGTACATTCCGGCCCCCGTCCACTCGGACTTCGGTCAGCGCATGATGCATGCCGCGCTGTCGGTGGTAGTGACAGAGAACGACAGGGGGCAGCTGGTGCCGAACTACTCGAAGGTGGGCGGAACGGTGCTGGCCGCCTTTGCCGGCAAGAGCGTGTATGCCAGTGCTTTCAAGGTACCGGAGCTCGATTCATCGCACTTTTTCACGCGCTACATCGGCTACAGCCTGCTGGGCGACCTGGCAACCAACACGGGGCATGAACTGGTGCGGGCGGCGTTGGAGCCGGATATGGCGATGTTCGGGCTGCATGGCCGTGCTACTGACGACAGCTATTACCCGCTTTCTCTTGGGGGCAAAACGGTGTACTGGCTGCGCAGCACGTATGCGCCGCGCAACTTCGTGGAGGCGGGGCTGATCGGGGGCTTGCCACGGATCACGGATGTTCCGGTAGAGCCCACCCCGGGCAGGATCGAGAATGGGCAGGAGGCCTTGAATTACGACCAGCTTTACCTGCAGTATGGCACCGACGTCCAGACCTGGCGCAGGGACCTGGAGAACGGAGTCCGCTACCACGAGCATCGCTTTATCGGCGGGCTGGGCGAGTCGGAAACGCAGATGTTCCTTCAGAACTTCGCGATCCCGGTGCTGTTCAACATGGACCCGCGCTATGTGCCGCTGGGAGCGGGCTACACGGGCAGCCAAAGGCTGGGCCATGCGCTGCGCGGGCTGCTTGAAACGCACACGGACGCCGGCAACAGGACGATCAACCTGCCGGTGCTGGCGGGCACGGTGGGAGCGGCGTTCGCGGCCCGGGAGCTGTACTACCCGCAGCTGGGGACGCCGTCTCTTGAGTCCAACGGCGTTCTGGTGAAAACCGTCGGGCTGAACCTGCTGGCGGATGGTATGTATAACATTATAGGGGAGTTCTGGCGACATCGCGGGTACTAGGGCTTCCCATGGGGCCTGGAACGAAAGCGCTTGCGGTGCGCCGGCCGGAGAGGTTTGCGGGCACTGTCCGAGAAGGGCGCCACGACGATGCTGAGGCCGGGGAGCCTGGAAAAGAGGTCGTTTTCAGGTGCAAAAACACGTCAAAACAACGTGTATCCGGACACTGCAAATGTATAAGATACAGCGGCGGTGCATAGTTATGCATCGGCCACGGTACTTCCGTACCGTAGCGTACCCCTTTTAGGGGATTGACGAAAGGGAGCGCCCGGAAGGGGCTTGTTCGCGATGCGGAAGTGTGGAGTACCCCTTTTGGGGAGTTGGCAGAGGGCGCCCCTGGAAGGGGCTCGCTCACGATCGGTGGGTGTGGCGTACTCCTTTTGGGGAGTTGACAGGAGCCTCTCGCCGGAACGGCTTGTTTGAGGCTTCGCAGCGCCTGAAAGGGCCAACTATCCCGTTTGAGGGAGTGAACACCGCGGGAACCCTGTGCACACCATTTCCGTCGCCGTGGACTCAAAGGAGGCGCCGGCTGCTTTCCCAGGTGGAACGGAGGGCTAGAAGCACTGCGACGATGAGCACCAGGCAAAGCAGGTAGGTCAACAGCTGCTGGGGACCGAGACCCAGGGGATGCGTCGTTCCTGCCGGAACTCAGGGTCGAGCCAGGCTGCGCCGGGAAAGCGCGGCGCGAAGCCCATGGCGACCCTGTACATGGAAGCGACGGCCGCTGCAAGGAGCAGGAGGGGCAAGGTGAGCGACCGGGCGAAAAAGAGGATCAAGCGGAATAGGTGTCGATCCTGTAAACGCGCCGGCCGGAGTTGCTATCATCCTAAGTGCGTCCACTGCCTATCTACCGCTTATGCTTAGGGTCGCCTTCTGCTTTGCGAATGGCTTCCATGAACGCTATCA
>CAXTWU010000019.1:0-2356 GCA_964248025.1 uncultured Acidobacteriaceae bacterium | reverse complement strand
CTTGAGGCCGTCGCGTTCCCTGACTTTCAGGTACTTGGTTTGTTTGCCGGTCTTGAACTCGAAGGGATGGCTGTCAGGTATGATGTTACGCCTTGCGTTCGCCGATAAGAGGGACTCGGCCATGCCCGGAAAGTTTTTAGCAAAGGCTTTCCCAGGCTGCAGCATGCTGCCGAATGCGATCCGATGACCGTTCCCTGCCCTTCCATTCATGGCTCCGGGAAGCTGGTTTGTTCTGAGAACCTGTTGAAATGCTTCAAAGAGAGCGTCATTGAAAGAGTTTTGAAAGGAAAGCCAGCCGGATCTGTCCGAGTTGAATTTGTTCTCAGCAGATAACAGCAGTTGAAGAGCATGTTGGTAGTTAAGTCCTAACAAAGGTTTCCAACCGCGCCAATACCGAACATGATAAGAAGTCCGCAGAATATCGCCGATTTGGTCAAGGCTCACCCTGGAGTGACCCTCGATCAAGCTCAACCCCGCAAAAACATGCTTGACCTCGGCAGGTAAGCGGGTAACCTGAATACCGAGGTCTTCGGGTAAAAGATTTCTTTTCACCATCTCGTGCGCGAGTACAATGCCCGGCAGGGGCGATGCACCCTGCGCGAGTTGACCCGCGATGCGGCCTCGGTGAAAGTCCGCAGGCAGGAGATACGGAATTAAAAATGATTGGATGTAAGGAATTGTCGAGCTCAGTCGGCGGAGCGCGTGATAACCAGGATAAAGACCTTTCTCTCTACAGGCTAAGAAGAAAGCAGCAAGAGAGTGGTGCATGGAAAATCCAAGCTGTTTACGGCGCGCCTGGGTCTTTGCTACCGGTAGAAGTTCCTTGAGGTCCGCGGGACGCCCGTGCCGCGATGCGAGAAGCCACAGTTCGCCTTGAACGTAGTCATACAGGACGCCCTCTTTCAGCATGGCGGCGATGTGACGCATGATGACGCGGGACTGTGCATAATTTTGAAAGAAGGTTGCGAAAGCGTCGATGTGCTCCGGGTGCGCGGGCAAGAGTTTCAGCGACGCGTTCAGTATCTTTCGCGAGGGACCACTGTGGTAGAGCACATAGCGAAGCCGGCTTTTATCTTTGATCCGAAGCGGACGTCCACCAACCGCTTCACCAAATATCTTCAGCGCCGCGATTTCATCGATGCCACCATCGCCGGCTTGACCCGTCGATTCGGCAATGCTGGGCAAGGAGCCGAGAGCTTCGGCCAGGCTGCGCGCGAGGGAGACTTTGAACTTTGGGGGATCAGACTCCAGCGGCGACACTCCATTTCAAGTTGAATCGCGGCGCGCCGAACATCCCGCTCCGTTTTGCCGAACACCCGGATGTCGTCTACATAGCGAATGTAGGGGATGTCTGCTTTCTTCATCGCTTCATCCAGCGGCAAAAGGAAGATTTCCGCGAGGAAGTTGGAAGCTATCGGCCCCTGAGGTATGCCATGATCCACGGGGACTCCCCGCGACTCAGAGGTCCAAACACAAAGCCATTCCCGGATCAACGTCCAGACCTCCTGGCTGCCGCCGGATGGAGAAACAATGCTTTGCAGCGCACGGTGAGAGATCGTTTCATAGAAAGCAGCCAAGTCGAAATGTGCAATCCAGCGATGGCCGCTGTTGAGGTGTTGTTCGAGGCGCAGCTTGAAGTTGCGGTAGGTTTGTCGCCAGTTCTGAAGAAAAAAGATCGAGTCCGGAGATAGGTTTCGACAGTTGCTAAAGACAAGACTGTTCTCGACAACTCCCCTGCGATGAAACATGTGTTTCGCCACCTGATTGGCAATTGCCTGCAAAACGATCTGATCGTCAAGTGCCAATAAGGTGAGGGGGCGAAGCAGTCCGGATGGTTTCGGGAGATAGATTCTGTCTGGGCTGCTCGGCTTCCATCCGCCTTTGAGCTTCTCGTGAAGAAGCCGCAGGTTGGCGTTGCGTCCCGGCTCATAGGCATTGTAGAGATGCCGAAACATTCTTTTATGCTGTAAGTTACTTCCTGTCATGATCCGCGACCATGCCAGATCGAGATTAGGCAATGAGATAAGAGAGGCCTTGCTGATCATCGGGCACCGTGAACTGCGAAATGCAATTGGTAGAGTGTTTCGCCTATGGCTAAGCTTCGCATAAGTCTGCGGTGCGCGACTTCCCTTGACGGAAAAGCCGCGTGCCCTCTTGCTCTCCGATACTTACCGATGGGATGGGTTCTTTGCCAGCCCAGTCTCGTGCCTGCCGACACGCTCGCTCTGGCTGCCGAACAACCTACACGAGCGATCAACGACTGCCGCTTGCATGGGAAGCGTCCGGTTGCTGGAGGGGTGCGGCGGGCCCCTTACTTTTCGGTATGGCCGAGGGTGAGGCGGATGCCGGCGCGGGC
>CAXTWU010000018.1:0-24334 GCA_964248025.1 uncultured Acidobacteriaceae bacterium | reverse complement strand
TTGCCGCTGTTTGTTGCTTTCAACGCGATGGACGGCAGAAACAAGGACCTACGTTGCACCCCGGTTGCGCAAGAGGAGCTTGCACTGTCTGCAAGCTTGCCCAGGGTTTGCGCTTGATCGTGGACATACAAAGCTGCGTTTGGCCGCGCGGAGCCCGCCCCGGGCAGGCATTCGAAGAAATATCTTTTCTCCAGGAGAGTGAAGGCTCACGAACTGTGCAGGACGCCCTAAAAGCTACTCTGGTTTGCAACCGATGCAAGCAGGCATCGATATACGCTATTCCTATTGCTGGTCATAGAAGGCGACATGACGCCATTCAAGGTACGCAGTTCAGGCCTATATGGCGAAACTGCAAGACAGATCGCATGCACAGGGGTTGGCGATGCCGGAACAAGTTCGTGCACGGATACCGGGCTTTGAAACCAGGGTGGCCGCGGTCGGTGGCCTACAGATTGCGTACTGGATCGGCGGCGATCCGGCGGGCATCCCGGTGCTGCTGTGGCACGGTTTTCTCGGCAGCCGGTTTTCCTGGCATCGTGTTATGCCGCTGCTGGCCGAGGCTGGCTACCGGGTGCTTGCCCCCGATATGCGGGGATATGGCGACTCCACCAAGCCGGCCGGCACTGCGGGCTACGACGGCAGAACCCTGGCCGGTGACTTTCATCAGTTAACCAAGGAGATCGGCTTTGGCGATGGCCGGCCGCTTTTTATTATCGCGCACGACATGGGCGCACCGCCTGCGCTGCTTTGGGCTGCGGATCACCCCGAGGAAGTGGCCGGACTGATGTACCTGGAGGTGCCGGTGATGCTGTCCGGCGTTTTGTCAAAGATCATCGCGTACACACCGGAAGCGATGCGCAACGGTTCCATGTGGTGGTGGATTTTGCCGCTGGCACAGGGTGTGCCGGAACGCCTGGTGGTGGGCCATGAGCGGGCCTTTTTGACCTGGTTCTACGAGCGGGATACCGCCGAACCGGGCGCGATTTCTCCCGAAGCCGTGGGGGAGTACCTGCGCACCTTTTCAGGCGTGGAAGGGGTTCTCGGCGCGATGGGGGTGTACCGCGCGGCTTTCGAAACCATCGCGCAGACAGAGCCGCTGACAGAACGGAAAGTCACGGTGCCCGTCGCCGCTTTTGGCGGAGACAAGTCGCTGGGCGGCAACGTACAGCAGATGGTTGCCCGCGTCGCCGAGAACGTGACCGGCGGCGTGTTTGCCGGGTGTGGACATTTCATTCCCGAAGAAGTACCGGAGGAACTGGTGGGGCGATTCGAGGAGTTTGCCGCGCGAGTGGCCGGCGATTGAGTCGGGAGTTCCCCCTGCTGGATCCGGCCATGCGCCTTTGAAAGGGACGCGGCCTGTGCACAATCGACGCGTGCGAACACCGGGACCCCTTCGCCATGCGGGCAACCGGCAAGTGGATGACGGGTGAAGGAGAAGACATCATGACAGAAAGCATTGGCATTTCCTCACGACCCGATACAGGTCTTCCGCCGGACGACCTGCAGCGCATGCTGCGGGTGTCCCGGCCCGACACGGACGGCAGCCTGCAACACCTGGGTATTGTGGGCGATACCTATACGACGCTTGTGACCGGCGACGACACCAATGGCCGCTTCTGCCTGATCGATATGCTGATCCCTCCGGGCGGGGGCCCGCCCCCTCACCGGCATGACTTTGAGGAATCATTTATTGTGCTCGACGGTCAACTGGAAGTCACGTTTCGTGGAAAAAAACTGACGGCCGGCGCAGGCACAACCGTCAACATCCCGTCAAACGCGCCGCACCAGTTTCACAACAGCACCGGCGCACCGGCGCGAGCGCTGCTGCTATGCTCTCCCGCCGGGCAGGAGAACTACTTTGCGCGGGTCGGCATTCCCCTGCCCACACGAACCACGCCTCCGCCGGAAAGCGAAAAAGCGGCGCAGATTGAAAACATGACGAAGCTGGCACCCTTGTACCGCACAGAGATGCTGGATTCCGCTTGAAGGGGCGCCTGTGCGAGCGAGATCCGGCCGGAGATGGCTTGCAAGGCAGGGCTGCATGGAAGGCGTGGAGCGGAATGCAACATGGCCGTAAGAAAGGGTGTTCGCAAAGAGCGGACAAGCTAGAGTGGAGGATGGACGGAATGGGTTCAGTCAACCTTAATCATCTGCTGATCTTGTGAAGCGTGGTGCGCCGGTATGTTCTGCCGCAGGCCACGCTGGTTTTTGAGAGTACCGACAATCAATGGAGAACCAGTCATCATGCCGGAAGAATATATCGAATGTCCAGAACTTTGCGGAAAGATCATCGAAAAGATCCGCATCTACAAGGCAACCCCGGAAGGAGTCGAGATGCAGATCGATCTATCGGATGAGACCAGCTTCGCGTGTTCCTTTTGCATCAAGCCGCTGTTTGAAGCGAGCCTGATCCGGAGCGGCGAGGGCATGCCGGAAGTGATTCAGACCTATGAACTCGACTGAAACGCCGATTTCACGCAAACGCCTGTTCAAGTATTGATAAGACTGCGTAGTATGTACGCTAGCGAACAGTGGAATGAGCCGCTGACTGACTACAACCCTTGTACGCGTTTGCATTGCAACAACTGCCCTATGGATGCCCCGCTCGCGTTCCCCGACGTGAATCCCCTCTTCTCTGGAAAAGCCGTTGCACGGCAGAGCAGGTGACTGCGTGAAAGCAAATCGTCCCAGCAAGATAGCTTTAAAATTACGTCCTGAGGATATGCGTATTTTTGTCGCGATTGGAAGTGCACGAACGCTTACCGATGCGGCCGAAGAGCTGAAAATGCCTCTTTTCACGGTCAGCCGCGCCTTGAAGCGGATTGAGGCTACGGCTGAGCTCGGGCTTATCCGGCGCGACGGTGCCGGCCTTCGGCTGACCGATGTCGGCGATGAGTATATGCGGGCCTGCCATGCCGTTCTGCAGGCACACGAAGCCGCCAACAGCATCCTTCTCGCCTCCAAGACCGAGCCGGAAGGGGTTCTGCATGTTGCCGCACCGCTGACCTTTGGCCAGGCTTTTTTGTCACAGGTGCTAAGCGAATTCCTGGCGTCTTTCCCAAAATTGCAGGTTGAAATCTTCCTTTTCTCCGATACCAGGCAGGAGCACAAGGCTTCGTACGACATCTTTTTGCGAGCGGGCATGCCGGGCGAATCGCGCCACCGCTTGAAGCTGTTTCCCTCCATACGGCAGAGCCTGTATGCGAACCCAGCTTACCTGGCCAAGCGTCCAGAGCCGACCCATGCTTCTGATCTTGAACAACTGGAATGTATCACGGATCAGCTGAATCCCTCGCCCTGGCTGCTGACACGGGCGGGCGAGCGCGTACTCGTGCACTTCACTCCCCGCGTCGTCATCGCTGACCCTGTCTCATTGGCGCGATTTGCGGTGAAGTTCGGCGGAATCACGATGCTGCCGCGCTGGCTGGCGCACGACTATGTCAGCTCGGGCGAGCTGGTGGAGCTTCTTCCCGACTGGACGCCGACCCCGGTGGTCTTTTGTGCCTTGTACACGGGACACCTGAGTCCGACCTCGAAAGAACATACCTTTCTTTCCTTTTTAAATTCTGTCGTTGGAGGACCGAAGGATCCGAGATGTCAGGGTCTTGATCCCAGGCAGTTTTTTGTTCACGGTCCTTCCACCGGAGCCATGCCTCCAGCGCTTCTTCACGGCCGAGGCGTAGAGTCGCCCAGGGTTCATCGAGTGATTGCCGATCACTGATGGCGTACATGGATCGATCGATCTATGGATGGCAGCGGTTTGCAGCGGGGCATGCGCGAAAGGATAACGCCCAGTTCCCCGCCCTCCATTTTTAGAGCGGCAGGCTGCCGGTCCATGCACTGACCGTGAGAACATCAGCCGAGCGTGGAAACAGGGCGGTCACCAGTTCCTGGTGCAGGCCCGGCTTCGGATCGGCACAGGCATCGGACAAGATGGTGAGCTGGTAGTCCTTGTCTGCCGCCTCGCAAAACGTCGACAGGACCACACCGCTGGTGGTAACGCCCGCGATCACCAGGTGCGTGATCTCCTGCGCGCGCAGGATCGTACCGAGCCTGTTCCCGCTGAAGGCACTGAAGCGGTCCTTTTCCACCACAATCTCAGTGGGAAGCGGCTTAAAGGCCGGTATCAGGTGACTGGCCCCGGGCGGCAGCATGTTTTTCGCCTCAACGGCGGCAAAGGCCTTGTTTCGCGGTGAAATGTCTACATAGCCGGGTTCAAAGGAGACCTTGCTGAAGAAAATCATCAGTTTTGCCTTGCGGGCGGCCTCAAGAGCCACCCCGGCTTGCAGCGCAGATTCTTTCGCGAAAGGCTGGTCGCCGATGCCGAGCTGGTAGTCGCCGATAAGAAGTGCTGGTTTTTTTGCGTGAGGCATGGTGTGCTTCTCCTTTTGTTGAGGGGGTGCAGGTTGTGCAGCGTTGATTCGGTATCTGGAAATTGCCAGGGCGCTCACGCCGGCCACAGTCCAGGAGAGCAATCGTCGCCGGGTAAAACGAAATGGATTCGGCAGGCTCATTCTCGGGGGAAACGGATGCACGCTTTTGTTTGTTCCACGCGCGATCGATGAAAACGCGCCGCCTTGTTCCATGATGGAAAGGGCCGGAGCCATGGAAAGACGGCAGCTCCGTCATGCATCGGTGAGGCTACCCGGTGATCTCGACTGAAATTTCATCCCCTTCCAGATAGCTTTTGCCGTCCGTGCCGAGCAACACCGTCAAGGGCTTGTGCTCACGGGCACCGCTTTGCCCTTCCGCTTCAATCCACGCCGCGGCGTAGTCTTCCACCTCAGGCGACATGCCCTCCTGTTCATCCGAACGGACCGCGCAAACAACGGCGGTGCCGGAGGAGCGGTCCCCTGCCAGCTTTGTCCACCGGAACCGCTGCCCGACTGCCATCTCCTGTTTGAGCATGCTCCACCTCCCGCGCTGATAGCCAATCACCCTGCCGCAGGTCCTGTTGGTGAAAGATGCGTGAAGTCCGGAGAAACAGCTGTTGCGGGATGGCAAGGGGAGTTTGCAGGGAAAGCAAACACCTTGGAAATTTGCAAAGACGATCCTTGATCGAACTCGAGCGCCGAATCATTGCCGGAATTGAACTTTGTTCCTGCCGGGCATGCCCCGCATGGCGGGTTTGATTGGCTGACGCATACGAACGAAGAAACAGGAACGAACCGGGTATGCGGTAAAAGAACTCGCAACGCAAGAGCGGTTTGCATCGGACGCTATTTACGAAGCCTGCCGGCAAACTTAGGATCACGGTATTGCCGGCGGATCAGCACTTCCTGGTGGAAAGCCCGTGCCTGCAGACAAGGCCGTCAACTCCCAATGTTTTGAAAAGGAGCCCCACGTTGAACAGCGTCCAAGAAGAGCGGGACAGCCCTGTACAGGCCGGTGCAGGGGCTCGTGCGGGCAAGGTACTGGCCGTTGGAGCCAGTGGCAAATTCGCCGGTCTCGTTATCCCGGAGCTGGCCAAGCGCGGCGCGGACGTTCGTGGACTGGTGCGAAAGCAGGAGGACGGCGAGCCGGTCCGCAAACATGGCGCCTCGGAGATTGCGGTAGCCGATCTACGCGATCGCGCGAGCGTGGACGTGGCGCTTCGCGGCATTGACACAGTCTTTTACATCGCGCCTGCTTTTATGCCCGGTGAGGCTGAAGTGGGTCAAGGCATGGTGGCGGCAGCCAAGCAAGCGGGCGCACGGCGGTTTGTTTTTCTGTCCGTGATCCATCCCACCTTGAGCGCCCTCGGCAATCATGCGGCCAAGGCGCCGGTTGAAGAGGCGATTCTTGCTTCCGATATGGAGTACACCTTTCTGCAGCCTGCCATGTTTCTTCAGAACTATGCCGAAGGCTGGCCGCGAGTCGTAAAGACCGGCGTGCTCGCGGAACCATGGTCTACTGAGACTCGTTTTTCACGAGTGGATTTTCGCGATGTAGCGGAAGTGGCGGCCATCGCTTTGCTGGAAAACCGGCTGCTTTACGGCACCTTTGAATTGTGCTCGGAGACGCCGCGCAACCGGGTCGAGGTGGCGCAGGTCATCAGCGAAGTGCTTGGCCGCGAGATCAAGGCGGAAAAGCTGGAACCGAAGAGCGAGGGAATCCGCAATCCGCAACAGGCGGCGATGAAGCCGATGTTGCAGTGGTACGACACTCATGGGCTGATGGGGAACTCGTTGACGCTCGAGGCGGTGCTCGGGCGGCAGCCCCGGACGATGAAGGCTTATTTCGAGCAGCTGGCCTTGGAACAGACTGCAACAACGCCCGGTGTGGGCGGCAGGAACGGGTCTTCTCATTAGGGTCGCGGGCGCTCAACAAACGGCAACCCCGAGCAGCGTAATCAACCTTTGCTCCCCAACGGCCATGAAGTGACCGGAGCCCCGTACAGCAAGTAGCAAGGAGTGTTTGGCTTGCGACGTAACGGCCGACGAATATGGAGGCGACGATTGGCGATGACAGCCGCTGTTTTGCTCTCGCGTGCAGTCGTGCCTGCGCCCGCGCAATTGGCCACGGGGCAGCTGCCTTCGGCGCCCTCCGCCCAGTCTCTTTTTTCGCAGGGCAGGGTCAAAGGTGCAGCGCCTTATGTCAATGATTTGCGCCACATGGTACGCATCTACCCGCCCACCGACACCACGCACGTGTATGCCTTGTTTGAACTGATTGACATTGCAGAAGAGCAGAACCCGGAAGCCCATGTCGCGTGGGACCAGGTGAAGCAGCGGGCCGCGGCTGTGAAGGTGGCTCGCAGCGCGCTTTTTCCCACGCTTTCTCTCACTTCACCGGTGACGGAAGTGCGCGATTTCCTTGTGTTTCCGTTTGCGGACGGCCCGGTGCTTGGAGGCCCCTCGTTGCGTGAGGACGTCACCACGGTGAATCCTTCGCTGGCGCTGAACTACCTCCTGCTGGATTTCGGCAACACACGCGCGAGCATCGATACGGCAACCACGAACCTGTTTGTCACAGGCGCTTCCCTGACTGCAACACACGAGCAGATCGCGCTGGATGTAACGCGGAACTACTACCGGGTTGTCAGCAGCAAGGGCCTGGTCATGTCGGCTGACGCTTCCTTGAAAGATGCCCAGGCGATTGAAGAACAGGTGCAAGCGCGCATGGACCATGGCCTGGCTACGCTTCCGAACCTCCTCAACGCAAGATCGCAACGGCAACAAGCGGAGTACAACCTGGAAAACGCGCTTGGCGGGGAGCAGACTGCCGAATCGGACCTGGCCAGGAGCGCCGGCCTGAACCCGGCAGTGCCGCTGCAAACACGGGACATTTCGCAGATGCCGCAGCGCAGCGAGCTGGAAGATTCGGCGGAGCAGTTGATCGGCAAGGCCCTGGTGCAACGGCCCGACCTGTTGGAAGCAGTGGGTCAGATCCGTGCGGCCGACCAGTCGATCAAGGCGGCACGGTCGGCTTTGTTTCCAACCCTTACGATTCAGGCAAAGGCCGGTGACGACCTGATCCGGACCACAACCAGCGCCGGGGCCGCGCCCTATCTGCATCAAGGCAACTGGCAGGGGGAGTTCTCGTTTACCTGGACGATTCTCGATGGGGGCCGGCGGCGCTACCAGATCGTGGAAGCGCAGGAGCAGAAAAAGATCGCGCAAGCCCAGCTTCAATCGGCGCAGGACCAGGCCAGCAACCAGGTGTGGTCCAACTACATAAGTGCCAAGGTGGCGTTTCGCCGCATGGAAATATCGCAGGCCCTTCTTGCCGCCTCACAGGCCTCGTACGAGGCCGCGCAGGAGTCGTTCACGATGGGGCTGGAGACTTACATAGACCTGCTGAACGCCGAGCAAACGCTGGTGCAGTCGCGCAACGAGCAGGTGCAGGCTGCGTCCGAGGTGATGACAGATCTGGCCCAGCTGGCATACTCCACCGGCGACCTGCTGGGGTCGCGCTTTTTGAAGGCGAATCGCGATGCAAAGTAGGAGGCTGGTGCGCCTTTTGCCCGCCCTCGGCGTTTTGGGCGGGTGCTCGCGTTCCCCTTCGCTGGATGTTCTCGGATCGTATTTTCCGGCATGGATCGTATGCTGCCTCATTGGAATCTGCCTGGCGATCGCGACGTACTTGATACTTCAACGGACAAAACTGGAGCCGGCAGTACCGATCAAAACAATTGTGTATCCCTGTGCGGCTGCCGCATACACCTTTTTGGCCTGGCTTGTTTTTTACAGCTGATATGCAACGGTTACCAGCAGTGAGGCTCGATGGCTGAGATATCCAACACAAAGAAGCAGATGGGACGGATCGTGGCGGTGGTCGCGATTGTGTCCGCGCTGGTGCTCGGGCTGATTGCGCTCTGGATCACAAACGTAGATCCGCGCACGGACGACGCAAACATCGTGGCCAATTACGTGGGCATAGCGCCTGAGGTGAACGGCCGCATCATCTCCCTGCCGATCCGCGACAACCAGGCTGTTCACAAGGGCGAGCTGTTGTACGAGATCGACCCGCGACCTTACGAGTACCAGTTGCAACAGGCTGTTTCCGCCAAAAACAATCTCGAGCAGCAGATCATCGATGAGCGCCGCAAGATCGGCTCGCAAACGCTGAACGCGGAGATCACAACCGTCGGCCGCCGGTCGAGCACGGAGTCTGTCAATAGCCAGCAGGCCAACTCGATCGCCGCGGAAAAAGCGATCGCGAGCCAGGAGGCGACGCTGAAAACGGCGGAAGCGCAGTTCCGTCTCGCTTCTGACAACCTGGCGAGATCCGAACCCCTGCTGTCGCGTCACTTCGTCACTGAGCAACAGATCGATCAGCTGAGAACTGCGGTCAGGTCGGCGCAGCAGGACGTTGCCGGCGCGCAAACAACACTGGAAGGGGACCGCGCACGGCTGATGCAGGCGCAGGCCGAGGTGCGGGAGGCCGCCATCGCAGGGCGGCAGCAGAAGCTCAGGGCCGAAGCAGCGTACCTCGACATCGATCGCCTGCAAACAATGGTGGCGGAGCTGCCCGCGCGGGAAGCCCAGGTCAAATCTGCCGCTTACGATCTGCAGCGTTGCCGCGTGTATGCGCCCTTTGACGCGCGCGTGACCTCGCTCACCATCTCTGTCGGGCAATACGCCAGGACCGGCGGCCAGGTGTTTACGCTGATCGACACAACGGCATGGTGGGTGCAAAGCAACTACAAGGAAACGCAGCTGCGGCATCTTGCGCCAGGTATGCCGGTTGAGGTGTACCTGCTGAATCACCCGAATACTCGCTTCAAGGGCGTGGTCGAGAGTGTCGGCTTCGGTGTGACGCCGGAGGACATCATGTCGACCCAAGGCGGCGGCCTGCCAACGACGACACGCACTCTGAACTGGGTCCGGCTGGCGCAGCGATTTCCTGTGCGCGTTCGCGTCCTGAATCCGGCACCGGAGTTCTTCCGTATCGGTGCTTCGGCGACAACCATTGTGCGCAGCGGCCAGAGCCGGGTTCCGATTCCGGCAAATCCCGACATCTTCAACAGAGCCGTTTATGAGGGATTCCATGGCGACAGCCAGTCCGGCAGTGACTAAGCCGCCGTTCGACCTGGATGCAACGCTCTGGGGCTTTGTTTCGCGCGAGCTCGGGCCCACACCGGGGCGGCTTAACGCCGCGATACGGAGCGCGATTTCCGCCTGCACCATGTTGCTGATCGGGGAGGCCTGCCACAGCGAGGTGCTCTTTGTTGCACTGTTTCTTCCACTACTTATTCCCCGCGATACTCCGCAGCAAACGTGGGGGGCCACAAAAGGCACCATCATCATCGCCTGGTCCGCCTGCATCAGCACGATCGCGCTGGTGCTGCTGGTGGCGGAACTGCCCTGGGCTCGCGTGATGGCCCTGGCCCTGGGCATTTTTGTCTGCATGATTCTGTCGAGAGGGCTGCATCAACCCGCGGTCGCGGCCATCGCTCCCGTGATTATCACCCTTTCGCTGACGCTGATGGACACCACGGACAGGGCCGAGACGGCCATCACCAGGAGCTTGTGGCTTGCCCTGATGATGAGTGCCGGCGACCTGGTCGCGACCGCTGTGGACTTTCTTTATCCCCACCCGGGCCCTAGGCAACTGATCACCAGGGAAATTGTGAATCGGCTCCAGGCGGCAGCTGCCGTGCTCAAACAGTCTGCCGGGTTGGAGTTGGACCGAGCGGAACAAAAAGCGGCACAAAGCCTGGGTAAGCTGGCGCTTGCCGGAACAGACAGCATGCGCAAGCTGCTGGTCGCCCTGGCAACACAGCCTTCCGTGAGTCACAACGACGTGCTCCGCCTGAGCGGCGTTCTCCATGGCTTGGACCTGTTCTCCGAACAAGCCCTGCAACTTAAAACACGAGATGCCGCTTTCAACCCGGAGCAGCAAAGCTTTGCCGGCACCCTGTTGCACAACTGCCAAGCCCTGGTTCACCAGATTGAATGCAACAACACGGCCCCATGTGAGGCTGCCGAGATGCCTCCGAGCTCTCTTGAGCGCCAGAGTTCCGCCAGGCTCCTGGCCGACATGGGCGACCAGCTCAACGACCTTTGGAGAGTCTGGTCCAGTGCCACCACGGCCCAGGAGGACGCAGCAGACGTCCCCACAGCAGATGCTGCAAAGGGGGCGTCGAAGCCCGCGCCGAAACCCGGACCCTTTGTGAAGCCTGACGACATACGCTTTGCCGTCAAGGTCACGCTGGCCTGCATGATCTGCTATGTCCTCTATAACGGGGTCGCATGGCAAGGGATCAGCACCTCTTTGTTGACCTGCTTTTTTTGCGCGGAAGCGACCATCGGGGGAACATTCCGCAAGCTTGCACTGCGCCTTACCGGCGTTCTTGTGGGCAGTCTTCTGTTCGGCATCGCGGGCATCGCCCTGATTACCTCTCACATGGACAACATTTTTGAGTTCGCGCTGTACATAGCCGTGGTCTTCTTCACCTCAGGATGGGTGGCCAAGGGGAGCCCAAGAATCTCCTACGCCGGGTCGCAGATCGGCATCTCTTTTGGGCTGGTGATGCTCATGACAAGCACCATCCCCGACGGAATTGTGGAGCCCCGCAACCGCCTGATGGGCGTGCTGCTGGGAATGGTCGTGATGTGGTTCGTCTTTACCCGACTGTGGCCCGTGGATACCTTGCCCGCGCAGAAAAAGGCGATTGCAGGCCTTCTTCAAACCGGGAGCAAACTGGTCCTGCTGACGGCGGACGCATCGCCCACGAATGCGAGAAGCGCCAAGGTCCGAGAGCTGCGCCAGGCAATGAACGGAGGCATCAAGCAGGCGGAGGACCAGGCAGACCTGTCGGAATACGAGTCGAAGGAACGAGAAGCGACGCAAGCGTTGCTGCGCCGGTGTCTGGACCAGACACGCAACCTATTGCTGCTGGAGGTGGCGGAGGTGGATCTGACGTTGCGCCTTGAAGGGGAGATTGACACTTCGGCGCCTTGGCACAAGGCCGATGTTGAGGAGGCTTCGGCGCGGCTTTGCCGGCTGGCGACACAGGTGATTGACGGTCAACAAGGCGAATCGAAAGGATCCCTGGACGGGCATGGCGACCGTGGGACAACGCCGGTGGCACCGGCCCCCCTGGCCGGCAACGCTTCGGATCCAGAGAAGGCTTTTTGGCGCGCCACCGCAAATATCCAGAGCCGCAGAAACGTTCTGCTGGTGAAGCTTTCACAAAGCGTCGAGGAGGTGACCCTATCAGAGACCCCGGTATGAGCCGTCGCGAATTTCAGAAGTGGATCGATTCGCAAAACAAACCAGCCATCACCAATTCCCGAACGCAGGATCAGAGGAGGAACTATGCATGCTCACACGTGGTACGTGATCGCTCGCTACTTCATGGCCGTCATGTTTCTCATGTCGGCTTTCGGCAAGCTCAAAGCGCCAAAGGAATCCGTTTCCCAGATGCAGGCCCATCATCTTCCGCTTGCTGCGCTGGGCCTGCCCGGAGCTGCCTTGCTGGAAGTCGCAGGGGCAGTCTGTCTCATCGGTGGGTTCTTCCTTGTTCCCCTTCTTTGGCTTCTTCTTCTTTTTATGCTGGTGGTCACGATTACTTTTCCCGTGCAGGACATTGCACTCAACCATGGCCGGCCCCAAGCCCTGCAGCTTTTTGGATCCAACCTGGCTATTATCGGCGGCTTGCTTGCTCTTATCGCCTGCAGCAATGCACGAGTATGAGACACAGTCCAACGCGCAGGACTTATACGCAGGTGTAAAACACAGCCTCCAACAGGAGATAGAACCATGCCGCCCATCAATCATAGCTTCTTTCTCGACCATACAGGGATGGCGGTCCCCGACCTCCATGCCACCATTGAATGGTACGAGCGTGTCTTTGACTTCAAGGTCACTGGGCAGTTTTCATCAAAAGACTTTAAAGCAGCATTTATCGAGCGAGACGGAGCAAAGCTGGAGCTTTTTGAAGCAATACCGGCTCCGACCACTGGGACGGTAAATACCCTCACCCCGGCGACTTTCACCGCCAAACTGCTAACCATGGGTTACACCCACATCGCTTTCGGCGTCCCCGATGTCCATGCGGCATTCCAGCAAGCCGTGTCGCGTGGCGCCGACTCGATTGTTGAGCCGGTGTCGCCGCCGGCAGGCCCTCGCTACGGGTACGTCGGTGACCTGAACGGCAACATGATCGAGTTGATTCAAATCTCACAAGCACAGACCTAGCCAAGGCCGGCTGCCCGCACCATCCGACCGCGATCGGCAGTAATCACCTTCCAAGCGCCCTCACCAACGAACGATTCGTCATCAGAAGGAGCTAACATGCCCGCCGGAAGTGGAAAGAACGCCGCAACCCATGTCCCTGCACTGGACCACAAGCTCTACGTTGTTCTGACCAGGGTTACCGCTCCACAGGCTCAAGCTGTCCCCCATAAGTCCGAGCACATCGGGTATCTTACCAGTCTCGCAGAACAAGGAAAGGTTTTTGCCTCGGGACCCTTCCCGATGCAGGACGACAGCTTCGACCTGGGAATGATTATCTTGCGAACGAGTTCGCGTGAGGAAGCAAAGAAGCTGATGCAAGCGGAACCTATGACCGCGAAGGGGCTTAGCACTTACGAACTGTATGAGTGGGAGATGGTTATCGGCGAAATGTCGATCGCCCTGAATCTATCCACAGGAACTTTCAGCTTGTAACAGAAACGCGGACGGGATCGCACGCATTGAAGCCCGCTCCTGCGATTCGGCTGCCTGAACGATTTCAGGGTGCCTGCGATATCACCATCATGCAACATCCACCAGGAGGAACCATGCCGACTCTGCCGCTTGATGTAACGAAACAATCTGAACGCTTGGGCGCCCAGCGCTGGCTGCTGGACCTGATGATCCAACTCGCGGGCCCGGAGTGGGATCAGGATCGTATTAGCTACTACACGGGTGCCTGCGGTGCCAGCTCTGCCGGCGAGTTTCAGGGATTGAAGCAGCAAATCAAGAAATATGATGATATGGCACGGGTGTTTGCGCAGGCAGCACGCGGGCAGGAGTTAGCCGCACGCGAAGCGCTGAAACAAAATCACAAGGTAACGGCACGGAATCACTTTTTCATCTCGGCCGTTATGTACGGAGCCGCGCAGTGGCCTATTGCCGCCAACACGGAGTTTAACCTGGTGCTCGCCCGCAAGAAACGGGAATGTTACGACCAGTTTACGTCGCTTTCCGCTTGGCACGTCGAACGCGTCGACCTGCCTTTCAACGGCAAGAAGGTTGGTGCTTATCTTCACCTGCCACCGGATTTTGAGAAAGGGAAACCTGTGCCGTGCGTGGTCGACACAGCCGGCATGGACGGCTTCAAGGAGATGGTAGTGGCGCTCGAGGACGACCCCCTGCTGTCGCGCGGGTTCGCCGTTCTCGCGGTCGATGTGCCGGGCCAGGGTGAATCTCTTACCAGCGAGATCTGGTGGGACCCTAAGACCTTTCCCCAACTGGCACCTACGATCTTCGATTATTGCAAAGGACGATCGGAGATCGATCCTGAAAAGATCTTTGTCATGGGCAACAGCTACGGGAGTTACTGGGCATCGCTGCTGGCCGCCTCTGAACCGCGCTTTGCCGCCTGCGGCGTCCTGATGACCTGCTTTGAACCGGGTGGGTTTTCGATCATGCATGCGGCAAGTCCCACTTTTCGGCTGCGCCAGATGTACATGACAAACATCCATGACGATGCGGCTTTCGATGCTTACTGTAAAACAATCAACAACGACGCTCTAATCGCCGGCATTCATTGTCCTTACCTGGTGTGTGCAGGCGAAGATGATCAACTAAGCGATTTTGGCGCAACGGTTCAATACCTGAACGCCGTAGAGGCACCCAAGACACTGGTGCTTTACCAGGGAGAAAATCATGGACTGCACTCCCGCAGTTCCGGTCAGATGGGTCCCGAAGCCTTCACCTATGTGGCGGACTGGTTCCTGGATCGGGCCGCCGGCGACAAAGCGGAATCCTTGCATATCCTGGTCAACATGCAAGGCAAGCCGACCGTCACCCCGTGGCACGGTGATCTTACCTATCAGCACGGCTGGCCCGGACCCTTTAGTGCATTTGATTAAACGCTGTCGGGACCGAGATGAACTCACTAGCCGACCTTAGGCAGCTCCCCAATGCGGCAAGCTGCCTACTAGGTTCCTCTTTTAAGAAGAGACAGCCTTGTGAGCTTCAAGTACGCGCGCCACGGCCTGCTCGGGAGTTTCGCCGACTGCGGAAAGGTGACCCATCTTGCGTCCCGCACGAGGCTCGCTCTTGCCATACAGGTGAACCCGGACACTATCGAGAGCAAGAGCATCTCTGAAGTTAGGCTGTCGATCAAGCCACAAATCTCCAAGCAGATTTGCGATCGCCGCTGGCTTCACTATTTCCGTACTGCCGAGTGGTAATCCACATACGGCCCGTATGGCTTGCTCGAACTGATCCGTCGCGCAAGCCCGCGTGCTGGCGTGATAGCTGTTGTGGGGTCGCGGAGCTAATTCATTCACAAACAGATCGCCAGCTCGTGTGACAAACATCTCAACTGCCAGGACTCCCTCCAGCCCAATTGCCTGCGCTATCTTCTGGGCAATGCCCTGGGCGCGGTGCGCGATCTCGGGATCAACAGGGGCCGGAAGAACACTCCAAACCAGGACCTGCTTTTCGTGATAATTGAGGGCTGGAGGAAATACCTTTACTTCACCCTGCGGTGAACGGGCGACCAGCACGGATATCTCGTGGAGAAGATCCAAAGATTGTTCGGCAATGCAGGGACTGGATCCAAGGGTGAGCCACGCAGCCTGAAGCTCAGCACTTGTGGGGTTTTCCAAGCGGACCTGGCTTTTTCCGTCGTAACCCCCTTCGGCACTCTTCAGGTAAACCGTGGCGTGGAGCGTAGCAATGGCCTCCTGGAGTTGCTTGGTTGAATCAACGGCGAGCCATGGACCGATCGGCACACCTTGATCACTGAGCCATGTCTTCTGTGCGATACGATTTCTTACGATGTCCATGACTCCGGGACCAGGCCGAACAGGCGCGAAGGACTGCGCAGCAGCGAGACTTTCTCCTGCGATCTGCTCTATCTCGAGTGTGACGACATCGCAGGAACGCGCGAGGTCAGCGGCCGACGGCACATCCGCCCATGAACCGCAAATATACGTGTCCGCGGTTGACTTTGCAGAGCATTGGGGATCAGGATCAAGGACGCATACTTTGTAGCTCATGGAGTGCGCAGCTATGGCCAGCATGCGTCCAAGCTGGCCACCTCCAAAGATACCGATGGTAGCTCCCGGCATGATAGTACTCTTCATAGAGTGATAACTTGAGAAAGAACCTGCTCGGTTTGCAAATGCCGCCATTTAAGTAATCTTTGCCTGAGAGCTTTATCATCAAGCGCAAGGATCTGGGCCGCAAGTAAAGCTGCATTGGCCGCACCCGGGCCACCAATCGCCAGGGTTCCCACTGGAACACCTTTTGGCATCTGGACAATGGATAGTAAGGAATCCAATCCATTTAACGGAGCGATAGGGATCGGTACTCCCAAAACCGGTACACAGGTTTTTGAAGCCAGCATACCGGGCAGGTGAGCAGCACCCCCTGCACCCGCAATCAGCACCTTTAACCCGCTGGCCTCCGCATTTGCCGCATACTTGAACAGCTTGTCAGGCGTACGGTGGGCTGAAATCACATCAGCCTCGTAGGCAATCTCAAGCGTACTTAGCATTTCTATCGCATGACTCATGATGGACAGATCGCTCTTGCTGCCCATGACCACGCCGACAAGCGCTGACCTTTCCATTGAGGTACTATACATCAGCCGCCTCCGCATCACCCGGCGCAGTGTCGACTTATCATTCAGCCCGCAGCCGCATCCGGCTCATTACCTATAACTCGAGTAAGTGAAGCAGCCCGAGTGGCGCGGCTGATCGTACGGGATCGCTACCGTCTATCTTCACTCTCCACAACGGGCTGAGGAACCGTGATGCGCGAGTGCCTAGAGGAGCAGTGCGCGGTGCCGGGGGCGAACGGCGAACACCCTTCGTCCGTGCTCTACTTGCGTGCCAGCTGTGCGGAGGGCCAAACGAAGGTGGCTACATCACCGGGGCGAAGCACGGCGTGAAAGGACCTGCCGTCCTGCAGCACATCAAAGCTCTGCTCCGTTGAAGCCGGGTTCGCGACCAGCAAAACGGTTCGATGATCCGGCGTCGAGAAGGCGACGTTTGGTAGTAAATCGACGGTTGAAGCATTGGAGGCGATGCGCACGGACCCGGGCGGAACAAACTTCGAAACCTGCGCGATGGTGTCGTATGCAAGGTTCGGCGTCCATGTATCGCCGTCAATGGTGATAGCTCCCTGACAGACGGGGCAACCGCCATCACTGGTGTGCGGCCCATCGTGCGGGTCGGCCGCAAGGTTCCAAAGCAACACGAGCTGGCTCCAGTTGCGCGTCGCGCCGATGACAACACGGCTGACTGACTCCGCGATACGGAGTGGAACGGCATTGTCCTCCTGCGTGACCATCTGCTCGGTAAAAAACAGCGCCTTCTCGGGATGTGCGTCGTGCACCTGCGACATAGCGCCGACAGAGCCCTCGTAGAGATGGAACCCAGAGCCGGCCGCGTACGATGCTGCTTTCGTGTTCGCCAGGATATCAAGCGGGTAATCGGGCCTGTCGAGATTGTGGTCGTAGAGAATGACCTCTGTCGACAGGTGAGCCTCCCGCAGTGCGGGGCCCAGAGCATCGGCCAAGAACGTGGCTTGCTGGTCGGCGGTCATGATCATGCTGGGAGTGTTGTTGGAGTTCAGCGGCTCGTTTTGCATAGTCAGCGCGCGAATCGGAATGCCCTGCGCAGCCATGGCCTTCAGGTAGTTGACAATGTATTGCGCGTACACGGGGTAGAGCTGCGGCTGGAGACTGCCGGCCTTTGGAAGATTGTTGCTCTTCATCCAGGAGGGCGCGGACCACGGGCTGGCCAGGATCGACACTTTGGGATCGATCGCCAGAATCTGCTTCAGCACTGGGACCACATCGGAGAGGTCAGGGCCCAGGCTGAAACGCGCCAGCGTGGGGTCAGTCTGGCCGGCAGGCATGTCGTCATAGGTAAACACACGCTCGTTCATGTCGGATGCACCGACGCTTACGCGCAGGTAGGAAACGTGAATCGAGCCCGCCCCGGAGCCGAACAGTTGTTGCAGAACAGCCGAGCGACTGGCCGGCGACATCTTCTGAAGCAGTTCGGCACTTCCACCGGTCAGGGCGAAGCCGAAGCCATCCATTGATTGGAAACGCTTGGCAGGGTCCACAGCAATTGTAAGCGCAGCGTTCTTGTTCGAGGCGAAGACGGGATGTTCGGGCTGAAGAGCGAGTAAGGCCGACCGGTCGGCCGCGGTCAGCCACTCGCTTACCGGCGTACCCGCTGCCGCCGGGGGCAGAGGTTGGGCATACGCGGAGGCCGCTGCCGTACTTGCCAGCAATAAAACAAGGCAGCGCAATCGTTGATCAACTTGCATGAGCTTGTGCCTCCTGGTATGAATCACGGCCCGCCGGCGACTCGCAGGCGTTATGGATCGGCCCGTGCGACGCCATAGATCGTTCGATGAGATGGAGTGCGTGCCATGAGAAAGTTAACTACACGCATTCCTGCCGAAGTGGAGCAACCACGGGAAAGAAGGCCAGCGGGAGCAAAGCCGTCCATTGGGGGGCAGCGATGGATAGCGGTGCTGTCGCATTTCGTTGAGGACTTTCACCCCGGAGCAGACCGGGCAGCGTTGTGAGCCGCCCGGCCTACCCTGTATTCCACGTTAGAAATACACCTTGGCCGCCAGCTGGATCACACGCGGGCCGCCCGGACCGCCCGGCCCGTTAGCTTGGGTGCGCGCACCGAAGGTACTGCTCTTCTGTGCGGAAAGCGGGGTGAAGGTGCCGGTGTCGGCGTTGTAACTCGGCAGCGTGTAATTGACGCCGTAGTCATGGCCGTAGAAGTTGGGATGGTTGATGATGTTGAAGAACTCGCCACGCAGCTGGATAGAGCGACCCTTTTCCGCGGGACCAAGCTCAAAGTTCTTGAAAACAGACTGATCCCACGCGACCAGGTTGCCGTCGCGGATACTGCCCGGCGCGCTCTGGGTCGGGGCTCCAATGGTGGGCAGCAACACCTGCCCTTGCTCATTAAGCCCGACATAAAGAGGAGGAGTCTCGCTGTACTGCGAACCACCCGTCAGCTGGTTAGCAGGCAGGTAAACCGCACTACGGACAGGGAAGCCGCTCTGAAGGCTGGTCACACTCGACAGTTGGTAGCCGTCGGTCAGCAGACCCACCCAGCGCGATGTGTGGAAATCCTTTGAAAAGTCCGGCAGCGAGTACACGTAATTGATCGCCGCGACGTTGCGCCGGTCGTAGGTGGCCGGGCCGTAGCTGTACAGCTTCTGATTGAATGGGTCGACGCCGAACTGGTCGCTGCTTGAAGTTGTCATGCTCTTCGACCAGGTGTAGGTGCCGCCCAGTGTCAACCGCCGGCTATAACGCCGCTGCACGGTAACCTGGAGCGCATTGTAGTTGGAGGTTCCGTCAAAGGTCAGGAACGGAATTTGTCCATAACCTTTAAAAGGAAGCAGGTAGTTCTGCGTATAGGCATGCTGACCGCTGAAGCTTAGCCCCTTGGCAGCGTACTCGGGAGGAAGATTCGGCTCGACCGCCGGCACGACGCCGCCGGGGAAGGTGGAGGGGTCCTGCGCTGCCCTCTGAAAGGTTGTTCCGTACGGCAGTGCATTAGCATCGTGCTGCTGGACCAGGTGGCGGCCCAACGTGCTCACATAAGCAACGTCGAGCACGGTACCTGGCAGCACTTCATGCTGGATGCCGAACGAGTAGCTGTAAACGACCGGCACTTGACCGCTGCGTTCAGCACCGATCACGTTGGACTGCACACCGGCGGCGTTTGGTGCCGTAGTAGCGAGGTTAACAAGATTGCTGTTTGAGACCGATGTAGTGGTGACGATAGCGGGGTTGGAGAAAACCGTGTTGAAGATCAGGTTGCCTTGCTCACGATCGTGCGAGGTGCCGAAACCTCCACGGACGACGCCCTTGTGGTTGCCGTAGGGGTCCCAGGAAAAGCCGAAGCGCGGCTCAGCCATGATGCCCTGAGAGTTCCACCCTCCCTTGGGCAGGGTGCCGTTAGAGGCGAACTGCATGCCGTCCAAAGTATTGCCCGAGTTGGGGACTACATTGCCGCCGGTGGTGACTGTGACAGCGGTGGCCGGGTTGTAGGCGGCGGGCTCAAAAAGGGCGACCTGATTGTTGGTGTCATATTGCGGCGGGATGTAGACGAACCGAACCCCGTAATCAAACGTCAATCTTTGCGACACCTGCCAGGTGTCCTGTGCGTAGAACTCGACCTGGTTGTAACGGAAATGACCGACCGGTCGAGCGTCGGATTGACCGAAGCTGGTGAAGTAACCGAGCAGGGCGCTCGCGATCGGTGAGCCGTCATGCGAGTTCGCCGCACCGGCGACGCATCCTTCCGCACTGGTAGAGCATGCGTTGAAGCCGAACTGTCCATTTGAGTTGCCGTAAGAGACCTGGTCCTTACGGGACCGCTCGTAAAAAGCACCGAACTTCATGGTATGGCTTCGTACGATCCAGGTCAGATTGTCGTTCGCCGTGATATTTGTATTCGCCTGGAACCAGGGTGTTGACCCAAAGTAGGTGCTGGGATAATTCCTGCCATTTCCGCTGAAGTTGAGATCCGGGATGGAGGTCGTTGGGGTGACCGGGTAAAGCAGCGGGAGATTGATGTTGTTCGCCCCGACCGTGATATTACCGTTGACGCCGGCAATCGTGGAGCGTTGAGCGCTGGGAGCCAGCGTGAGCTCGTTGAGCAGGTTCGGCTTGAAGGTGCTGGTAAGGTCCACGGTGAGGTTGAAACTGGGACTCGTATCGGTACAGCCACCCGGAACCTCAAGGCTGCCGTAACACTCGATACCGAAGTTGCCGACCGGAGCCGTCTGCGTCGAACGGTTGCCAGTGTATCGGGCGAAGATACGCTCCGACGGTGAAATCTGATAATCAAGCCGTCCGATGTATTCCGTTCGCGGCAGCTGATAAGAAAGAGGATCTTGGCGGTTGTAGCTTTGCCCGGTCACGTTCGGCAACGGATACAGGTTGAGAACCTTCTGGATCTGCGCAAAGTTGGCCTGCTGTTGGGCAGTCAGGGTGGTAGGGTTGATCTTGCTGCCGGGAATTAGGGCATGTGTTACGGGGTTGTAGATCTGAACGGGATTGCCGTTGGTGTCAACTGTTTGCGAAAAGTCTCCGGTACGCTCCAGCGCAGTCGGGGTCTGGTACTGGGAGATGCCGCCAGGTATCAATTGCCGGTACCACTCCGTCGAGAAAAAGAAGAAGAGCTTGTCCCGCTTGATCGGTCCGCCAATGTCGGCTCCCTCGGTGTTGTACCGGAAGAGCTGCTTTTTCGTGCCGTTGTGGTTACTCACCCAATCGTTGGCGTTCATGCCTTCATTGCGGTGGAAGTAGTGCACATTGCCGTGTATATCGTTGGTGCCGCCGCGGGTGGTCACGAGGATGGAGCCGCCGCCCGCCTTGCCGAACTGGGCCTGGAAGTTCGAGGTCAAAACCTGAACTTCGGCAACAGCGTCAGGGTTGATGGTGACCTGGGTGCCCCCGTTGTTGCCCGAATCGACATTGGAGGAACCGTCGATCGTGAAGTCGTGCTCGTTCGCACGCGTACCGTTGACGGAGAACGAATCCAGCCCTCCGGTCTGAGAAACAGCGTAGCTTCCAAAGCCCGAGATGCCGGGTACCACGCGCAGGATATCGAGGACGTTCCGGCCGTTCAAAGCAATGTCGTTCATCTGCTTGCCGGTGACAATATCCGAACGCTCTCCGGAATCGGTTTGTAGCTGGAGCGTGGCGGAATCGGCAGCAACCGTGATCGTCTGCGCCTCGGAGCCGACCGCGAGAGAAAAGTTGCCGGCATTGAGGTTTTGTGCTGCGGCCAGAATGACGCCATCCTTCTCACTCGCCTGAAATCCAGTGGCCGTCACCTTGATGTCGTAGGTACCTTCCGGCAGGTTCGGAATGGCAAAGGTACCATTGCCGCTGGATTTGACGGTACGAGTGGCACCAATCTGGGGCGCCGTTGCGACAACGATGGCATTGGGTATGATCGCCCCGCTGGCATCTTGCACTGTGCCGTAGATAGAGCCGGAGGTTTGCTGCGCCACCATCGGCACGGTGGAGGCAAGCAGGGCCGCGATCGCGGCAAAGCTGGTGCGGGAGCTCAGGCGCGTGGAGCCGGTCTGCTTGGACCCTGACTTGAAGCTGGAAAGCTGCCGGAGGCTGGTCACACGCTCAGACCGGCCTGCAAGAACGGAAGATTCGGTGTGCGCTGGTTTGTTATCCATACTGTCGTGAATATTCTGTTTCAAAATCAGGCCTCGTTTTCCTGGTGCTGGTACCAAAGGGGGTGGAACAGGATGCTGCCAGAAACTACTTGCGTGAGTGTAGGATAATCCCGATGGACTGGTGAGGTTATTCTGAGGCATTCCCGAAGAAAAGGCAAGTTGTTGATTACGAACAGGATGCGTGCGTGGCGACTAAAACTTTAGTACCTAACGAGCAAGATAGAAGCGCGTTCTTGCTTGGAGATTGGACAGTCGAACCCGAGTTGAACTCGCTCAGGCAAGGAAAAAGGGAGCAACGGGTCGAGCCGAAAGTGATGAAGGTGCTGATGGCTCTGGTCGCCAACGGTACTCATGTCGTGTCCAAGGAACGGCTGCTGGCGGAGGTTTGGCCCAATACTTTTGTGAGCGATGACGTCCTGACCCGGTGTATTTCCATCCTTCGCCGGATCATGGAGGATGACTCACATGCACCGCGGCTTATCCAGACGGTACCCAGAATGGGTTATCGCCTGCTGGCTCCTACTCGGCAGTTGCCATCCCCGATCAAGGAAATTCCGCTCGCGGAACCTGCGGCTTCATGGCCTGAAGCCGAGCCTCTTAGAGCGTCCATTTCGGCCGGGCTCGACGCACCCTGGCGAGATCAAGTCCTGCCGGAACGGAAGGGGACCGGTGAATCAGAGCCAGCGGCGGTCTCGGCGGAGCCGCCTCCGCAGGCGCTTCCGTCGCTGCAGAAGCATGCATTTGAGTCAAGGGCCCTCCTGCTTTCGTTAATGGTGCTCATTGCTTTCATCCTGGGCGGACTTGGCCTAGGGATGGCTTTACACCGGCCGTCGCCGGACAACACGGTCTGGCCTGCGGCCTTTCGCACTGTGCAGTTCACCGATGTTGCGGGCGAGCAGACCCAGCCCGCATTTTCGGGAGACGGCAGCCGCATGGCCTATGTGGCTGTGTCAGAAGATGGTCGGTTGCGTCATATCCATGTTAAACGGATCGGGAAGGAGACCGACCAGGAACTCACGCCTGGCGTACCGGAGGAGCAGTTCAGCCCGGCCTGGTCGCCGGACGGAGAAGCCATCGCTTATCTTTCACGCGGAAGCTCCGGACTACGCCTTGATGTCGCACGGCCCGGATCGGCGGAACCGGCACGGCATGTTTACCTTCCGCAAGAGCCGACCCATTGGGATCAGGGAGCATTGGCCTGGTCTCCCGACGGCCGAACGCTGATATTCCCCGACCATAAAGGTTCGGAGCCTCAATCCTCGATTTATGCCCTTGATCTGCACACCGGGAAGGCTCGCGCCTTGACTGCCCCGCCGATCGGCTGGGAAGGAGACCTGACACCGGCGTTCTCCCCGGATGGCACCTGCATCGCGTTTACCCGGGCGATTGAGACCTCGGTGCGCTACATCTATACCCTTTCACTCGCAGACGGCACCCTGCACGCGCTGACCCGGGAACGCATGAACATCGATAGCCTGACCTGGGCTGCTGACGGGCGTTCCGTCCTGTTTTCTTCCAACCGGGGCGGCAAATACGCACTCTGGAGCGTTGGGCTGCATGGGGAAGCACCCCGGCGGCTGCCGTTCGGAACCGACGATGCGTTTGAACCCTCAGTCGGATCGAAACCGGGGCAGCTGGCGTACACGGAAGGGTCGGCGATTTGGAGCATCGTGCGTATCCACAAAGACAGCCAAAGCATGGCACCGGAGCCACTGCTCGCCTCAACCCAGCAGGACTCGGCTCCCTCGCTTTCGCCGGATGGCCGCTCGCTGAGCTTTCAATCTCTGCGCTCGGGCTCACAGGAGATCTGGGTGACCCCCGTAAACACGGGAACACTCCGGCAGTTGACCTTTGCCGACGGCCCCATCACCGGCAGCCCGGCCTGGTCGCGCCACGGAGACCGGATCGCCTTTGATTCCCGCCCGGACGGGCACTCACATATCTTTGCCATGCCGGCCCTGGGCGGCACCCCTGCGCAGCTGACTTTCGGCAATTCGAATGACATTGTTCCACGCTGGTCCCAGGACGACCGCTTCATCTATTACCGCTCCAATCGTGGAGGCAGCTGGCAGCTTTGGAAGATTACGGCGACCGGTGGAGAGCCGCAAGCTGTCTCGAGCGGGGACGGCATGGAGCCGCAGGAGTCAAGCGATGGACGCTGGCTGTACTACACGCGCGGCGAAGAAGCCGGGCTTTGGCGCATGCCGGCCGGCGGCGGTGAGGCAACGAGGGTCCTGCCGCAGCCGGCCGCCGGCTATTGGGGGTTCTGGCAGCTTGCAGGGAATGCTGTTTACTACCTGGACATGGGAGGAAAACAGCCCCTGATCCGGGTGGCCACGATGGGTCCAGACGGAAGCCTGGGGACAGGGCAGATCTTCGCCACCCTCCGAACAGCGCCCCCTCTCTATGCAGGGTTGACCGTCGCTGATGGCGGTCGATCCATCCTGATGACGGAGGAACGCGCGGCCGGGCGGCACATCACGCTGGTGGAGCC
>CAXTWU010000017.1:0-24479 GCA_964248025.1 uncultured Acidobacteriaceae bacterium | reverse complement strand
CCTCGCTACGCCGACGCGCACTACAACCTGGCCCTGGCGCTGGAGCGGCATGGCCAGCGCAGGTCGGCGCTGGGCCATTGGACTGCATATCTGCGGTTGGAACGAAGCGGACCATGGGCGACCCGTGCTCGCGCGCAACGGCGCAAAACCCTGGCGGTCCTCGGGATGGAAGTGGTGCAGGGAGCGGCGCGACCCCGGGTGGCGCAGGTTGGGGCAGAACCACCGGTGCTGCGCGTGATCTAACGCGGCAACGGGCGCAAGCGCTGCCGTTGCAGGTGCATCCGGCAGCCCGGTGGCGTTTTTGCGTGTCCAGAACCTGTTCCGCAAGAGGGCTCAAGGCGGCGTGGCAGGGAAAAGCGAAGATGGGAGCTGTTGGAAAGGCAAGGGTGGCCGATAAAGACTTCGAGCGCAACGCTCGGAGACAGTTCCCGTGGCCAACCCAGACCCTGCCGCCCCCCATTTCGCTCCGCACCCTGCCTTGCGGCCCGCCGTCGCCCCGATGCTTTCCATCCTTGCTCCGCAACCTGGCGAACACCGGTTCGAGGCTCGACTGGTCCGGCCTTTCCACGCTTCCGAACCGTTGCCCGCGCCCGCACCGCCCCAGGGGACACAGTCAGCCCGGCACGCCTACCGGTCCCTCGCCAGCGCCGCCTGTTACCTTGCCACCCGGCGCACCGGCGACCTCCTTGCGGCTGCGGAAGCAGCGACCCTGCTGAGGCGGCTTGCCGGCGAGATCGCCGCCGGAGGTTTGGAACCTGTGAGCCACCCGGAACAGGCAGGGGTGTGGGCCGGGCAGGCGAGCCGGTGGGAGCGGCAAAGCTTCATCGAGGGAGCGCTTTGCTTTGTTCGGGCATCCAGCGAAGCTCGCAAAATCACGGTCAGGCCGAAGCGCCGTTCGCGATGGGGACGCTGGCTCAGCGCCTGGCAAGGGACGCCCGGCATGCAGACCTTTTAAAGCCGGCCGCCCATTACGAGGGTCGGCGACCCCGCCCCCCGTACCACGCCTGGAATCGGCAGAAGCAACTCGCCGGCGTTGAACGCAGCCGCCCTACGCCGGTACTTTTTCGCCCTTCTCCTTGGCCATCGGGTCACCCTGTTTCGCCTTGCGGTTCTCGTACGCGCTGTTGATCTCCGCGCCCAGCAGCAGCGCCAAGCCGGAAACATAGAACCAAAGCATCAGCACAATGACCGCGCCCATCGATCCATAGGTCTTGGAATAGCTGTCGAAGTAGTGGAGGTACAGCCGAAAAGCGAGCGAAGCCGCGATCCACAGCACAATGCCGATGGCCGCGCCCGGCGTCACCCATTGCCACTTCGGCTGTTGCACGTCCGGCGCCAGGTAGTAGATCAGCGCAAAGATCATGCTGAGCAGGCACAAAGTGATGATCCCGGCTGCCACCCGCCACAGGATGGCCATGGCCCCATCCATGCCCGTGTGCTGCACGATGAACTTCATAAGAACGCTGCCGGAAAGCGTCACCGCCAGTGCGGTGATCGCCATCACGATCACCGCGATCGTAAGACCGATGGAGATCAGGCTGCGCTTCCAGAACGGCCGCCCTTCTTCCACGCGGTAAACCGAGTTGAGGGTGTCCTGCACGGCCGACATCCCGGCAGTGGCGGACCAGAGCGCGCCCAATGCCCCAAAGGTGAATAGGCCGCCGCCGCTGCTCTTGGTGATCTGCTTGAAGATGTCCTGGACGGTGCCGAACGCGGACTCCGGCAGAACAGTCCCCATCGCGTGAAGCATGGAATCCTGCAGCTGCGGCCCGTGCCGCGCAAGCAGTCCCAGCAATGCCGTCACCAGGATCAGGCCGGGAAATAAGGAAAGAAAGAAGTAATACGCCAGCTGTGCGGAGCGGCCTGTGATGTCATCCTTCAGCGCGGACTTGCCGGCGCTGATGGCAGTTTCTTTGAACGATTGGGTCGCTGAAATAGGATGTGCTCCTTCCGGGGCCACGTGTCATGCGGTTCTGAAGATGAATCCTGCCCGAAATAGGATGGCTCAGCAACTCGGTGTGTCTCGTCCTGGTACAGCGACCAGGACGGCATAACAGGCCGGCTGGGCTGCACCCCGCGCTTCTCGCGCTGGTCGACCGATGGGGGAGACAATTGGCGCAGGGCGCGATGGGACCAGGGCAACAGCGCACCCGGCTGTTCCGCCGCACATCTAAGGGGCATGGCTTTACCCGACGCTTCAGCAACAGACCAGACAGACGGGATACACTCACCGGCTGCCAAGCCGGCTCTTTTTTCCTTCCACAACACCTATGCCCGGCTGCCGGAGCGGTTCTACGCACGGGTACGCCCGACGCCGGTTGAAGCTCCGCGCCTGATCGAGATCAACGAGCCGCTTGCACGGGAGCTCGGACTGGACCCGGAAAGGCTGGCGAGCGCGGAAGGGGTGGCGATCCTGGCCGGCAACGCGGTCGCCGACGGCTCCGAGCCGCTGGCGCAGGCCTATGCCGGGCACCAGTTCGGCCATTTTGTGCCGCAACTGGGCGACGGACGCGCAAACCTGCTGGGCGAGGTGGCCGGGCGCGATGGCGTTCACTTCGATATCCAGCTGAAAGGAGGAGGCCCGACCCCGTTTTCGCGCCGCGGCGATGGCCGGGCCGCGCTGGGCCCCGTTCTGCGCGAGTACCTCCTCAGCGAGGCCATGGCTGCGCTGGGCGTACCCACCACGCGAGCCCTGGCCGCCGTTGCTACCGGCGAGCCGGTGTTTCGCGAAACCGTCCTGCCCGGGGCCGTGCTGTGTCGCGTGGCGGGGAGCCACCTGCGCGTCGGTACGTTTCAGTTCTTTGCCGCGCGCGGCGACATGGAGGCTCTAAGCACGCTGGCGGATTACGCGATTGCGCGGCATTATCCGGAGGCAGCGCGGACGGGCCAGCCTTACCGGACGCTGCTGGACGGCGTCGTCAGCCGTCACGCAGCCCTGGTCGCCCAGTGGCTGCTGCTTGGCTTTGTTCACGGCGTCATGAACACCGACAACACGTCCATCTCGGGTGAAACGCTCGACTACGGCCCCTGCGCATTTCTTGAGGCTTACGACCCGGCCACCGTTTTCAGCTCCATTGATCACGCGGGCCGCTATGCATACAGCAACCAGCCGCTGGCCGCGTTGTGGAACCTGACCCGGCTTGCCGAAGCATTGCTGCCCCTTTTGGAGCGCGAAGCCGGCAGCGAGGAGGCCGGGCTCCGCTCGGCCAGGGAAGCGCTGGCTGCATTCCAGCCCCAATTTGAGGCAGCCCGCGCTACAGGGTTGGGCCGCAAACTCGGCCTGCTGACCCAACAGGACGGCGACGCCGCGCTGGGACAGGACCTGCTGGAGCGTATGGCAGCCAACCGGGTCGACTTTACGCTGTTCTTCCGTCGCTTGTGCGATGTGGCAGCCGCAAGGGAGCCGGACGCCTTGGGTTTGTCGGTTCCGTCTTCCGCCGACGTTCGTGCCCGTGCGTTGTTCGCCGACCCCCGTGCATACGATGAGTGGGTCACAGGCTGGCGCGCGAGGCTCCTCCAGGAAGAGGCACTCGTTTCAGGCCGGCCCGCGGCCCAGTCCGCAGTCAAGTCCGCAGCCCGGTCTCCGGTCCGGTCCGGCACTCTACCTTCTGCTCCGTCGGCCATCCTCTCGCGGGCCCAAAGGATGCGGACCGTGAATCCCGCTTACATCCCCCGCAATCACCGGGTGCAGGCGGCCATCCATGCTGCCGCGGAACAGGAGGATCTCCGGCCGTTCAAGGAGCTGCTGGACGTGGTCACCCACCCGTACGAAGACCGGCCCGGGTTCGAGCGGTACACGGAGCCGGCTCGCCCCGAAGAGTGCGTCACCGCCACCTTCTGCGGAACCTAGCGCCGGCCCTTGCGTCCTCGGAGTGCGGGCAGGGCTCAAGGCGATCAGCGCCGGCGACCTCACCTCGTTGCGCTAGCTTCATGATGGTAGGCGAGGCAGGGATCGAACCTGCAACCCCCGGCTTAGAAGGCCGGTGCTCTATCCGATTGAGCTACTCGCCCACGTGTGCGGCGCAAGCCCTGTGAAGGCAGGCGACGCCCGAGGCTGCGGCGCGCTGCCAGGTTGCGCGAGCGGCCCGCGCGTGCGGGCCGAAACCCATGCTGTACAGGGTCAGCCCGAAGGTCTCCTCATCATACAAGCGTGCCGGGCGAAGTACGATCTCGGCGCAGGCGAGCGGGAGGTCGACCGCCCTTAACAGGCGCGCTGTATCGCAAGCGAGTTGCTCGAAGTCGCCAAAAGTCAGCTCGGGGGCCGGCGCACTCAGCAGCAGGTCGAGGTAGCTGCCCAGTCCGCAGACTGTCGACGATAGGCCGGCTTCGGCGATCTCCGGGTCCACCTCCTCGCGTGTGACGGGGAAGACGTCGATCTTGGAGGACAGGGTGTGCGCCCTGTTCGCGAGCGCAAGCAGCGCGAGCAACTCCGGGTAGCTTGCGATCTCGACAACAGGTCCGGCTTCGGCCAGGGTCAGCTCCTTGCATCCAGGCCGGGTCAGGTCGACCCACCCATCCCACGGCACGACGATCTCCGGGCTTTCGGGACCGATCTCAACCGTCCAGTCGGCGATCATGCCCGGCCCCGAGTCAAGCCCCGAATCAGGATCAGGCCCACGCGGCGGCCTTGCCCGGGAGCCAGCGTGCGATGGTCTCCTCCGCCCAACGTCCGCCATCGTCGCCCCGCGGGTCGGCCAAGAAAGCACAGTGGCCGCCGTGCGTCGTCTCGAGCAACCGTACAGAAGGGTTGGCGCGCAGGGCTTCGCGGGTAGTGGGCAGAGTGCGAATAAACGGGTCGTCATCCGAGTGGATGAGCAGCGTGGGCATCGCGAAAGCCCCGGCAAAGCGAGACGCGCGCACCTGTTCGTAATAGTCGTCCGCGTCTCTGAAGCCGCCGTAGCGAGCGACGATGGCTCCATCAAAATCGCGAAGGGTGCGAATACGCCGAAAGACCCCTTCGCCGGCGAGCGAGCCGTAAAGGGCGGGGAAGAGCCGGGCCTTGAGGTTAAGGCGACGCTTCATGGCGCGCAGAAAACGTCGCTCATAGAACCGGTTTGCGGGGAGGTGCAGGGCCGCCGACGAGGGTGCAAGATCGAGCAGGGGCGACACGCCCACCGCCGCGCATACCGCCCCGTCGCGCTTGGCAGGGGGCAAAAGCGCTTGCCGGCCGACATAGCGCAGCACCAGGTTGCCGCCCATGGAGTAACCGACCAGCGCAATCCTTGGGAGCCCCAGCCGGCCGAGCGTGGCCACCAGGGCAGCAATGTCTTCCGACCGCCCCGAGTGGTAAATGGTCGGCGAAAGCGCGTCGGAGCCGCCGCAGGAACGCATATTCATGCGGACGACGTTGCAGCCCTCGGCCCACAACCGGCCCGTGTTGCCGAGGATGTAGCCGGAATGCGCCGAGCCCTCAAGCCCGTGCACCAGCACGACCGTCAGACGGGTTTCCCGTGCAGGCTGCCAATGGCACAGGCACAGAATGGAGCTTTCGCCGACATCCACCAGGGAGCCGTCCGGCTGCTCGAAGCGGTGGGGCGGCTCCACCGGGATGACCAGCGGCTCGGGGGCGGGCACATGCGCGGTCTCGCGCCGCATAAAATTGCCGATGATCGTCTGTGCATGCGGGTTGCCCAGCCAGCGGCGGGCTACAAAGGGCCGTGGCGCGACCTGCTCGGGTTGACTCAGCGACGCCTCAAGGCCCGACGCGGACGCACTCACCCGCGCAGCTCCGGCGGCACCTGGGCCAGCACTTCGGCGGCACGCAAGGGACCGTCGGGCGCGTCCTCGTGCATGAAAAAGCCATACACATCCGCACCTTCGTGCGCCAGCGATGCAAAGTGTTCAGCCAAAGCGGTCAGCTCCTCTGCGGAGTAGCTGCTGCGGCGCAGGCGAAACACACGCAACCCGGGCACCAGGGGCAGGTCAGGCGAGCGCAGGGCGTCACTTTCTGCCGCGCAAAGCACGGAGCCGTGTTTCGCGAGCACGGCAAAGGTTGTGTCAGTAAACCAGGATGCGTGGCGGAACTCCCACGCCGTTTGGAGCCCGTGCAGCGGCTCTGCAAGAAACGAATCCATCAGGGCGGCATCGGCGCGAAAGGTGGGCGGCAGCTGAAACAGAATGGGCCCGAGCCGCCCGGCCTCCGCCACCGGAGCCAGCGCGCGGGCAAGCGCGGCCAGTGTTTCGCCCACTTCGCGCAGCTTGCGATGGTGCGTGATGCGCTGCGGCGCCTTGAACGCAAAGCGAAACGAAGGAGGAGTTTGCGCAAGCCACCGGCTGCAGGTCGAGGCTGTGGGAAGCGAGCGAAACGTGTAGTTAACCTCGACCGCGTTTAAGCGCGCGGCATACGCCTCGAGCAGCTTCTTCAGCGATGTTTCTGGGGGGTAAAAACCGGGTCGCCAGCTGCTGTAAGCCCAGCCGGAACAGCCCAGCCGGACCTTTCCGCTTGCCGCCGTGACCGTAGGGCCAGGCACGTCACCAGCCATGGGAGGCGGGAAGTGGGGCGGCTAGTGGGGATTGAACCCACGACATCCGGATCCACAGACCGGCGTTCTGCCACTGAACTATAGCCGCCATACAACACCTGATTGTAGCATCGAGCCGGGATCGAAGCAGGAGGCAGGCAGGTGCCATCAATGGGAAAGCAGTCCGGCATGGAATTAAAAGAGAAGGGGGAAAACTTGAGGCTGGGCGTACAGGCCGGCGCGGGCATTTTTTCCGACCGCAATCTCGAGCAACTGTCGCACCTGCTGGATGACTGCTTTGTTGTGCCGGGTACCGGCATACGCTTCGGCATCGACGGGTTGATCGGGCTGGTGCCCTTCGCGGGCGACGTGCTGGCCGGGCTGCTTTCGTCGCTGATCGTGGTCGCGGCCTGGTTCCGTGGAGCGCCGCCGGTGCTGATCGCGCGCATGCTCGGCAATCTGGCACTGGACGTCGGCATCGGCATGATACCCATCCTGGGCGACGCTTTCGATATCGCCTGGAAGGCCAACCGCCGCAACTACGCGCTGCTAACAAGGCACATTGCCGAGCCAGGGCGTCATGGCTGGCGCGACTGGGCATTTTTACTCGTCCTGCTGGGCTTGTTGCTCGCCCTCCTCGCCTTGCCGCTGCTTGTTCTGGGCTACCTGCTTGCTTTGCTGCTCCATCACGCCTGAGAGTGCGCCCGGCAGCCATGCGCTGACACAAATCATCAGCCCAGAAACACTGCCGAAGTGCGGATGGAAGGGCGGTGATCGCCCCGCGGACCCTCCGGATCGAAGCAGCGGCAGGCTGACCATGGACCATGGAACATGCAGGATGGAGCGGCAGGCATCTTTGCTCGGTGGCGCGGCCTCTTAACGCAGCATGCTGCGCGCTGCATCACACCCACCCAGCTCACAGTCCGGCAAGGCCAAGCGCTTCGGCCCGGCAGCGCTCGGTTCGCTCCTGTTTGCCATTGTCGCCCTGGCGGCCTTGTGGGTGGTGTTTGTTGCGGGCTTTCAGCCGAACGAAATGCTGGTAGGCGCTGGGTCAGTGGCGGCTTCCGTTGCTTTTCTTTCCTTGATGTGGCGTGCGCAGCAGGATCACGTGCTGTTCCGTGCTCGCGATGTCGCGCAGGTGTGGCGGGTTCCGGGGCAGGTCGCCGGGGATGCGTTCGCGATTCTTCGCTTGCTGTGGCAGGATCTGGCCGGCGGCTCGCGCCCACCGTCGACTTACGAGGTGTACCGCTTTGACGCCGCCCCGCCGTGCCCGGAGGTGGTAGGCCGGGAGCTACTGGCCGTGGCCTACCTGACGGCCAGTCCCAACTCCATTGTACTGGGCGTGGACGAGCGTCTGCGCATGTTGATGGTGCACCAGCTGGCCTCCGGCCCGACTCCCGAACTGGCGCGGCGGCTCGGCGTGGGAGTTCGGCTGTGAATATGTGGCTGGCCGCCGGCTCCGCTGTCGCGGCGGCCCTGGTGCCGTGTGCCGCTATGTGCATGCGCGGCTCGCCGGAGCGCCGGTTGGTCGGCTTTGAGATGGGCAGTCTTCTTGTGACCATCGCCATGGTGTTGCTGACCATCGCCTTTGGCCGCAGTGTCTATATCGACCTGCCGCTTACGCTGGCGGTCATGTCGTTCGGTGGCGGCCTGGTGTTTGCACGGTTTCTTGAGAAGCACCTATGACCCAGTTCGTCATCGCCGCGCTGCTTGCGATCGTTGTGCTGCTGTGCTGGCTCGGCGTCGTGGGCATGTTGCGCATGCGCGAGCCGATGGAAGCCTTGCACTACCTCGCACTGCCGGCATCGGCCGGCATGGTGCTGCTGTGTGTGGCTGTGTTTCTCGCGCAGGGCTGGGGGCAGGTTTCGCTGAAAACCGTCCTGATCGCCGTGATTTTGCTCACGTTCAACTCCGTTGTCACCCACGCCACCGCGCGCGCTTTCCGCGTGCGCGCGCTCGGCACAGGTGCCTCACCGCGCACCGACGCGCTCGACTACGAAGGGGTGCGCACAAAGGGCGGCAAAGCATGATGTACGTGGGCGCTGCGCTGCTGCTGCTGATCGGTGCCATGGGCTTGGCGGTTGTGCGCACGCGCGACGTCACCGCGCAGATCATTGCGCTGGGCTTCTACGGCCTGCTCACCGCGCTCATGTTTTTCTTCTTCCAGGCGCCCGATGTCGCGTTGTCGCAGATCACGGTGGGCGCGGTGGCGCTTCCTTTGATGGTGATGCTCGCCATCTCGCGAATGAAGTTTCGTGCTTCCGGCAAAGACAAGCAGCCCTCAGGCGAGGAGGACGAGCGTGCCTGAACGGCGAAGGATCGGCATCTTTTTCGCGGCAGCCGCTGTGTTCTTCGGGCTGTACTGCGCCGCCGCGCTGGGACTGCCGAAGTGGGGCAGCTTCAACGGCCCTTATGGCGGGTACGTGGTCCGCATGGCCGTGTACCAGCGCCACGGCACGGACACCATCAACACGGTCAACTACGACTACCGCGGTTTTGACACGCTCGGCGAAGAGTTCATCCTGTTCACGGCCTCGGTCGGCGTCATGCTGCTCTTGCGGCGCGATGTGGGCGCGGAAGAGCCGGGCAACGTCCCGGACCGCGCCCCGCTCTCGTCTACGGTACGTGCCATTGCCCTGCCGGCCGCCGCGCTGACGCTGGTGTTTGGCTTCTACATCGCGCTGCATGGGCAGCTCACGCCGGGCGGCGGCTTCCAGGGCGGCGTCATCCTGGCGACCGCGCCAGTGCTGATGTACCTGGCTGAAAATACGCGTGCCTTCACACGCATCACCTCGGGCGCGCTGATGGAGGCGATTGAAGCCGCCGGTGCAGGTGCGTATGCGGTGATCGGCATCATCCCACTCTGCATGGGCCTGTCGCTGCTCACCAACTTTCTCCCCTACGGCCGCACCGGCAACGTCTTCTCCTCCGGCACGATTGCGCTCATCAGCGCAACGGTCGGCGTTGAGGTCACGGCGGCGTTTCTGCTTGTGATCCACACCTACCTGCAGCAAATCATCCTGCAGGGAACTCCGGCAGAGGAGTCCTAGTGCATCCGCTTTTCTCGGCGCTCCCTTACTTCGTCGCCGGCTGGCTTTTCTGCTGCGGGCTGTACGGCCTGGTTTCCAGCCGGCACCTGGTGCACTCGGTTGTGTGTCTCGCCATCCTGCAAAGCTCCACGTATATGCTGCTGCTTGCCATCGGCTACCGCGCGGGCGGCACCGCGCCGGTCTTTGCCGGCATCCCTGTCGGCACACCGACGGTGGACCCCGTGGTGCAGGCGCTGATGCTTACCGATGTCGTGGTTGAAGCCGTGGTGGTCGCGCTGCTTCTCGCCATGGTTGTCAAGGCGCACGAAAAATCCGGCACGGTGGACCCGGCCGATCTGCGGACCATGCGTGGTTGATGCGGCTTTTTCGCCGGGCACGGTGCTGCCGCCGCTGCCGGTTGTGGTGCCGCTGCTGGCGGCTGCAGTGCTGGCTGCCCTGCGGCAAAAGCTCGCGCGCGCCCCGGCTGACTCCATCGCCATCGTTGCCGCGTCGATCAATCTGCTGGTGTGCCTCGTGCTGCTGCGTTTGTCGCTGCACGCGACCATCGTCGAATGGTTTGGCGGCTGGTATCCGCGCGGTCACCAGGTGATCGGCATCGGCTTTGTGGTCGACCCCGCGGCCGCCGGCCTGGCGACCCTGGCGGCCTTTCTGACGCTGCTTTCGCTTGTGTTTTCATGGCGCTTTGTGGACGCCGGCGCCAACCACTTTCAGCCCCTGATGATGGTTTTTCTGGCCTCCATGTCCGGCTTCGCGCTTACCGGCGATCTGTTCAACATGTTTGTCTTTTTTGAGCTGATGAGCACCGCCGCTTTTGCGCTATGCGGGCTCAAGAGCCAGGAGTCGGCACCCATCCAGGGTGCGTTCAACTTCGCCGTCACCAACACCATCGCCGCGTTTTTTGTTTTGACCGGCATTGGCCTGCTGTACTCCATCACCGGCGCCTTGAACCTCGCGCAGATCGGCGCGACGCTGGGCACGCGGCACGACCCCCTGGTGCTGTTCGCCGCGACCCTGCTGTTTTGCGGCTTTTTTATCAAGGCCGCCATCGTGCCCTTTCACTTCTGGCTGCCCGATGCGCACTCGGTCGCCCCCACGCCGGTATGCGTGTTGTTTTCAGGGCTCATGGTCGAGCTCGGCCTTTACGCCGTGTTGCGCATCCGCGCCGTTGCCTTTGCTCAAACCTTTGCCGCGCACCCCGGCCGGCTCACCGCCGTGCTGCTCGTGCTCGCGGTCGCAACCGTGCTGCTGGGCGGCGTGATGTGCTACGCCGAGCACCACCTGAAGCGGCTCCTGGCATTCTCCACCATCAGCCATGCAGGCCTGATGCTGTCGGCACTCGCGCTGGGCACCCCGCTTGCGGCCGGCGCGATGCTGCTCTACCTGCTGGCGCACGCGCTGATCAAGTCCAGCCTGTTTTTCTCCTCCGGCATCCTGCTGCACCGCTTGCGCACTGTCAGTGAGCCCAGGCTGTTCGGTCGCGGCCGCTCCCTTCGCTGGACGGCCGTGCTGTGGTTCGCAGGCGCAGCGGGCCTGGCCGGCGCGCCGCCGTTTCTTACCTTTCTTGGCGTCACCGTGGCCGCCAATGCAGCCGGGCCCCTGCGATGGATCCCCTACCTGTTTATGGCGGGCGGCGCATTGACCTCGGCTGCCGTGCTGCGCTCCGGCATGCACATTTTTTTCGGCTGGGGCAGCGCACCCATCACCGATCGGTCCGCGCAGGTCGACGAGCTGCCGGAAACCGGAGCGGAGCAGCTGCGGATCTTTCCCTACCACTTTTTGCCCCCGTTGTTGTGCCTCCTTGTCGCCGTCACCCTTCCGTTTCTGCCCGGCCTGCGCCCCGGCATCTTGCTGGCCGCCACCCGCCTCAGCGATGGGCCGGCCTATATCCACACCGTGTATACGGGGGTTTCCGTGCCCGTCCCGGCCCAGGCGCCGTTCCGCGCCGCTTCGCTCCTCAGGCCTGCGTTTGAAGGCCTGCTGGCGCTGGCACTGGGCCTGCTGCTGGCGCTTAGCTCGGTGTTCCGTCTGCGGGTTCCGCGCTCCCTGCGAGTGGGTGCATTTCTTGAAGGCCCCCTGGCGCCCTTGCGCGAACTGCAAAGCGGCCATCCCGGCGACTACGTGATGTGGCTTACCGTGGGCGTCGCGGCCATCGGCCTGGCGATGGTGACCTTTGTGCGCTAGTGGAGCTTGCCGCGAAAGCGCAGACTGGCGGTGTTTCGCTCGTCCAGCGTCGGGCGGCCCTCCGCCGCAATCTCTTCCGCGCAGGCGATTGCACGCTCCAGCGCGGGACCGTGGAGATGTCGCTCTGCCGGCCGCGGCAGGAAGTGGTACCAAACCCCGCCAAAGGCATGATCCAGGCAGATGCGCTTGAAGCAGTGGTCCAGCCGAATGGGCCAGTGCTGCTCACGCGCCAGCGCCGGCAGCACGGTTTCGGTCAACCGCTTGAATTCGGCAACCTGCAGCTCCATCCTGTCACCATGTGGCCGTTTTCCGCTTCCAAGGGCAAGCCGGAAAGGGGAACCATCGCGCGGCTCAAGACACAATCTACACGCACCGCGCCCCTGGGGTGCCAACGCGGTTCTGCCGCATGCAATCGTAAAAACAGGGGCGACCAGGTGCAGCGCCCAGACTGCTGCGACCGTGGCCCGCCCCTTGCGGGTTGAGCGAACGATCCCATTTGCCGCCGAGCAGAGACACGGGCGTGTGCGCTCCGGGGAGCCAGGCAGCCATCCCGGGCCGGAGCGCGCGGGCAGCGCGAGGATTGTGGGTAACTTACCGATGTGCAATAGGCCGCGCAACTCCGCGCCCATATACTTGGGCTGCCCGAACCGCAAGCCTGAGCTCGTTCACCTTGCAATCAGAGGTCGGGTTCTGCACTGTTCACAATTTGTTCTTCTTTTGGAGGCTTTTTGCCACGTTCCTTCCTGCTGCTTGCGACCACTGCCGCCTGTTTTTCACTGCTTTCCGGCTGCGGCGCATCGTCGACGACTGCCGCCAAAAGTGGATCAAACCCGCCCGCACCCGCGCCGCCCGCCCCTGCCATCAACCCTGCCCCGGCGGTGTCTTCTGTCAGCCCGGCAAACCTTGTCGCCGGCTCTCCCGCACAAACTTTGACCCTTTCTGGGACAGGGTTTCTCGCGGCGTCCACGGTGCAGTTCAATGGCACGGCACTGCCCGCCACATTTGTAAACGCGACCACACTCCAGGCGCAGGTCCCGGCTTCCGCCCTGGCCTCCGGGGCCCAGGTCCCGCTGACCGTCACAAATCCAGCCCCCGGCGGCGGCGCGTCTCCGGCATTCGGATACAGCGTGATGAGTCCCACGCCGCTGCTCACGGCGCTGTCGCCCCAAAGCGTACCCCAGGGCGCTTCTGCCACGGTCACCGTCACGGGATCCGGTTTCGAAGCGAACTCGCAGGGGCAGTGGAACGGCTCGTCCCGCCCCACCGTTTTTGTCAACGGCACGACGCTCCAGGTCGCCCTCAGCGCGCAGGATACTCAAACATTCGGCGCGGGCCAGATCACCGTCAACAACCCGGGACCGGGCGGCTCCGCAACCACGCCGATTCAACTGGCCGTGCTCGCCGCCACCCCGACCATCACCTCGGTCAGCCCGTCCAGCATCGCCGTCAACGCGACCTCCAATGTGCCGCAGCAGGTACTTCTCGCCGGGAGCGGGTTTGCCGCGAATGCTACCGTTCAGGCCAATGGGCAGGCGGTTTCGGTCATCAATCGCAGCGCCGTTTCCCTGGCCGTTTCGCTTCCCGCGCCTTTCTTCGCGAGTGCCGGTTCCATCCACTTCATCGTGACCAACCCGGGCTCGCCCTCGGTGCAGTCCAACACCGCTACCCTCACCGTCGTCGCTCCGGCCACCGTCTTCAGCATCAGCCCGAACTCGGCACCCGCGGGCAGCCCGGACACAACCATCACGGTAAGCGGCAACGGCTTTTTCGCCGACTCCACGGTGCAGTGGAACGGCACCGCGCTCGCTACCAAATTCCTCAACCCCGGTACGCTGACCGCTGTGATTCCGGCGTCGCTTCTTGCCGGGTTTGTGGAGGCGGACATCCAGGTGTCGACGCCGGAGGCAACGGGGGCCGCGCCTCCCGCGCAACCTTTCAGCACCTTTCTTGCGCTCGCAACCAACGACCTCGCCTGGAACGCTCAGGACGGCATGATCTATGCTTCCACCCCGGGCAGCGCGGGCCCAGACCTGGGTAACAGCATCGTGGCGATCGACCCCCACACCGGCGTCATCCAGAAGACCATCTTTGTCGGCAGCGAACCGAACCGCATCGCCATCTCGGATGACGGAACCACCTTGTTCGCGGGGCTGAACGGTGCGGGCGCGGTGCGGCAGGTGGACCTGACGCATGGAACGGCCGGGGTGCAGTTTTCGCTCGGCGGCGGCCCGGGGCTGTACAACCTGCCGTATACGGCCGCAAGCCTGGCCGCCGTTCCGGGCGAGCCGAGTTCAGTTGCGGTGTACAGCACCGACGGCGTCGTCCGCATCTTTGACGGGGGAATGGCGCGGCCGAACACCGGCAAGGGCCTCCAAACCTATTTCACGTCCAACATCGGCGCGCTCGCCTTTAACGGTTCCGCCTCGTCTCTTTCTGTAACCTCCGACGCCGTCGGGGGTTATCTGTACAACCTCACGGTCGGCAGCACCGGCGTCACCGCAAGCAAGCAGCTGACCACGGGCAACTTCGGCACGGGTCTCCAGTTCGACGCGGGCCGGTTGTATGTGCCCACCGGCTTGGCGCTCGATGCCGCTACGGGCAGCCAGCTTGGGCAGTTCTCGTCCGTCCCTTTCTCCTCCAGCACCCCGGTCGCAACCGTCGGTCCCCTGGTTTCGGACTCCGCCCTGGGCAAGGTCTGGATCGCGCCGACGAATGCCGGAATCGGCAGCTCGATCCTTGCGTTCGACAACAAGACCTACAATCCTGTTGCGAGCCTGCCTTTGCCCGGCGTCGGTGGCGGCGGCTTTCAGGGAACAAGCGCTCTCGACCTGATCCGATGGGGCAGCAATGGTTTGGCCCTTCACACCGGCTCGCAGGTATATGTCGTCCACGGCCCGTTGGTGAAGGATGTATCCGATGTGCCCGCCGACCTGGCCCTCGCCGCAACGGGGCCTGCGACGAGCACAACCGGCGCGGCGCTCACCTACAGGCTCCAGGTTTCCAATCTGGGTCAAAACACCGCGGCCGGCGTGACGCTCACAGCAGCCCTTCCTCCGTCGATGATCTTCGGCAGCGTCCATCCGGCGCAGGGAAGCTGCAGCGGCACGGATACGATCTATTGTGATCTTGGATCGCTGGCGAGCGGCGCATCCACAACGGTCGCGATCTCGGCCACCCCAACCACCGCGGGCTCCTTCCAAACCACGGCGGCTCTTGCATCAGCAAGCTTTGACCCGGTCACCGCAAACAACCAAAGCAGCGTGACCACCACCGTCAACGGCGGACTTTTCAGCGGAACGCCCGTTGTCACGGCGCTTTCTCCCGCGCTAACGCGGGCCGGCACCCAAACCTTCACCCTGGCGGTGGACGGAACCGGCTTTACTTCCGCTTCCACGGTGCAATGGAATGGCGCTTCCCTTCCCACGACGCTGAACAACAGCGGAGAACTGACTGCGACGGTCGACGCTTCCCTGGTCAAAACACTGGGTTGGGCGCAGGTTTCTGTTTCGTCGGCAGCGCCCGGCGGCGGGCAGTCCGGTGCCCTCACCTTCAGCATCTACGACTTGCTGGATGTTCCGGCCAACGCCATCGCCTACGACCCATTCACGCGCAAGCTGTATGCCGCTCTTCCCAGCAGCTCGGCGACCCTGGCCGGCAATAGCCTGGTCGCGATCGACCCGGCCGGCGGTTCCGTTGGAACCCCTGTGTCGGTCGGCAGCGAGCCCAATCTCCTGAGCGAAACCAGCGACGGAAACTACCTGTTTGTCGGGCTGAGCGGCGCCAAGAGCCTGGGCCGCTTCAACCTGCTCAGCCAGACGCCGGACCTAACCGTCACCCTGCCCACCGCGCAATACGAACAGGGCCCCGCCGCCGCCGTCGCCATCGCGGCCGTGCCCGGCAGCGATTCCACCGTCGCGGTGGAAACCAGCTCCTTTGCCGGCATCGGCATCCTGGACATCTCCGGAAGCACGGGGACGTTCCGGAAAAAGGTGGGTTTCGGCTACTCCGGCGACAACCCGGTTTTTGTGGACGCCACACACTTTTTTGCCTACGACGCTTACACCACGGGAGCGGAGTTCTTCCGCTACTCCGTGGACAGCAACGGTGCTGAGCAGATCGACAACACCTCATTGAACGGACTGGGCGGGTTCGGGGGCAGGTTTGCAGTCGATGGCGGCCTTGTTTACGGGGTAGGCGGGGGCATCGTGAATCCGAATACCACGCCGCCCTCGCAGGTGGCGGTGCTGCCTTTCGGCTCCGTGGATCAGCCGGCTCGCCCCACCGGCAGCGCCGTTGTACCCTACGCCGCCGAGGGGAAATCGTTCTACATGCTTGAGAACCTGGCCGGAACCGCTGAAACCTATCTCGCGCGCTATGACACGGAACACTTTGTCCTGGAACAGCAGCTCCAGCTGCCCAATGTTTCGATCGGCAGCGCTGCAAACGGGACCCGCTGGGGTGCGGACGGCCTGGCCTTTGTCCTGCCCGGGTCCGGTACCGCCAATGCTTCGCAGGTCCTTCTGCTCCGCGGACCCTTTGTTCTGCCCTCGGAGGCCGTGAACAATCCCGCTCCTGCCCTGAGTGGAACCGATCATGACACGATCGCGTCCGGGAGCGGCAACACCTACATCACTGTGACGGGCAGCGGCTTCCTGCCCGGGGCAGTGGTTCTGTGGAACGGCGCGCAGCGCGAAACAACCTTCCTCGACAGCGCGCACCTGCGTGCCGCCGTAGCGGCGGCCGACCTCGCCAATGCTGCTGCCGTGACGTTGTCGGGCAGGAACCCGGGCTCCGGAAACTCGAACAGCCTCACGATTCGAGTGCAGTAATCCCCGAACAGTGCAGCTCGTCCGCCGCAGGCCTCGGTGCCGTGACCGAAGCCCGCGGTGGAAGAGCTCCTCACGTCCGGATCAATGCCGGTTCCGTTCGTTGTTTGGGAACAGCGAGCTGAACCGGGGCTGAAAGTCTGCCGTGACGACTGCTGTTCAGGAAGCTGCGCCTGTGGCGCTCCATGCGGAGGGCTGCCTGGTCAGATCACCGACCTGGTCGAACGCACCTCTTCGGCGAGACGCTCGAGAAAGGTGGACGCGCTCACACCTTCCGGCGCGGGCGCGTCCATTTTGGATGTCATCTGCAGGGTCAGCTTGCGCGCGAGCGCTTCGCCGGTCACGAGAGGAAGCTCAAGCCGGCGGGCCGCGAAGCTTTCGAGCAGGAGGAGGTCGCCGGCGGTGAGCCGTGCGAGCCGGTCGGCTGGCACTCCAGTGGGTACCACGGCCCTCGGGACCGGAGTCACGGGTGTCCACAAGGCAAGGTGGTGTTCCGACGAGTTCGCCGATGGAAGCGGGCGCTCGTGCACCACCAGCGTACCCGCCGCCAGATCGCCTAACCGTTGCTGGCGATGTGTCACGAAAATGGAAACAGCGCCTGCCGCATAGAAAAACGGCAGGAAGTCCACCGCCCGGAGTAGATTACGCAGCAGCGCCGCACCCATCGTAACCGCGCGTCCATTGATCTCGATCACACGTAAACGAAGGGCGCGCTTGCCCGGCGTTTTTCCGTTCCAAAACGCCTCGAAAAGCGCGAAGTATCCCCACTGCAGGAGAAACAGGACCAGGATCCAGGCAGCCTCCACCCAAACCCCGGCCCGCCCCCCGAGCAGCTTCACATTCGCTAAAACCAGGCACGCCGTTACAAGGAGAAAGGCCATGCCCTGGAGAAGATAGTCGATGCACAGAGCGAGCGCGCGGCTGCCGAGGCCGGCCGACGTCAGCTGCAGGGTTACGAGCTCGGGAATGTCGATGCTAAGCTGATCCAGATGCGCGCTCCCCGACCCTGCCATGATAACCAAGCAATGGATCGATAAGCGGAAACCGGGGTGGGAGAGGTTACAGGAACTGCTCGGCCGCGCCGGAACAGCGGGCCTGCGAAGCATGGCGGCCGGTGAGCTGCGGGAGCTGGCACTGCTGTACCGGCAAGTTGCGGGTGACCTGTCCCAGGTGCGGCAGGATCCCTCGGCGCGTGCGCTGGATGCGAACCTGAACGCGCTGCTTGGACGCGGCCACGCCGTCATGTATGCGCAGACCCGCCACCGGGGGCTCCGCTCAGCTGTACGCTTTTTTACCGTCGAGTACCCCGCTCTGTTTCGGCGTCTTCTGCCCTACGTCCTGTTTTCTTCGGTCCTGCTGGTGGGCGGTACGCTTTTCGGCTCACTGCTGGCGGCGTTTCGCCCGCAGTTCGCTCTCCATCTTCTGGGGCCCGGGATGCTCGCAACCATAGAGGCGCACAGGATGTGGACCGAAAGCGTCAACTCCATTGCGCCGGCGGCTTCCAGCGGCATCATGACCAACAACCTGAGCGTGACCTTTCTTGCTTTCGCCATGGGGCTCACGGCAGGACTGGGAACCCTGTACATGATCGTCTGGAACGGAGTTTTACTGGGGACCGTGGCTACGGTATGCCGGGAACACGGCATGAGCCTCCAGCTGTGGAGCTTTGTCGCGCCGCACGGCTCGCTGGAGCTTCCCGCGATCATCCTGGGGGGTGCCGCCGGATTTCGTTTGGCCGGAGGGATGTTGTTCCCCGGCGTTTGGAGCCGGCGTCATGCGCTCGCGGTGGCCGGGGCCGAGGCAACGCGGTTGGTTGCCGGCGTGATCCCGTTGTTGATCGTGGCCGGACTTTTTGAAGGATTCATGTCTCCGAGCCATGTGCCGGTCATGGGGAAGTTCCTCACCGGCGGCTCGCTTTTCGCGCTTTTGCTGTTGTGGCTTCTGCGCTCACCGTCGCAAGCCCGCGCGGAAAGGATTACAACAAAGCCCGTTCCTTGATATCGAGATAGCGCTTCAACACTTCCCCTTCAAGTCGGTCGAGCGCGGTTTCCACGGTCAGCGCTCCTTCCGCGCGCAAGCGCCGCAAAAGGAGCTCCCGGCGGAGCAGCAGGTTCTGCGCCGCGGCCCGCTCATACAAGGCTTCCAGGTTTTCCGGACGTGCCTGCGCCATCCCGTGCAGAACCTCTTGCCGCGGCACGGCAAACAACAGCAGATGTCGGCCGAGCAGCCGGGCCGCTCCGTCTACAACCTCCGGCCGCAGGGCGGTTTCGGTGAAATCGGTCAGCCACAGAATCAACGCGCGCGTCGGCTGCAGGCGGCCGAGGGTGGCGCTCGCCAGGCCGTGGTCGGCCTCGCCGCTCTCAGCGCGCACTCCGGCGAGGGCGTCCATAAGCTTTCTAAATTGCCCGGGGCCGCGTCCCGGCAGCACTTGCTGTATCACGCGTCCGCCGTACGCCAGCAAGCCTACCCGGTCGCCCGCGAGCAGCGCCAAACGCGCGACCGCGAGAGCTGTTGCCGCGGTGTAGTCGAGCTTGCTCGACGCTCCCACCCTTCCCCGCAGCAGCCGGCCTGCATCCAGCACCAGCCACACCGGCTGGGTTCGCTCATGTTGATATTGTTTGGCAACCAGCACGCCCCGCCGCGCGGTCGCTGTCCATGACACGTCGCGCAGCTCGTCCGAGCCCTCGCGGTATTCGCGCAGGCTTTCAAACTCACGCCCCTGTCCGCGTGCCCGCAGCCGGCGTATGGCTGCCTCCGTCCGGCGACTGTGGGCGAGTGTCCATGTTTCGCCGCCGGTGCCGTGCAGTGCCGGGTACACCCGCACAGTCTGGGGCAGGCTCGCGATACCCCAGCGTTCCGCCAGGCCGAGCGGACCTCGGCAGCGCAGGTATACCTCGTCCATCGCCGCGTCTCCTCGCTCCGCTGGACGGAAAAGGTACCGAACCCGAGCCGGCGCGCCCGCAAAGGCGAGCCACGGCGGCGCATCGGGGAACAGCGCGGGCGGCAGGTTGTCGAGCACCTGCCCGCGCAGGGGTGCTCGCAGATTTGATTCAATGGTCAACTCGACACAAAGCTCGCGTCCAAGGGCGGCAACTCCCCCCCACGTGCGGCTCACCCGCACGTGCCGCGGCGAAGAAGCCTGCAGGCAGTCCCACACAGCCAGTGCCAGCACGGCCGCGTCCCAAACCGCGGCCGCGACGAAAAACGAGTGAGAAAAGAACGCCAGGGCTATGGGAACCAACCCGGCGGTGAGCAGCAAAAGTGTCCGCGGCGTGAGCGCGTACGGCAAGCGCCCTTTTGGGCGAGTTTGAGCTTCCTCGCGCAGCGGCGTCAATCTGCAGAGTCCTTCTTCGGTACAGGCACAGCCGCAAGTACATCCCGCAGCACCTGCCGGGTATCCAGGCCATCCAGCTCTGCTTCAGGCCGAAGCACCAGGCGGTGCCTCAGGGTGGGAAGGGCGGCTGCCTTTACATCGTCCGGCAGCAGGTACGTGCGCCCATCGAGCGCGGCACACGCTTGCGCGACCAGCATAAGCGCGATCGCGGCGCGAGGGCTGGCGCCCAAGGCCACTGAAGGCCATTCCCGGCTGCGGCGTACCACCGCGAGCATGTAATCGTACAAGGCGGACTCGATGCGAACCCCGCGCACCTCGGCCTGCGCCGCCACGAGCAGCCCTTCCGGAGCGGGCGTCAGATCCCCAGGCGCCGGCATGCCCATCCCGGCGTGGTGCCGCTCCAGCACCAGCCGTTCATCTTGCGCTGTTGGGTAGCTGACCTCCATCTTCATGAGGAACCTGTCCAGTTGCGCTTCAGGCAAAGGATATGTGCCTTCGAAATCCACCGGGTTTTGCGTGGCAAACACGGTAAACAGCTCCGGCAAGGGATGCCGCGACCCATCGATGGTCACCTGCCGCTCTTCCATGCACTCCAGAAGCGCGGCCTGGGTGCGCGGTGGCATGCGGTTGATCTCGTCTACAAGTAGGAATCCTGTAAAGACAGGTCCCCGATGCAGTGCAAACTCCTGCGTTTGCGGGCGAAACACGTTGGTGCCGAGAATGTCGGCCGGCATGAGGTCAGGCGTTGCCTGCACGCGCTGAAACCCAAGCCCAAGTACCTGCCCCAGCGCCTTGACCGCGAGGGTTTTCGCGAGCCCGGGGACGCCCTCTATCAGCGCATGGCCTCCGCACAAGCAGCAGATCAGCGCTCCGTCCAACAGCGCAGTCTGCCCGGCGATAACGCGGCCGAGCTCCCGCCGGCCGTGCGCGAGAAGGGCGAGGGTGGCTCCCAATGCAGCAGAGTCAGTCTGAGTGTTTGGCAAGCGCCTCCTTTGGAGCATTTGCCTGCGCGTCGGATGGCGCGCGCAGGGCTGCCTCATAACCGTGTAGGGCCTGTACAAGCGCCAGGGCATCGCCCGCACTCAGCTCGCCGTCGCTTTCGGCAAGCTTGAAATGTTCCTCGGCAGCGCGGCCCAAAACGGAAAGCCGGCTGCCTGCCTCGTGGAGGGCAGCCCTTGCCGGAAGTCCTGTGTTCCGCTCCGCCGCGCGACGGAATGCATCGTAGGCGGTCGCAACTGCCTCGTTTACCGCGCCGGCACGCCGGTACAGCGAGCCCAACGCCCGAGGAAATTCATTTTGCGCTTGACGATGGGTCACCGGGTCAGACCGGAGCGGACCTGAGCGCCTCGCCAGCGAGAACAGGAGCAGGAAGCCCACAAGTCCAAGCTGGAGCGCGCCCGCCGCCCCGGGCGCGCGCCAGATGTCTGCGGCCAGGGAGGCCGGGCCGCCGGGAAGCGATTGGACCCAAAGGATGCGCCGGCCGGAGCCGCGGCGGTTGGGCAGCCGCGCGAGATTGCCCCCTTCTGTGATCCACCGGTTTTCAAGCGGCTCGCTTCCGCCCCACCAGACTGCCTCGCCCGCGCCTGAAGGAAAGCGCACAACCGCCGGGTTGCCCGCGCATTGCACCAGTACTTCCAAGCCCGGCTCGGCGCCCTTCCATGACGCTTCCGGATCCATGACGGGTGGTGTTCCACCTCCGGAAATGGGCTCGCACGCCCCACCCGGCGGAGGCGCCATACTTCCCGGCGCGAGCAGCAGCCCGCCGGCCTGCCCGGTCGCCAGCACACGGGCCCCACGCGCCAGGATCGCCTGTACTGCCGGGCGTGCTTCGGCAACACTGGCCGGATCGGGGGCGGCAAACACCACCGTGGTTTCGCGATCCACGTGCGCGGGTAAGTTGGCGAGCGGGCCATCCCAGCGTTGTAGCGACCGGCCGGAGCGGCGCAGCATTTCCCACGCCGCGCGGGCTCCATGGCTGCCGGTCGAGTCGACCGAGGGCACAGGGTTCCCTTCGTCCGCCGATGGGCTGAGCAGCGCGATCACCAGGAGCAGCACCAGCACACCTGCTCCGGCAAAACCCAACAGCGAGCGGTCTTGGCGTGTCATAGGATTCCGGGAGTGCAGAGCCTGTCCGCCAGGGTGCTCGCCTCGCGGAACTCGGGCTCCTGCGCGCTTTCGCCCCCGTACCAAACGCGTTCAAACACCCGCAGGAGGGCTGCCAGTGTTTCCTGGCCGTCGCTTCCAGCCGTAAGCAATGGGAGGTATTCGCGAGCAGTACGGGTGTGGTCTCCTCGCCACAGACCCAGAGCTTCGCCCCGTGCCACCACCGCCCAAAACAGCCGGTGGATCGCTTCACGCCAGCGTTCTTCCTGGGCCAGTGCGTCGGCCTCTGCTTTTAGGCGTTCCCATGCCTGCAAAGGAGGAGTTTGGGCCGCCGACTCCGGCAAGAACCCCACGCGGCGTGTGGGCCATTTGCCACGAAACCACCAAAGCAGCGAGGCGACCGAAACCCCCGCGAACGCGAGCGCAAGCAGCAGTCGCGCAGGCCGGCGCGCACCGTTCGCATGTACGGCGAGCCGGCCCACCCAGTCTCCCAACCAGGCGAGTGTACGTCGCCAGAGCCGCTCAGGCAGACTCGGCGGCGGCGGCGGCCGGTACGCGCCCTGGGTGATTGCCTCTTGGAGAAAGCCGCGGCACGCATCCACCTCGGAGCGCGTGGCCGTGCTGAATGATTCGGCCGGCCTCGGTGCCTGAGTGGGCCGTTGCATTGCGAAGCACGGGGCCTCGGCCACCAAAAGCGCCACGGCCAGAAAGAAAGCGCATGTATGGCGGCAACGGAGCGGAGCTCTCATCCAAGCGCCGGGTCCGTCCGCAGGCCACCGTTCGGACTCGCTTGCGAACCCTGGCTCCTGGTGAGCAACCATTCGATGTCGAAGCCTTCCTTGCGCACACGGGAATCGAAATAAAACAGCGTCAGCCCAATGCCGTAGATGGGGATCGTGAGACACGTGGACACAAAACCAACCAGCAAGGTGTACATGGTCGCCCCCATACTGACGTGCCCGCGGCTGAGCGGAGCGAACAGTGGGGCAGCCAGGGCGAGACCGAGGATGCTTTGGAGGATGCCTGTCAGGAAAATCAGGATAAAGATGCGGCCGCGCGTTCCGTGGGAGAGTACCGTGCTGCGTCGGAGCGACCTCCGCACGTTCAAATCTTCGTACACGCACGCCGCGCTGCTGAGCGTGTATCGCAGGAACAGCCACATCCCGAAGAAGCTTGCAAGAACGAAACATAGCCCAAGCAGGCCGGTCACCATACGCGGTCCGCTTGTTGCAGAAGCGCGGGTTGCCGCGGCCGTCGCTCCCAAAAGCGCGCCGGCTACCGCAGCGGGCCACCAGGAAAGCAAAAATGCCGCCAGGCTGAGCCCGAAATAGCGAAGGGTGCGCGGCAGCACCGTACGGTAAGCTTCGCGGGTGGTAATGCCCTCGCCCAGGTAAACGGCGGCCACCGCGCGCGTAACGACCGCGAAAACCAGCGCGTACGCAGTCAGGGTGACTGCCGCCGCAAGCAGTGAACTAAAACCGTTCGACACCAGGGCGGCCGTCCCAGGATTGCGCTCGCGCGCCAGCCCATGAGCGACAGCCAGATTGAGAGCGTTTGCCGCGAGCCTTGCTCCACCCGCGATGGCTCCAATACCCGCGAAAAGCCGAAAGTGCGTACGGTACAACTGAAAAGTGCGGTCGAGGATTTCACCCAGTGACAGCGGCCGCAACTCTGTTTCCATGCAGATCCACCCATCGCTTAGATACGGACGGAGATTAGCACAGAAGGATTGCGCCGCATTGGAAAATTCATCTGGAGACGGCAGGGCGGGCCGCCAGCGATGCTGAGCAAGCACCGTGCGTGAGCTTTAGCCAGCGACGGCGAAGGTTTCTTCCGCGTCGGAGTTGGATTGGGCTGCTGCATAGAAGAACAGCGAGGTTGAAACGAGCAGCAGAAAAAGAACTCTGATCGAGAACCGGCAAGGTTGGAGGGCAGCAGGTATTTCCGGGCCGTAGGACGGGCAGGCTCATAGCAGGTGCGGTGTGCCGGGACCGAAACGATCTCCCGCTCCGGGTAGCGCAAGGCCGTAAGCGCACCGCCGAAGACGCAGCCCGTGTCGATGTTGACCATGTTGCTCAACCACACCGGCTTGGGCACGGGCGTGTGTCCGTCCACCACCATCGCCTGCCCGCGATAATCCGCTGCCCAGTTGCAACGTACAGGCAAGCCGAACTCGTCCGTTTCGCCCGCGGTTTCACCAAACAGCGCCCACTCGCGCACAGCCGCGGAGCTGCGGCCCTGCATCGACTCCGGCAGGCCCGCGTGCGCGACCACCAGCTTGCCGTCATCGAAAACATAGTGGCTGATCAGCCCGTGGAGAAACCTGGCCGTCTCAGCCCGAAATGCTTCCGGATTCTGCCCGAGCTGCTTCGGCGTTTCCGCCAGGCCGTGGGTGCGCTTCCCGTCGCGACCCTTAAGCTCCCGCAGTAGCTTCACATCGCGGTTGCCGGGCACGCAAAAGCCTGCCCAGCGAAGCCGAGGTCATGGTGTGCGTGACGGCGGGTGACGCAGGCCGGAGCAAGCG
>CAXTWU010000016.1:21233-25070 GCA_964248025.1 uncultured Acidobacteriaceae bacterium | reverse complement strand
AGGTTGCGGGCCAGCTGCATCGTCAAGGTCGAGGCCCCCTGCGCGCGCCCCTTGGAGCGCAGGTCATGCCAGGCTGCCCCCGCCACTCGAAACACATTCACGCCGAAGTGGCTTTCGAATCCCTTGTCCTCGATCGCGATGACGGCATCATGCAACACCGGGGCGAACTGGTCAAAGGGGATGGCGACCCGCCGCTCGAGCGCAAAGGAGCCTACGGGTTCGCCATGGATGTCGAGGAGTTCCGTCACAGTCGAGGGACGGTAATGCTCAAGCTCGGCGACCTCGGGCAGGTCGACCGAATCGACCAGCACGAGACCGCCGAGCGAGCCGAAAACCGCCGCCAGGACACACATGGCTACCAGCGCCACTCGGCGCAGCTTTCGATGCCGCTCGCGCTCTCGAAGGGTGGCTCGGCGAGCGGCGGACCTGGCGCCGGCGGACGAAGGAGCCATTAACGGGAAGCCATTAGCGGGGCGTCATCCGGACTAGCTTTGCTTCGCTTTCAGCACATCCAGCGCCTTGTTCAGCTGGTCATCCACACGGGGACGATTGGCAGCCGCCGCGCCCGATTCGTCCTGCTCGGCCAGAAACTGGTCGATGCTCAGGCTGACCGGAATGTTTGGCTTGACCCCGTTTTCCTGGATCGGCTTGCCGTCGGGCGCGTTGTACTTGGCTACCGACAGAAACAGGGCCGAGCCGTCCGGCATGTCGATGGTTTTCTGCACGGTGCCCTCACCAAAGGTACGGTCGCCGACCAGGTCGCCCCGCTTGGACGCGAGGACGGAGGCTGCGACAATCTCCGCCGCGCCGGCTGTGCCGTGATTGACCAGGATCACCAACGGTGCCCCGGTGATCCACTTCCCCGGGTCCGCCGCAAAGGTCTGCGTAGGCACTTTCTGCCCTGAAAGGCTCGCAATGGTCCCGGATTGCACAAAGGCATTCGCCAGGCGAACCCCTTGCAATTCATCGCCGGTCGCCACATCACGCAAGTCCAGCAGTACCCTTTTACTGTTGCCCTTGCCCATCGCTTTCAGCGCCGCTTCAATCTCGTTGACGCGTTCGCGGCTCAGCACTGCCGGTTTCAGGTACAGGATGCTGCCGCTGTCATACTGCTGTGTACCCATGGCCGGGGTAGCCACCGCGCCGCGCACCAGCTTCTTGTTTACAGGGTCTTCCTTGCCGGGCACGATCAGGTCTAGCGAAACGGTGCTGCCGGCCTTGCCTTCCAGCAGCAGTCGCGCCATCTCCAGCGAAAGGTCGTGGGTCGACTTGCCGTCGATCGCCTCCAGCACGTCGCCGTCCTGGATACCGTCCCTGTCAGCCGGGCTGCCGGGCAGCACCGAGACCACGGTGGCATAGCCATAGCGCTTGCTAACATGGAGGCCCACCTGGTCGGCGCTGTTGGGCGCGGCGACAGCGATGGATTCTGCCTTGAAAGCCTTGTACTCAGGCGGGGTCAGATAGTCCGAGTCGGCGTCCAGCGACTCCAGCAATCCATGCAGCGCCCCATCGGTGACGGACGGCAGGCTGGGCTGCACCACGTAAAAATTCTGGATTTTGCGCAGGACCTCTTCGTACACGCCCATCTGCTTGTAAGCGCCGTCGCTTTCAGGCAGGCCACCGGCGCGCAGGCTGGGGGGCAAAAAGCCGCCCAGCAGGATGGCGAGGGCAACAACAACGGCGAGGGCAAACACGGATCGTTCAACAGTTTTCGACATAGAAGGGGTCACACGGCGAGGCAGTCGGGAGGCTGCTTCTGTGATGTGATGATACTCTCTCGGCTTTGCGCCCTTGCTTGCGCGCATCCCGCCCCGCATCCAAAGAGCTAAACCCTGACCGCAGGAGAGCGCGCCATAATGAAAGCAGTCGTTTACCACGGCATCGGCGATGTCCGGCTCGATTCTGTTCCCGTGCCGAAGCTGAAAAGCCACGAGGACGCCATTGTCCGCATCACCGCGAGTGCCATCTGCGGCACCGACCTCCACTTCATCCGCGGCACGGTACCCGGGATGAAACCCGGCACCATTCTCGGCCACGAGGCCATCGGCATCGTGGAAGAGGTCGGCAAAAAGGTTCGCAACTTCCGCCCGGGTGACCGCGTGATCATCCCATCCACCGTGGGCTGCGGCCGCTGCGGCTACTGCCGGGCCGGCTACTTTTCACAGTGCGACAACGCCAATCCGGCCGGTCCATTGGCCGGTACCGTGTTTTTCGGAGGTCCGGAATCGAACGGCGGACTCGACGGCCTCCAGGCCGAATACGCGCGCGTTCCCTATGCGGCCATCACGCTGCTGAAGCTGCCCGGGGAGATCAGCGACAACAATGCCATCCTGATGAGCGATATCCTGCCCACCTCGTACATGGCCGCGGTCATGGCCGAGATCAAACCCGGCAACACGGTGGCCATTTTCGGCTGCGGACCCGTGGGCCAACTGGCGATCGCCTGCGCGCAGCACCTGGGTGCCGGGCGCGTGTTTGCGATCGATGCTGTCGCTTCGCGGCTCGATGTGGCCCGCGCGCACGGGGCCGAAACCATCAACTACAACGAAGAAGACCCGGTGGAAGCGCTGCGCGCGCTGACCGGCGGCTCGGGCCCGGACCGCGTGATTGACGCGGTGGGTGTGGACGCCGCGGCTCCGGAAGGCGGGCCGGCCAAGCTGACGCGGGCCAATGCGAAAAAGTTCGAAGCGGAGCTCGACGCGGTCGCCAGCAAACAAAGCAGGAAGTACCCCACCGGCGGCGCGCCGTCCCAGGCCTTGCGCTGGGCGGTGGAGTCGGTAGCCAAGGCCGGCACGGTTTCAATCATTGGGGTTTACCCGTTGACCATGGAAGCGTTCCCCATCGGCCTCGCTATGAACCGCAACCTGACGGTACGCGCCGGGAACTGCGACCACCGTCGCTATATGCCGGAGATGATCGAGCTGGTGCGATCGGGCCGGATCCTGCCGGCGGAGTGGATCACTCAGAATGAGCCGATCCAGTCGGCAATCGACGCCTACCGGGCATTCGCCTCGCACCAGCCGGGCTGGGTCAAGGTGAAACTCGACCCCGGCACCACCCAGTCTCACTAAGCAACTTCGGGCTCCGCAGCACGGGGCGGAGCCCGGTCCCCTAACGCAAGCGGGGGCTGGTCTGCTCAATGCGCCACACCGGGCCGCCCTGGTATAACTGCCCTTCCTCGGCCACAAACCCCGGGGCCGCCGTTCCTTCCAAAACCCAGAACTGCAGGTCTTTGGGCTCCTTGCCGATCAGCGGTGCTACCACGCCCGTGATCCCGCCCAGATCGACTCGGATCTCAAAACGCCGCGCCTTGCGAGCTCCTCCGGCGATATAAAAGGTCTCGAGGTCAGCCGGTTTCACCGCGAGGTGGATGAGTCGCGCGCCGTCGAGCGAGATCACGATTGGCACGGAGGTTTGCTCCTCGGTCGGGCGGATGTTCTGGAGCAATGCCAGCAGGATGCCGTTTCCGAGATCGGGCGGCAGGTCCAGGTGCTCGCTCTTAACCTTTTCCTGCCCATCCTTGCCCGGCTCGCGCGTGGTCACGGTGCCCCTTGCAGCGTCGACACTGATATCCAAGGGTTTCGGAAAAGCCGGCCCGCGCTGCACGTGGTGATCGCTGACAACGCGAAACACGCCCCGCTGGGTGTAGACCGTCCTTTCATCGTCGATCGAGCCGTCGCGGAAGTGAAAGATTAGCTGCGCGGTCACGCGGTCGCCGTGGGCCTCCTGCAAGGAATCGCCGACAGCGATGACTTTGCCGGCCCCGTCACGCAGCAGCAGAAAGCCGTGGGCCGAGCCCTGCTGATAGCGGACCGGGATGGACTCGGCCAGGCATGG
>CAXTWU010000016.1:9035-21133 GCA_964248025.1 uncultured Acidobacteriaceae bacterium | reverse complement strand
AGCCGTGGGCCGAGCCCTGCTGATAGCGGACCGGGATGGACTCGGCCAGGCATGGGACTGCGGCAAGCAGCAGAAGAGCGGAACACAGCCGTGGCAGACATGGCAGGTGTGGCGATCGCATCAGTACCTCGGCTTGGGGCTGGACTCATGCACAAGACGCGGGGTAAACGGCTTAACGAAGATCCGGCGGCGCATGAAACGGTAGGATGCCGCTTTGTTCCCCGGCGAACCTTGCGCTATTTTGCTCGCATCATCGCCTCACAATGGCTGACGGCCAAAGCCCCTGGGTGCACAGCTCAGTCGTGAGTGCCCGGCTCCCCCTTGAGCCCCAGCAGCCCACGCAGGCCCCAAAGGCTGTGTTGGCCTCCGGCAAAGTCGTCGAAGCTATGGTCCGTGACCCGAATGATCTCGCGACCGATCAGCTCAGCCCCGCGCCGCGCCCCTTCTTCGGCACTTTGCAATGGGTCTTCCCACTCCAGCACCGCCCAGCCCGGGTAGTCGTACTGGGCCAGCTTGGCGAAGATTGCGCCAAAGTCCACCTCCCCCATGCCCGCGGTCCGAAAGCGCCCCGGCCGGCCGGCCCAGCCGGCATAGCCGCCATACACACCGGCGCGGCCATTGGGGCGGAACTCGGCATCCTTGACGTGGAACGCCCTTACAAAGGGGTGGTAGAGGTCCAGGAAGTCGAGGTAGTCCAGCTGCTGCAGCACCATATGGCTGGGGTCGTACAGAATCTTGACCCGTGGATGATGACCAGTCGCTTCAAGAAAACGTTCAAAGGTCAGCCCATCGTGAAGGTCTTCGCCGGGGTGCAGCTCAAAGCACAGGTCCACGCCGGCCTCGTCAAAGGCCTGGAGCACCGGCAACCAGCGCCGGGCTAGCTCCTTGAAAGCTTCCTCCACGAGCCCGGCCGGCCGCTGCGGCCACGGATACAGGTACGGCCAGGCCAGCGCGCCCGAAAAGGTCGCATGTGCCGTCAACCCGAGATTGCGGCTGGCCCGTGCCGCCAGCTTCAGCTGCTCGGTCGCCCAGGCGCGCCGCGCGGGTTCGTTGCCCCGGACAGCCTCGGGGGCAAAGCCGTCGAACAACGGGTCATAGGCCGGATGCACCGCGATTAGCTGTCCTTGCAGGTGCGTTGAGAGCTCCGAAATGGCGAGCCCTCGCTCGGCAAGCTTTCCGCTCACTTCGTCGCAGAAATCCCGGCTTGCGGCCAGCGGCTCCAGGCCCGGCAAGCGCGGGTCGGTCGTCGGCAGCTGCACTGCGTTAAAGCCGAGCCCGGCCGCCCATACGGCCATGCCGTCCAACGTGTTGTACGGCGGCTCATCGCGCAGAAACTGTGCCAGGAACAGTCCCGGCCCCTTGATCGTCGTCACTTTTCATCTCCACGGTCTGTGTGCACGGGATCAATTCTCCACAGGCATGGCCGCCCATTCGCGTCGTGCCTGGAGGACAACACCGGCTACGCAGTTCCCGTCCCACTCCTAACGTACTCGCGATGAGCGACGATCGTAAGGAGAATCCATGGCCACCACCACAGAGCAGGGTACGGGCAAGCATCCGCACAAGAGCGCAGCCGAGCCGGAGCCGCATCACGAAGCACCCACCACCACCGGTTCCAAGGCAAGCGGATCGCACAAGGCAGAAACACACAAGGCCGAAACACACAAGACCGAGTCCCACAAAGCCGAAGCGCCCAAGACCGAAACGCACAAGTCTGAAACACCCAAGGCGGGAAAATCAGAAACCGCGAAAGCCGAGACGGAAAAGTCCACCAGGGATGGAAGCGACCTCGAAAGCCGCGCCTACACGGGCCCCGATGGGCAGGAGCACCACCACACCAAGGCCTACATGGAGCAGCACAAGGGCGACAGCAAGTCGTAAGCTGCCAGACCGAAAAGGCGTCCCGCGAGGGTCGCCTTTTTCAGTTCCAGCATCCAGTTGCCGTCGACTTAAAACTCGCCGTGAACCCTGACACTGATGATATTCACAGGACCGCGAGCCGCGTTGAAGGCCGGATTGGTCAACCTTTGGTAGTCGCCTGAAAACCAGAAAGACCGCAGCACGTTGAGGCTGTAGAACACGTCCACTGCCCGCTCCGGCGCGGTCGCAATATGCCCGTCGCCGACAAACCCGTCGATGCCGCCTTCCCCCAGGTAAATCGCATGCGGGTGCGAGATCCAGCCTACGTGGTAAGCCAGTCCCGTCACATCCGCGGGCCGCGACCAGCGTCCCCCTTTCGCCAGTGTTCCAAGGTCCAGGGACCGGTCCGTCGAGGTATAAGCATCCACCTCGGTTTTGCCGTCCGCATACATGGCACGTGCAAATACTCCGATGTCATCGACAAGGTACTGCTCACCGAAAACGCCGATCCCGAGCTTGGTATTTGGCTTGCGCACCCAGCAAAGGTCCGGCGCGCCCGCATTGTGCGAGCCATAGTTGAAGCCCGGGCAGGTGGTCGCGTTTTCAAACGGATTGGATCGAAAAGCCGCCACCGCATCGCTGAAACGGCCGATCTTCTCGCGATTGCGGAAGCCCAGCACACGCACCGTATTTTCGCGGCCGGCGATCTCCGAATGATGTTCCACTTCGACCTGGTCGCCGTAGAACTTCAGCAAGCGGAAATCGACAGGCAACTGATTGGGGTCCTTCGGTGGAGTGATCCGCCCGTAGCGCACCGCCCACTTATCCCAGTACAGCTCAGACACCCCGCCCCACGAATAGCCGCGTGCATTGGACGCAAAGTCATAGGCCGTGTAGGTCAAAAAGGCAAGATTGAACAAACCCTGGCGAGGGTCGATGTTGAAGGCATTGCGGTCGAAGAAGTCCAGGATGCTGAAGTTGCCAACGGCCAGCACCCAGCGACGGCTGTCTTCCCGCTTGCCCAGCTGCTGGGGCGACGACTCAACCACATCGGAGCGTCCGCCGAGCCCGATGCTCTGCCGCACATAGATGCGCGACACATAAACCGTTGGCGTTTCAGCCCCGCCCTTCTGCAGTTCAAAGTCCTGGATGGCTCCGCCGATGCCTCGTAGCTGCGACAAGGGTCGCTCCGCGATCACCTCCGGCACAAAATACACCTCGCCGTTCTTCCATAAGCGGGCACCCAGGTACAGCGTGGCAGACCCAGTGAAGCTTTGCTCGGGCGACGGCAGCAGCGAGTTGATGCTGCCGTCGGCGTTGGTATAGGGAGCCGCAAAGCCTCGTTTCCAGCCGTAGATGTAGGTGAACTGCCCATAGGCATTCCAGCGCTCATCGTCCAGGTTGTGTTTACCGTCCCGGCTCAGGTCTCGCATCAGGCTCGGCTGCTCGGGAGAGATCGGGGCCGGGGCCGGCTCCTGCGCCGCGGCCACGCCGCTTCCAGCGAGAAGAAGCAGCAGAGTTGCACTTGGCACAAAAGCACGCAGTGGTTGGAAGCGGGCGAGCCGAAGTCTGGAAAAGGTATGGAACAATCGCCGCATGTACTCCGCTCGGATTCCGTTGAGGTTCGTCGATGGGGAGCAAAGCAACAATAGCTCCGCTGCTCCGGTGGTGATGGTAACAGGCTGATCGTTGAGAGGTGTTGAACCGTTCCTTGTCCGTGGTGCATGGAGTACACAGGCACCCCTCCCGACCCTGGCCGGATCATGGCGGAGTATGGGCCAGACGCACTCGATCCGGCCACCACCACCCCCGGCCCACGGCGGATTTAAACTGGGTGCTGCGGCCGTATGGCTGGAGGGTTATTGCACAAGTCCCGCTCTACCCGCCGTGACTTCCTGAAACAGGCCGGTTTGACAGGTGCAGCCGCGGCCCTCGGTGCACGGCCCGTGTCTGGCGCGGCGGGACCCTTGGTCGCGGGCAAGCTTCCGGCAAGTGCCCCTGTGCCGAATCGCGCCCCCCTTGCACTCAACGCCTTTGACTTGCTGCCACTTGGCTCCGTTCGACCAGCCGGGTGGCTTCGGCAGCAGTTGCTTATCCAGGCGAACGGGCTCGGCGGCCACCTGGACGAGATTTGGGCTGACGTGGGACCCGGCAGCGGCTGGCTGGGCGGCCCGGGCGAAAGCTGGGAGCGCGGCCCCTACTTCCTCGATGGGCTGTTCCCCCTGGCGGTGCTGCTTGAAGACGCCGCGCTGCGAGCCAAGGCCCAGCGCTACATCGAGTGGACTCTCTGCAGCCAGAGCCCCGACGGCATGTTTGGCCCGAAGACCAACAACGACTGGTGGCCGCGCATGGTGATGCTCAAGGTACTGACCCAGTATGGCGAAGCGACCGGCGACCCCCGCGTGATCCCGCTGATGAGCCGCTACTTCGCTTACCAGCGTGCCGAGCTGCCGGCGCGGCCTCTGCGCGACTGGGGCCGATTTCGATGGCAGGACGAGGCTTTGTCCGTGATCTGGCTTTTTAACCGCACCGGCGAACCCGCGCTGCTGGACCTGCTTCGGCTGCTGCACACCCAGGGTTACAACTGGGACGCGGAATTTCAGAACTTCCCCTACACCGGCAAAGCAACGCGCGAGTTTCTCGAACTGGACCGCAACGGTCCCGGCGGGAAAGACAACGGACTGGCCGACCGCGCGCTTGCGACCCACGGCGTCAACAACGCGCAGGCCCTCAAAGCCTCGCCCGTCTGGTCGCTGCTTTCGCACTCGGCCGAGGATCGCGCCGGACTTCGCCGCATGCTGGCGGCGCTTGACCGGTACCACGGCCTGCCCAATGGGATGTTTTCAGCCGATGAGCACCTGGCCGGCCGCAATCCATCCCAGGGCATTGAGCTGTGCGCGGTCGTTGAGGCCATGTTTTCGCTGGAGCAGTCGCTGGCCATCCTGGGCGACCCGGCCCTGGGCGATCGACTGGAGCGACTGGCCTTCAACGCCCTGCCCGGAGCCCTGACCGACGACATGTGGGCACACCAGTACAACCAGGAGACGAATCAGGTAGAGTGCAGCCTGCACCACCAGCCCTGGACCACGGACGGCCCGGAGTCGAACCTGTTTGGGCTGGAGCCGAACTTCGGCTGCTGTACCGCAAATTTTCACCAGGGCTGGCCAAAGTTCTCTGCCAGCCTCTGGATGGCATCGGGTGGGCACACGCCCGGCCTGGTCGCGGCGGCTTACGCGCCGTGCGAAGTGCACACGGTTGTCGCCGGTGTGCCGCTTCGCCTGCTCGAAGAAACGGAATACCCGTTCCGCGGCACAGTCCGGATCACCCTCCACCCGGCCGCGCCGCATGCATTTCCACTGTCCTTGCGCATCCCCGGTTGGGCGCCTGGGGCAACCCTGCGGGTCAACGGTGTCCCGCTGTCCTCACCCGTACCCATGGCGGGCACGTTTGCCCGCGTCGAGCGGACCTGGAAAGCAGGGGACGTGGTCGAGCTCGAGTTCCCACTTGTTCCTCGCCTTTCGCGCTGGAACAACAACTCGGTCGCGCTGGAGCGCGGACCTCTCGTGTTTTCATTCCCCATCGGCGAGGATTGGGTGAAGTTGCGAGAGCGGGCGCGGACGGCCGACTGGCAGGTTTTCCCCTCCACGCCGTGGAATTACGCTCTTTCCATTGAGGATCCGGAGCGTATCGCGGTGCGGGAAAGCCCGCTGGGCGCCTGCCCCTTTTCACTCTGGGCTTCACCCGTTCAGCTTGCCGTCCGCGCTCGCCAGCTACCCGGCTGGCGGGCCGAGGACGGCGTCGCGGCGGCCCCTCCGGTGAGCCCGGTGACGAGCAACGAGCCCGAGAACACTCTTACCCTGGTCCCTTACGCAGCAGCCAAATTGCGGATTACCGCGTTTCCAGCCCTCCAAACGGGCCCCGCTCTTTCAACAGCAGTTCACGCCGAAACAGTTCGCGATGGAGGGTTTGAAGGCAGACCTGCCACGAAGGTGAAGAGTTAAAGAAGCGGCGATCAATGTCCGCGAATTCCTGCGCGATGACCGCATCCATCAGGTCCCCCAGCGAGTACCGGCCTTGCCGGGGCTTTGCAGCCCACCGTACCAAAGCGTCGGACAGAACCGGCACATAAGCATCAGCCTTGAAGTCGCGCAAAGCTGCCAGCGTCGCCGGCACAACATGGCTGCCGCCACTTACGAAAAAGTGCAGGTGCCCGCCTTCCAGCACGTCGCCGATGTAGCGCCATACCAGTTCGGCCGACAAGGCTTCACTGGAAAGGTGCTCCGGAGGGCTATGGAGGTGATGGAGGCTTTGCAGTGATGGTGCCAGGTTATGGGACATGCAGGTCCTCGCAGCATGGGGTCAACGGAAGTGGCGAGTGGGGAAGCCTCGGCCAATCTAACAAGAGTATGTTGCGCGGAGATGAGAGCCTGCTTTCCCACCTATAGAAGAGAATGTCGCGCCAATGCCGGGTGCTCCGAGCAACGCGGCTGGATGGGCAAGTTGATAGCGCGTTGCGCCCCTTGCAGCTCCAAACACGAAGGCCCCGGCGGGTTAGCCGGAGCCTTTTGGATGCACCGCGGCTAGTAACGGTCGCGTTGCCAGTGCTCGTCGCGTCCCCGCCAGGCCCCTTGGTCATGGCCGTAGAAACGTTGCTGCTCCCATCGCTCGCGGCGCCACTCGGCTGCCCGCGCCGCTTCCTACTCTTCGCGTCGCTCCTGCGCGATCCAACGCTCGCGCTCTGCTTCGCGGTACCCGTAAACGTCGCCGTAGCCGTAGCCGGCTCCATATGCCGGCGCGCCATAATGGCTTACGCCGATGCCGAAGGAAACCTGCGCCTGCGCGGTGTGAGTTGCCGCCAGAAGAAGCACACCCGCAAAGGCCGCGCTCCCCATCCATGTTAGGCCTGCACTTATGGTTCGCATCGTAGACCCTCCGTTGTACAAGTGACTGATTACAAGGGAGGAAACACGAGGCCAGCAAGGAGGTTTCGCGCAACTATTTCCTCTGTTGCGGTTCGGCCGAAAGCAATTACTGCTCAACCTCCACACCGCGCCAAAAGGCGACGTGGTTCTTGATGTTGTGGGCGGCGGGCTTCGGATCCGGGTAGTACCAGGCGGCGTCCTGGTTCTCCTGCCCGTCAATCAGAAGGGAGTAGTAGCGGGCCTGGCCCTTCCAAGGGCAGGTGGACGTCGTGCTGCTGGGGCGGAAAAACTCACGCTTCAGCGCACTTTCCGGAAAGTACAGATTGCCTTCCACAGTTTCGAACTTTTCGCTCTCGGCAATCACCTTGCCGTTCCAGGTTGCGCGTGCCATGGTGTTTTCTCGCTTTCTTTTTTGAACTTAGCAGATCGGCGACCGGCCTGGGGCTTCGCGCATGAACTGCCTTCAACCGGGCGTTCCAAATGGAGTGCCCGGTGTTACAAACCCGGGTCAGACGGTGGCGACTTCCCGTTTCGCCCCGGACTTTGCCTTGGAGTTTGATCGGGACTTGGAGCCGGATTTTGCGACGGCCCGGCTCCGGGTCGCGGTGGACTGACCTGCAACGGACTCCTCGGCAACCGCGGCACGGGTCACCGGCGGCATCACAGTCGACGGAGCGGACCCGCCTTGAGGTGCGTCTCCGATCCGTTCCGTGAAGCTGCAAACAACGGGCTTTTCCGGCTCCGTGGCAGCCTTTTTACCGCGTGGAGCCTTTTTCTTCGTGTCATCAGCCGCGCCCCCTTTCTTGTTGTTCGGGCATACCAGGTAAACACCCGACTTCAACACCTTTTCCATCAGGTAGGGGCTGTTGCACTCAGGGCATGGTTGCGCAACAGGCTTATGGTTGGCCGTAAAGTCGCACTTGGGGTAGTTGGTACAGGAGTAAAACATGGTTCCGAAACGCGACTTCTTTTGCGCAACCTCGCCGTCAGGGCACTTGGGGCAGTGCATCCCGATCGTGTCCTGCTTGATGTATTTGCATTTCGGATAGGCTGAACAGGAAACGAATTCGCCGTACTGACCGTTTCGTAACACCAACTGCGCACTGCACTTAGGGCAGTTTTCCTCGAGCGGCACAGGGGGAGCCTGTTGCTGCTTCGACGTCAAGCGGCGCACCGTCTTGCAGGCCGGGTCCGCGTTGTAGCCGGTGCAGGCCATGAAGGGCCCAAACCGCCCATTGCGCAGTGTCATCGGCCGCCCGCATGACTCGCAAAACTCTTCCTTATCCTCCGCATCTGCTTCGGGCAGGTTCAGGTTCGGCTTGGTGTCGTAGTTCTCCTTGGTAAACGTACAGCTGCCTTTTATCTTCTTGTCGTAAGCGCTGCAGGCGTAGAACGTTCCGAACTTGCCCCATTTCATCACCAGGGGCGACCCACAGTTGTCGCACGACTGGTCGGTCGGGATCTCCATGCGCTTCAGGTCTTCCATGTGCTCGCTGGCTTCGCCCAGCTCCTTCTTGAAATGGCCGTAGAAGCCGTTCAGCAGCGAGGTCCATTGCTCCTTGCCATGCTCAATGTCGTCGAGCTCCGTTTCCAGCCGGGCTGTGTACTGCGTGTCAAAGATGTAGGGAAAGTTTTTGACCAGCAGATCGGCCACCACGGTGCCGATCTCGGTCGGGATGAAGCCGCCGTTCTTTTTGCCCCCAACCTTTTGGACATACTCACGCTCCTGGATGGTGTTGATGATGGCCGCGTAGGTAGAAGGGCGGCCGATCCCACGCTCCTCCAGCACCCTGACCAGCGAAGCCTCGGAGTAGCGTGGGGGCGGCTCGGTGAACTTTTGCACCGCGTCCACCGCGGTTCGCACCTTCAACTCACCCGCTTCGTCGTCAGCCGCCGCTTCGGGATTGACCAGCTCGCCGAGCATGGCTTGCACAGTCTCCTCGTCCAGATCCTGGTCCTCGGCCCGGGCTTCAATCTTGGCCCGCTTGATGTCGTACTGACGGCGAGCCTCGGCCCGCTTCGCTTCCCGCTGCCGGAGGGCTTCGGCCCGCAGTGCTTCCGGCGAGGCAAGCTCCAGGCTCTGCTTTTCGACAAGCGCCGGCAGCTTTTGCTCTGTTTCTCCTTCTTCCTCGGCCTCCTGGTAGACCTTTAAAAAGCCGTCAAAGCGGAGCACGGAGCCGCTCAGCCGAAAATTAAAGGTGTGCGCCGGCTGCGCGGAAGCGCGAGCGTCGATCTCAACCGTGGTCACGTCGGAGGTCGCGGGCGTCATCTGCGAGGCTACGAAACGCTGCCATATCAGGCGGTACAGACGCAGTTCGGCGTCGCTCAGGGTCTGCCGCAGCGTGTCGGGATGCATCTCCGGGTGCGTCGGCCGGATCGCCTCGTGAGCATCCTGGATGCTTTCCTGGCTTTCCTTCTTTCCCTTAAAGCTGTTCGGCCGCTCCGGCACATATTGCGCGCCTAGCTCGTTGCGGATCCACTCGCGCGTTTCCTCGATCGCATCCGGGGAGACACGGGTCGAGTCGGTACGCATGTAGGTGATCAGGCCGATGGTATTCGGCTGTCCGTCTTCATCCTTGCCGATTTCGACGCCTTCATACAAACGCTGCGCCAGGCCCATGGTCTGCTTTACGCCGAAGCCGAGCTTTCCGGCTGCTTCCTGCTGGAGCTTGCTGGTGGTAAACGGTGCCGGCGCATTGCGCTTGCGTTCCTTTTTTTCGATCAAACGCACTGTCCAGGCTGCCCCGGTCGCACCCTCGATGATGGATTGGGCAGCCTTCCGGGTGCCGACCGCAGGCTGGCCGACTGTGTCGACGCTCACCCGCTCTCCGTCAACGGCCACCAGGCGGGCCGTAAACAGCTTCGCCGCGGACGGGTCAGAAGCATGAACCGCCGGTGCCGCAAGAACCGCATCGATGGGCCAGTATTCCACCGGCTGAAATGCCTTGATCTCCCCTTCGCGCTCGACGATAAGCCGGACGGCGACTGTTTGGACCCGGCCGGCAGAAAGTCCACGGCGCACCTTGTCCCACAGCAGCGGCGAAATCTGGTAGCCCACGATCCGGTCCAGCACCCGTCGCGTTTGCTGGGCGTCCACCAGGTTGGTGTTGACGGCGCGCGAGCGCTCAAACGCAGCCTTTACCGCTTTGGGCGTAATTTCGTTGAACGTCACGCGGCTGATGGCATTCTTTGCCACCGGGCGCAGCTGTTCTTCAAGGTGCGCGGCGATCGCTTCGCCTTCACGGTCAGGGTCGGGTGCCAGGTAAACGTGGTCGGCGTTTTTGGCCAGCTTCTTCAGGTGATCGACAACCTTTTCCTTGCCGGGAATCACAATCAGTTCGGGGTGGAAGGAGCCGTCGATGAGATCCACACCGATCCGGCTCTTCGGCAGATCCATGATGTGGCCGAGCGAGGCTTCGACGACAAAGTCGTTGCCGAGATATTTGTTGATCGTTTTGGCCTTGGCAGGCGACTCAACGATGACCAGGGACTTGCTCATGAAAGACCTTTTCTGTCCAGGCCGCGGGAACAGCGGCGCCGCGAAATCTATTGGAAGCTACCACGCGCCTCCGTAGAGGGCCAGCCGTGGCGGCTGCTATGGTGCGAGGGCATGCAGTCCGGAGAGCCGGATCTGCAGGCTGCGCAAAGGCAAGCTTTTGTCGCTTCGGTGTATAAGGATGCGGCGATTCGGGAAAAGTCGCTTGGGCACTATCCAGATGGTCACTGTCAATCGGCTAAAAGGTGCGTACGTAGTTTTTTCCGGGCAGCTGACGGACCTTGCCTCCGAGCTCGAGCTCAAACAAGGCGGTAAAAATCTCGGCCGAGCTCCACTCCCCTTCCAGTTGCTCCATGATTTCGTCCAGCTGCATAGATTCATCATGCCTTAGGACGGAAAGAACACGGGTTTCGGTAGGCGGCAGGCCGGCATCGTCGAACAGCGTGCTGGCGGTACCCCCGGGTTCGGGCGCAAAGCCGGGGAGGGTGGCCTCAATCTCGATGCGGACCTGCGACGGCAGGTCTTCCCAGATGTCTTCCCAGGTGGCAACGAGCTTGGCGCCCTGCTTGATAAGGGTGTTGGGACCCCAGGAGTTCTTGTTCGTCACATTGCCGGGGACCGCATAGACGTCGCGGTTCTGCTCGATGGCGAGCCGCGCAGTCACCCGCGACCCGGAGTGTTCCGCCGCCTCCACCACCAGCACGCCGAGCGAGATGGCGCTGAGAATGCGGTTACGCCGGGGAAAGTTGGGCGGCGCGGGGTAGGTGCCGAGAGGCTGTTCGGAGGCGATGCATCCGCCGGTCGCGATCATCTGCTCAGCCAGGGCCTTGTTTTCCTTCGGATAGATCACGTCGATGCCGGTGCCCCAGATCGCGACCGTGGGTTTGCCCGCGGCCATCGCGCCTTTATGGGCAAAAGTGTCGACGCCGCGGGCCATGCCGCTCATGACCAGGACGTTGCGGGTGGCGAGATCGCGAGAGAGCAGCTCGGCCATTCCGGAGCCGTAGGGGCTGGGCTGGCGAGTGCCGACGACCGCGATGCCGTGCGCGGAAAGCAGCTCGGCCCGGCCGCGGATCCAGAGGACTGGGGGCGCGTCATAAATCTCGCGCAGGCGCTCCGGGTACTGCTCTTCATCGTGGCAGAGAAAAGTCGCGTTCATTCCGCGCAGTCGCTTCGCTTCTTCTTCGGCGGCGCGCCAGGCCTGTCCATCCGCAAGGAACTGGACGGAAGGCGCCGGAAAACGCTGGGCCTCCAACGCGGTAAGCGGAAGGCGGGCCACCTGGAGGGCTGAGCCGACGCGATCCACCGCCTGAAGAATTCGGCGAGAGCCGAGGCCGGGCGTCAGCGCCAGCGCGAGCCAGGCCAGCCGCTCCGGCGTGTCCGCAGGCTCAGGCGCCACAGGTTGCACGATCTCAGGCGGAGGCAGGGTCGGGAAGAGCTTGCTCGGGGGCAAAACATGGACCTCGGGGCGGAGCTTCGTTACGACATTGCTACGAAGCTAGCCCGCTACCGGCACCCCTGCAAGATGCCCGAAGTACCGCGAGGCTAGTTTAAACTGGCCTACCAGATACGGCGGATGCCGAAAACATCGAGCCTGGGGTCGAGACTGAGGATGGGAATATCCTGGGCCAGTGCCTGTGCAGCAAGCATGCGGTCGAAAGGATCGCGATGCGCGCCGGGCAGCCGTCCGGCGCGCAGGCCTTCTTCGACTGTTACGGGCAGCAGAGTGTAACCGGCATCGCGCATGTCGCCCATGAACTCGCGCTCCAGAGTTGCGGCTTCCGGCAGCTTGCCAGTCCGAACCTTGGTTGCAATTTCCC
>CAXTWU010000016.1:3133-8935 GCA_964248025.1 uncultured Acidobacteriaceae bacterium | reverse complement strand
TCCAGAGTTGCGGCTTCCGGCAGCTTGCCAGTCCGAACCTTGGTTGCAATTTCCCAAGCACTCGCGGCGGATACGTAAATCGTGTTTTCGTCGTCGTCAATGATGGCCGCAGCAGCTCGGCTCAACTTTTGCGAGGAAAGACTGGCCCAGATAAGAGTATGGGTATCGAGCAAAGCTCTCAATCCTCATCCCCTTCTCCGTTCCATAGACGCAGTTCTTCTTCAGGAAGTGGATCCCAGAAAGAATCAGGCAGTACAAAGCTCGGGGTTTCCCGGACGCCCAACCGCTTGAACTTCTTCACCGGCGCGATCGGTTCCAGCCGCACGACCGGCAGCCGCTCTCGGCCTGACGTAATGATGACCGTTTCACCGGCCTGCGCCTTGCGAATCAATTCGGACAGCTGGGTTTTGGCTTCGAAGATGGTGGCGTTTGTCATAGAGTGTGCCTCTGAGTGCTAGGTTAACCTGGTTTAGCAAAACTGTCTACATCAACCTTCCACCATCTCCCGGTCCAGTGCATAGGGCAGCAGGGTTTCGAGCGCGACCACCTCGAGTGTCGCCTCGTGCGTCGCTGCCAGCATCAGGGGCGGTGCCATGCCGTGGCGCTCTGCTTCCACCCAGCGTCCGGCGCAAAGGCACCAGGGATCGCCGGCTTTAAGCCCCGGAAAGTTGGGACGAGGTGTCAGCAGGTCGTTGCCGCGGGCCTTGGAAAACTCAAGAAACTTGTCCGTCATGACGGCACACACTGTATGCACCCCGAAGTCGTCGGGGCCCGTGTCGCAGCAGCCGTTGCGGTAAAAACCGGTGACCGGATCCTTGCCGCAGGTTTCGAGCACGCCGCCCAGCACATTGCGCGCCCCGGATGTTTTGTTCGCGTCCTCGTACCTTGCCATGGCCCACCCCTCCTGCTCGGCTACAGTGAATATGTATGCCGGGCCTTTCGCTGCCACCCACCAAGCCGCTCGACCAGATGAACCGTTTGCGCGACATGGGTCGCTTTCCTGTAGCGGTACATGCGGGCGCCAGCTTAAACGTCCTGCTGACCATCGCGGTGACCCTGGTGGTCTTTGCCCATTATGGAGCACTGCCCTGGGCTCTGCCCTGCTGGGTGGCGGTGGTGCTGTTTTTCAATTTGATGCCGGTGGTGCTGCTGCGTGCCGCGGGCTGGCGGGCGAGGGCGCCGTACCCGCCCGTGGAGCAGATGAGCTTCGGTGGAGACCAGCACCGGTTTCCGGACTGGGTGTACCTGGCGGCCTCGGCCGACATGGCGTTCTGGATCGCGCTGGCCTGGTGCGGGTTTGCGACCCTGCCGGCGCAAACGGCTCTCCTGTCGGTGCAGGGGCTCGCGCTGGTCTGCACCCTGGCCCCTGTGTGGCTGCGTTCCCTGCGCCGGGGCGACGCTTGACCGCTCCTCGCCTGCGCATGGCGGCCATCCATTTCTTGAATCCCGCGCCGCTGATGTGGAACTTTGAGCATCCCCCGGAAGCAGCACGGCTCAGCGAGCGTTACCACGTGGAACGCATGATGCCGGCGGCTTGCGCCGGGGCATTGGCCGAGAACCGGGCCGACCTGGGACTGCTCCCCATCGGCGCGTATGCCGCCATGGCGGGTCTGGCAGTGGTGCCGGGCTGCGCAGTCGCATCGCTGGGAGCCATCCGGTCGCTGTTGCTGGTATTCCGTACCGGCGGCGAGCCGGGCCAAGGCGAGGAGCCGGATCTTGATCCGCCGTCCGGGGCAGAGCTGGCCCGGATCGGCACGGTCGCGCTTGACGCCTCCTCCCGCTCGTCGGCCTTGTACACCCAGATCCTGTTCCGGCGCTTTTGGGGGCATATGCCGCGCTTTGTTGAGCATCCGCCGGCGCTGGATGCGATGCTGGCAGTCGCGGACGCGGCCCTGCTGATCGGCGACCCGGCACTGCATGCCTTGCGCGACCGGGACGGGCGTCGACAGCGTACGGGCGAGCGGCTGGGCTACCTGGACCTGGGGCACGCCTGGCGCGCAGCCACCGGAACGGCCTGGGTTTCAGCATTCTGGGCCGTCCGCGCGGAGGCGCTGGGCCGGTTTTCCGGACGGGCGATTGCCGACGACCTCCAGCATTCACGCGATGCGGGGCTGCTGCACCTGCCGGAACTGGTAGCGGAGTGGGCTCCGCGGCTTGAACTGCGCCCCGAGATCGTGCGGGACTACCTGGGCCGGAACATCCACTACAAGCTGGACGCGGAGGTGCTGGCGGGCGCCGAGCGCTTTTTTACTGAGGCCTATGCTCTCGGCCTGATCGCCGGGGTGCCGCGATGGAGCTGGGCAGCGTAGCGCGGTTGGGCACCCTTCGGAGGTGCACAACCGGAGAAGCCGCTTTGTTGCGGTCACCATGCCGGCTCGCGGGTTTATCGGCCTGCAAGGAGAGTATTTTGCCCGAGAGCCGAACGCGAAGGGCCATCGGCGCTTCCTACTAGTACCGACCTATGCACCCCCTTCTTCTCAGCCTGCTTCTTTGGTTCCAAGACTCCGCCGGCGCAAGCCATTCATCCTCGGCGCCGTCCACGGCGCATGTGCCGCCATGGCTCATTCATCTGGGCCTGCCGGGCTTGTGCGTGGTGTCGTTTCTTGACGCCGCGATCATTCCCTTGCCCCTGCCGGGTTCGGGCGACCTGCTGATTGTATTGTTATGCGCGCAGCCGGGTTCGCACCCGGTCGTGATTGCATTGCTCGCGATCGTAACCAGTGTGCTGGGCGGCTACACCACTTGGAAGGCGGGGCAAAAAGGCGGCGAAGCCATGCTGAACCACTTTGTCCCGCGCCGCATGGTGAAGCTGGTCAATCGCTGGATGCGCGGCCATGGGTTCGTCACCATTGCCGGCGCCGCGATCGCACCCCCGCCGGTTCCCTTGATGCCGCTGCTGCTGGGTGCGGGCGCACTGGGAGCAACACGCATCCAGTACGTCACGGCGTTCACCCTGGCGCGCAGCGTTCGCTACGGTTTTATGGCCTGGCTCGGCGCTGTGTACGGCCGGCGTGTGCTCCACGCGTGGAACGGATACCTGTCGAAATGGGGGACGCCCATCCTGATCGCATTTGGGTGCCTGCTGGTGATCGCCATCGCGGTCGGCGTGTGGCAGTACCGCAAGCAGATGCGCAGCTGGAGAGCCGAGCGCGGTCGCGAGGGCGGTGGCGGCCCTGCGGACAAGGCTTCGGCACCGGCCAAGGCTTAGCTGCCGTTGAGCTCCCACCGCAGCAGGGTGGCCCCGGCGGTAAAGCCCGCACCGACGCTGGCCAGCAACACCAGACCGCCCTTTTTCAGTTTTCCCTGCTCGCGCGCGGTGCCCATGGCCAGCGGCACGGTCGCGGCAATGGTATTGCCGTACCGGTCGATGTTGATGATGACGCACTGAAGCGGCATACCTAGTCGCTGGGCGGTGGACTCAATGATGCGACGGTTGGCCTGGTGCGGAATAAAACACGCCAGGTCCCCACCCGTGAGGCCATTGCGCATGAGCACTTTCTCGGCGATCTCTGACATCTTGCGGACGGCGAACTTGTAAACCGTCTGCCCGTCCTGGTAGACGTAGTGCTCTTTGTTGGCCACTGTTTCAGCGCTGGCCGGGCGCAGGCTGCCGCCGGCGGGCAGCCGCAGGGCATTCGCGCCGGAGCCGTCGATCTCGTGCGCGTAATCAAGGATGCCGACCTCGTCCTCGTCTGCCGCTTCCAGCAGCACCGCGCCCGCGCCGTCGCCGAACAGGATGCAGGTGCTGCGGTCGGTGTAATCGATCATCGAGCTCATGGTGTCGGCACCGATGACGAGGACGTTGTTCTGGGCCCCGCTTTCAATCAGCTTGGCCCCTACCTGCAGGGCGTACAGAAAGCCGGAGCAGGCCGCGCCCAGGTCAAAGCCCCAGGCACGGATCGCGCCGATCTTCTCCTGCACCAGGCAGGCCGTCGCTGGAAACGGCATGTCGGGGCTGACCGTCGCAACAATAATGACCTCGACCTGCTCGGCGGAGATGCCGCGATCGGCGAGGCACCGCCGGGCGGCCGCGGCGGCAAGGTCGCTGGTTGCGGTGCCCTTGTCGGCCAGGTGCCGCTCGCGGATGCCGGTCCGCTCCACGATCCACTGGTCGGAGGTGTCGACCATCGTTTCCAGGTCAGCATTGGTCAGGATGCGAGGCGGCACATACGTGCCCAGGGCGCTGATCTTGGCGCGGCGTACAAACTGTTTTTCGGCGCTTCTCACGCCGATTACGCTGCCGACGCGATCCGGCTGGTCCTGCTTCAAATGAGGTCTCCTCATGCAGACAAGAATCTTGGCCGCCGGTGTTTCCGGCGGCTTACCGATTCGATTGTCTCCGAGGGGGGCTGCCGTGTCGAATAACCGGCGATTGGACTTATGTACCGGGGTACCTGCTGCGCACGCACGAGCCCGTTGCCGTTGCTTCCTTCCGGACCTGGCGGGGTTGGCGGGATTGCGCCGCGCAGGGCCCGGCACAGCCCCATTCTACCAGCAAACTCCCGGCTGCTACTGCTGGGTGCCGGGCTGGGCGCCGGGCTGGGCGGCGCCATTGCCGGGCTTGGAGTTGTAAACCACAGCGTGGTCCACAATGGCGTACAGCAACTGGTCTGGGTCCTTGAGGGCCTGCTCGCGGATCCACTCGCCTGCGCGGGCTCCGGCCTCCTTATTGTCGGGAAGCGTGATGTCGCGGTTGTGGGCCGAAAGCGCGGTCAAGCGCTGCACGATGTCGAAAAAGCCATCCTCGTTTTCACCGCTCATGTGCCAGGCCTGGCGGCAGGTGGCCGTGACGAGCCGGGAAATGGGGATGGCGTCGATCTTTTTGCGATTGCTGTCACCGCCGGGCGCCGCGGGGGAGGCCTGGGAGGGCGCGGCTTGGGCGTTGGCGGCAAACGGGGTCGCGCAGAGGCTCAGGGCAAGGGCCCCGGTGCTCCAGGCCATGGGGCTGATCAGTCGCGGAATCTGCATCATTGGCTTGTATCTCCTTCAGCGTTGGGAATACCCGGATTTGAAAACGTGCCAAGGTGAAACCGCGCGCGTGCACTGCGGCCAGGGGCGGCGAGGGACAGGTTAGCGGCGGTAACGATCGTGGTGATGATGGTGGCCTTGGGCGAGCTTGCCGCCGAGCGCGCCGAGGCCGGCCCCGGCCGCGCCGCCAATCAGGGTTCCTTTCATGCCGCCGCCGAAGATCGCACCCAGGGCGGCTCCGCCGCCGCCGCCGATCAATGCGCCGTAACCGGGACCAATGCCGCCCCCGTGATGATGGTCTCGATCGTCCTGCCGGTAACGCTGGTCGTAGTCGCCGCCGCGCAGGTTGCCGCGCTCGCCGTTGTAGTAGTTGTTGCCACGCTGGTAGTTGCCCCGGTAGTCACCCTGATAATTGCCTTGGTAGTTGCCCTGGTATCTGCCCCGATCGTACCCCTGCGCCGCCAAATCACCGGCGAAAGGCGCAGCCGTCGCCAGCAACAGGGCCGCAGAGACCATCGATGCACGTACCCGCCCCGTTCTGAAGCCTGTCCTGAAAACTCGCATGCATTTCTCCTGTCAGCGCCCGCACAGTCCGGCTCGTCGGTTCGGTCGTGATCGGTTTTGTCTTCTTTGATTCCACCCCGGGTTCCTGCGATGCAGATTGGGCGTCGGGGTGGATCAAGCACGCGGTTGTGTGTCACCCTGACCGCCCCGCCCGCTGAAACCCATCGGCTAAAATAGGCAGATGGCTCCAACCACCCTGACTCCGCCCGCGACCGCCGTGCCTGCGCCGTCGGTCGCGCCGCGCTTGAAGATCGGCTTTGTGTCGCTGGG
>CAXTWU010000016.1:0-3033 GCA_964248025.1 uncultured Acidobacteriaceae bacterium | reverse complement strand
GAGCTCCAGTCCATTCTCGAAGCCACCGGGTTGGTAAGCCGTCCGGCCTTGCCGTCGCCCTTTCTGATCCTGACGGGAAACGCCGTGGTCGTGCCCGCGGCAGAGTCGACCGTGGGGAGCCGGCCTGAACCGCCTTTCCCTGCCCCGGTACCGATGGTCTCAAGCCGGGCGGAGGGCGACCTGCGCGAGCGGCAGGGCCGGTTCGCGCGCGACAGCTGGGACGGCGCGGAGACCTCGGCGCTGCCGACCTATCTGTACTCCGACGACACGCCGCGGCTGCTGGCCACTGGCCGCACGTCGGCTTACATCAAGATCGCGGAAGGCTGCGATCACCCCTGCACCTTCTGCGTGATCCCGAACCTGCGGGGCAAGTTCCGTTCGCGGCGCATGGAGTCGATTGCGGCGGAAGCCGAGCGGCTGGTCGCCTCCGGTGTACGCGAGCTGACGCTGATCGGGCAGGACACCACCTGCTACGGCGAGGACTTTGGCCTGCGCGACGGGCTGGCGCAGTTGCTGGAACGGCTCGTGGAGATCGAAGGGCTCGTCTGGCTGCGCTTCCTGTACACCTATCCCAACCGCATCACGACCCGGCTGCTCGACACCATGGCGCGCCACGCAAAGATCTGCCCGTACCTCGACATCCCGCTGCAGCATGCTTCGCCAAGTGTGTTGAAGCGCATGAGGCGCGGCGGAGGGGCGGAGATTTTTCTGCGAACGCTCGAAAAGGCGCGTGCGACGGTGCCGGGGCTGGTGGTGCGGACGGGCTTCATTGTCGGCTTTCCGGGCGAAACAGACGAGGAGTTCGCGACGCTGAAGCAGTTTGTGCGCGATGCGCGCTTTGACTGGATGGGCGTGTTCGGCTACTCGGACGAGCAAGGCGCCCGGGCCTTTGACTACGGAGACAAAGTACCGCGACGGACGATCGAGGCGCGCCGCCGTTCGCTGATGAAGCTGCAACAGGGGATCTCCGCCGCTGGCAAGCAGGGCTGGGTGGGGCGCAGGTTGCCCGTGCTAATGACCGGGCCCAGCGAAGAAACGCCATTGCTATGGGAAGGCCGCTCCGCACTCCATGCGCCGGAGATCGACGGCAAGCTGTACATCAACGACTTCGGCGATCACGATGCGCTGGTACCGGGAACGTTCTACCCTTGCGAGATCACCGAAGCCCACGACTACGACGTGGTGGCGCGGGTGCTGACGGAGGCCGGAGCATGAGCGCGGCGAAGATCAAGGCACTGCGCTGCCCCACCTGCCGAACGCTGGTGACAGCCAAGGACACAGAGTTCCCCTTCTGCTCGGATCGATGCCGGGTGATTGACCTGGGCAAGTGGGCCTCGGAGGCTTACCGGATCTCATCCCCGGTGCACGACCCGGAGCTGCTCGACGAGCTTGAAGGGCTCGGCGGTTCGCAAAAAGCGGAGGTTCGCAATTTCGGTTCCGGCGATCCGGACGAGCATGCCTGAGCCTTCGCCGAGGCCGCTGCGAACTCCCTGGGCCTGGACGGTCGCGACAGTTCTGGGCACAGGTTTTCTGAAACCCGGTCCAGGCACCTGGGGCTCAGTCGTCGCCGTGCTGCTGTGGCTTCTCTTTACCGCGCTTGTGCATCCGACCCCTCCAGCTTTACGCGCCACCACACTGCTGGCAGCACTGCTGGCGCTGGTCGCCGGTATTCCGGCAGCGTCGGTGGTTGAACTGGAATCCCAAGGCACCGATCCGGGTCATGTGGTCATCGATGAGGTCGCGGGCCAGTGGATCGCTCTGATGCCCTACTGCGGCTTTAGCCGCGCCGACCTGCCGCATGCACTGCTGGGGCTTCTGCTTTTCCGTTTCTTCGATATTCTGAAGCCGCCGCCCGTGCGGCAGCTGGAGCGCCTGCATGGCGGCACAGGCATCCTGATGGACGATGCGGCAGCCGGCGTGTACGCCCTGCTGGTCGGCGCGATGGTGACCCACTGGTGGTAGCGCGAGCAGGGTGATCCCTGGAGTTCGCTACAGTAGAAGAGATGCCGCAAGAACCTATCCCAGCCGCGCCACGCCTGACCGGCGTCCACCCGATCGCCGCCCTGCCCGGAGGGGAGATCCATGTGCACGGCAGCGGCCTGGCCCCGGCAGGCGACCGGCTGCCCGTCGCCATGCTGGGCGAGCTGGCCGCCGGCGTACTGCTGAGCCGCAGCGAGCGCCTGGTCCTCCGTGTGCCCGACGAGGCGGAGTCCGGCCCCCTGCGGGTGCTGCGGAACGGCGAAGAAAGCAACCGGGTGCAGTTCGAGGTGGCGGAGCTGCTGGCCACGGGCATCCACCAGGTCACGAACCCGGCAGTCGACGCGTTCGGCAACATCTACGCCACCTTTTCGGGCGCGCGCGGGCAGGAAACGCCGGTGTCAGTTTTTCGGATCACGCCATCGGGCGAGGCAGCCCCGTTTGTCACGGGCATCACCAACGCGACTGGCCTCGCCGTGGGTCCAGACGGCTACCTTTATGTGTCGTCGCGCAACGACGGAACCATTCACCGGGTCTCGCCGGAAGGGGCGGTGTCAAGCTACTCCGAGGGCATGGGCACGGCCACCGGAATCTGTTTCGATGGAGCCGGCAATTTGTATGTAGGCGACCGGAGCGGGACGATTTTTAAGATCGGGCCGGACCGGCAGATCTTTGTGTATGCCACGCTTGAGCCCTCCATCTCGGCCTACCACCTGGCATTTGGCGTGGATGAACGCTTGTTTGTGGCCGGGCCCACCACCTCGAGCTACGACACGGTGTACGCGATCTCGCCGGACGGCACGGCGGCGGTGCACTATCGCGGGCTGGGCAGGCCGCAGGGCATGGCGCTGGACGTTGCCGGCAACGTGTACCTGGCGGCGGCGCTGAAGGGACGGCGGGGCATTGTGCAGATCTCTCCTGATGGCACGGCGGACCTGGTGGCAGCCGGTGCCGGGATTGCAGGCATTGCATTTATCCCGGGCGGGGACGCCGTGATCGCCACCGGCGGTGCCCTGTTTACCCTGTCGCTGGGCGTGGAAGGCTTGCGGCTTTTCG
>CAXTWU010000015.1:0-25354 GCA_964248025.1 uncultured Acidobacteriaceae bacterium | reverse complement strand
ATATCGCGAGCAACATCAACGCCAGTTACAACGCTCTGGTTTTTCAAGTAGCCAACCATACCTTCAAGTACGCCGACTTCAACGCCAACTACACTTACTCGCACGCGCTCGACTACAACCAGAACCAGTCCACGCAGGCTTCCACCAATCAGCCGCTCGATCCCAACGCCTCCCTGCGCTCCCAGTACGGCAACTCGGCCTTCAATGTCCCGAATCGCTTTGTTGCCTACGCCACCCTTAAATACCCCCAGCACTTTCAAGGGGTCAAGAGCCGCCTGCTCGACGGCTGGAACCTCAATCCCATCGTCCAGCTTCAGAACGGCCTGCCCTACAGCCTCACCACCACCGGCTACGGCTCGGGTGCCGCCATCCTTGCCGGCTGGAACGGTGCCGGCGGCTCGCCCACCTTTGTCCCCACCCTCGGCCGCAGCACCTTTACCTTCCGCCGCAGTGAAACCTTTGACGTCCGTGCGGAAAAGCAGTTGCAGATCCGGGAGCGGTACACCGTGCAGATCTTTGGCGAGTGTTTCAACGTCTTCAATCACGAAAACTACACCGGGGTTAACAGCACCGGCTATACCTTCGGCGGCTCCACCCTGGGTAACTCCACCACCGGCTACACCGGTCCCCAAACCTATTCCACCCAGTTACAATTCAACCCGTCCTTCGCCACCTACACCAATGCCAACAGCAACTACGTCTACAGCCCCCGGCAGATCCAGCTCGCCGCCAAGCTCATCTTCTAACCCGCAAGCACAAACACCCTGAATAACGTGCAAGGAATCGCATCGCGGCCGGCAAGCTCCTGGGTGCTCGCCGCGATGTTACCCGCAAGCACAAACGACCGAAATCCAATTCGCCCAAAAACCCACTCTTCGATCGCCATCGAACGATCGGGCAAAAACAACCGCAAAACACCCCGGAATCTGCACCGTCCGTGGTGAAAAACAGGCCTTTTTGCGCTGTTTTCTGTTACAAAAAATTCATACAAAATCCCCCAAAAGGTTCAGAAAACCGCACTTTCAGGCCCGGCAAAGGCGCCCCAGCAACTCCAGATCGCGTTCCGCGTGCGACTGCCGGATCCACAACTCCACCTCCGCATAACGGCGCGCCACTTCCCCGTCCATACACAACGGATGCGGCCCATACGCCCGTCCAAACCCTTGCAGCATCGCCGCGCAACCCCGCTCCACCAGGTGCCGCACCTGTAGCGCCAGCCTTTCGGGGCCCTCCCGGTCCCTCGCCTGCGAGTCGATCTCTCGCCCCGCCGCCTCCAGGCACGCCGTCATCCCCCAGCTCTCCGCATCCAGCGCCCCCAGGTGCGCCAGCGTGTGCGCGTCCCCGCGGCGGCTCGCCCGCGCATACCCGAGCAGCCCCATGGCCCCGCCTGCCCAGCAGGCCGCCGGCCCACAGGCGCCGTGCCAAAAGCCTCGGCGCTCCACATACCAGTGCCTTGCTCCCACCACGGCATCCGTCGCCAGCGGGCTGTTCCGAAAGCTCACCGCACTGGTCTGTGTCCAGCGGAACGCCTCCGTCTGCCAACCCGTTGGATCGATCGCAACCGCGGTGCCTCCTGCTTCGAGATCGACCTCCACCAGCATCTCGCCCGCGGTCACCAGCGCGCGCCCGACCAGCCCCGCGCCGCTGCAAAACGCCTTTACGCCGGAGATGCTGCTCCTCTCGGCGTTCAGAATCAGCGGGTTGCCCGGAACCTCCGACGCCCACACTCCGTACAACGCACCTGGCACCGGCTCGCGCCCGGCTTCCGCCAGGATTGCGACGGCGTCCCAGTGCGCTTCTGCCATCTTGGCCAGGCTCACGTCCTCCCGTGCCACCTCCAGCAGGCGACGGTGCCGCGCCGGCGTTTCCCCACGGCCCGGCAGCGGCAGCCGCTCCTCGCGAAGCTCCGCCAGCCGCGCAAGCCAGTGCTCCCGTGTCACGCCGGCCTGTCTTCCCGCACGCCCTGCTGCCAGGCGTCGTCCCCCGGGCGCCCGGCAGTCCCCACCACATTGTGCGCAGCCAGCGCCTCCGCAAAGCCGCCCGGCGCACGCGCCGCGCGCCGGCCGCTGGTCACAACGCGCAATCCCGCGTCGGCCACCAAGGCGGCCCCCATGTGCCCAAGCCGCCGCCATAGGTCATGGTCCTCCGCCGTCGGAAGCGCGCCCCATCCGCCCGCGCGCAGGTAAGCGTCGGCGCGCACCCCCAGGTTGGCCCCGTGCACATGCGGGTGCGTCCCATCCGGATGAATCAGGTACGTCTCGCGGAAGCGCCGGGCTACCCCCGCGTCATGCTCGGCAAACGAGTCGACATCCACAATGCCGGCGACCCCGCAACAGCCCGCTTCTGCCGCGGCCAGCTGGTGCAGCAGCCAGCCTGCCGGTACCACGCAGTCGGCATCCGTGTTCGCCAGCCACACCGCGCCGCTTTCGCCCGCGTAGCGGTCGAGCGCTACCTCCGCCGCCTTCCGGCGAGCACTGCCCACACACGCCGCATGGCAGTTCACTGCCATTCCCGCTCCCCCCAGCATCTCCGTTGCCAGCTCGTGCGTCCTGTCCTCCGAGCTATCCGATACCACCACGATGTCCGTCGTGATCACGGCCGGCACCTGCTCGCAGGCCGCCAGCACCGAAGCCAGGCAGCGCGGCAGCAGCAATTCCTCATCGCGCGCGGGCACCAGCACCGCGATGTGCCGTATGCGCTCCCTCATATACGTTTCCAGCGGTCCAGCCGGAACATGGCATGCCGCTCTTCATGCTCCAGCGCAAGCGTCGGCTCCCCCCGCAGGATCTCGTGCACGGCGTCTCCGGTCAGCGCGTGGTCGGGCGATGCGCCGAGCCAGTGCACCGCCAGCAGCGTACCTCCCGGCACCAGCGTCGCGATCAGCGCCTGCGAAATCGTCTGCCAACGCGGGGCAGGGAAGTAGTAGCCGATCTCGCTCAGCACCAGCAGGTCCGGCGGGCTGCCCGGCCCATCCTGCGGCAGCGACCCGCAACGGATATGAACATGGCCCAGCGCCGCGCAACGCTTCCGCGCCGCCTCCACCGCCGTCGGCGAAAAATCCAGCGCATCCACCGCGTCGCAAATCCCCGCCAGCCGCGCCGTCAACACCCCTACCGAGCAGCCGGGTTCAAATGCCTGGCGAAACCGGTGCGGCGCAAGGGCCGCCATGGTCGCGTCGTAACGATCGCCCTCATACCGGCTGCTCGCAAACGACCACGGATCAGGATCGGCCCGATACTTGCGCTCAAAAAAGCCGGCGCTGGACGGGTTCCGTTCGGAGGGCCCGGGTCGTGGTCGGGGTGCACGGGAGCACTCATGCAAGTACAAACACCTCATAAGGGCGATGGGCAGGCCCCAGCAGGTTTTCGGGCAGGATCGGCCCATCGCCCGATCCATCCGACCCGCCGCTTTTCCGGTGCAGCTGCGACCCGTGGCACCGGAGCGCTTCCTGCTTGGCGCGGCGTTGCTTCTCGTCAAGCGAAAAACGTCCAAGGCGAAGGCCGTCGAGCAATGCTGCTGTTCCCCGGTGCCAGGTCCAGAACAGGAAGCCGGTCAGCAAAGCTCCCCGGGCCAGCGCGGCCGCGCGTGCAGCACGCCCGCAGGCCTCGTGATCCGGGTGGAAGTCGCCGCCCCACGGCGCGATCGCATGCATGCCGGGCAACAACAGCGCCGCCAAACGCTCCGCGAGCGCGTCTTCCCGGCTCGCCACATCGCTATCAGTCAGGCCGAGGCGATGGATGCAGTCCGCGCCCACCCCCAGCCGCAACAAAGCCCGCTCCTGCTCGCCGGTCCGCACCTGGCCCATCTCCCGTTCACCCTCGTAACAGTTCTCCCCATCCGTCACCGCGGCGACCGTCACCGGAACTCCGTGCGATCGCAGATAGGCGATCAGGCCCCCGGTAGCCAGCGTTTCATCGTCGGGGTGCGGCGAAACCACAAGGGTTGGAACCAGCGGCGGCTGCCACGGCGGCACCGCGTCCAGCCACGCCCTCCAGGTTTTTTCATCCACCAGGGGAACAATCATGGGTTCAGTTTTGAGATGCGGCTTGTTTCGCCGGCCCGGTCCTTGCTCGCGACAGCAGCCCCCGACTCATGTCGATTCAAGCTGATCCAGGCTGATCCGTGTTGAAGAGGCGCAACGCCCTGTTGACTCCATCGTACGGAGGCACATGGCGGGAAGGGCTTCGGCAGGCTGGAGGCGTTCCGTGCACTCGCACGCAGAGTCGCCCACCCGGCGGCACCTCGGCCCCAAAGCGCGGGCAGGTTTCAGAGGAGGTTCAGGACAGTCAAAGGACGGGGGAAGGTTTAGACTGGTGCGATCATGTGCGGCTCCCTCCTGTTCCATCCGTTCCGGCGTTACCGGCATGGCCGCCATGACCGCGGCCGCCGGTTCTGACGCGCCGCCCGCCCCGCATCCCGATCGCTCCAAACAAGCAAAGGACCTCGCCCTTCTATGAGTACCCTCGTTTCCGCTTTTGTGCCCGACAGCTTTGGCGCGCGCGCAACTCTTCACTCCGGCGGCACCTCGTACACCATCTTCCGGCTCCAGGCCCTGGCCGAGCGCGGCGTCAATCTGTCTTGCCTACCCTGGTCGCTGCGCATCCTGCTTGAAAACCTGCTCCGTCACGAGGACGGCTCTTCCGTCACCGCGGCCGACATCCAGTTCCTCGCCCACTGGGAGCCGAAAGAGGAGCCTTCGCGCGAGATCGCCTTTACCCCGGCGCGTGTGCTCATGCAGGACTTTACCGGCGTGCCCGCCATCGTCGACCTGGCGGCTATGCGCGACGCCATGCGCGTGCTGGGCGGCGACCCGCAACGCATCAACCCGCTCCAACCCGCCGAGCTCGTCATCGACCACTCGGTGCAGGTGGACGACTACGGCTCCGCCGACTCCTACCACATCAACTCCATCCTTGAGGTCGAGCGCAACCGCGAGCGCTATGCCTTTCTCAAGTGGGGCCAGAGCGCTTTCCGCAACTTCTCTGCCGTGCCCCCCGGCATGGGTATCTGTCACCAGGTCAACCTTGAGCACCTGGCCCGCTCCGTTTTTACGACCGAGATCGACGGCGAGAACGGGAGCGAGATCCACGCCTACCCCGACACCCTGGTCGGCACCGACTCGCACACCACCATGATCAATGGCCTGGGCGTGCTGGGCTGGGGGGTCGGCGGCATTGAGGCCGAGGCGGCCATGCTTGGGCAGCCCGTTTCCATGCTCATCCCGCAGGTCGTCGGCTTTTGCCTGACCGGCCGCCTGCACGAAGGAGCCACCGCCACCGACCTGGTGCTGACCGTGACCGAAAAGCTGCGACGGCACGGCGTTGTCGGCAAGTTCGTCGAGTTCTACGGCCCCGGCGTGGCCGAGCTGTCGCTGGCCGATCGAGCCACCATCGCCAACATGGCGCCCGAGTACGGCGCCACCTGCGGCATCTTCCCGGTTGACGATGAAACCCTGCGCTACCTGCGGCTCACCGGCCGGTCCGAGGCTCAGGTCGCGCTGGTCGAGGCCTACTATAAGGAGCAAGGGCTATTCCATACGCCCGAAACCCCGCAAGCCGAGTACACCTCGACCCTAGCGCTCGATCTGGCCGAGGTGGAAGCCAGCGTTTCCGGCCCCCGTCGCCCGCAGGACCGGGTCGCGCTCGGCGAGGTGCCGGCCAATTTCCTGGCCCAGTTGCCGACCCTGTATGGCCCGAAAGCCGGAGCCTTCGGCGAGCGGCAGGCCCAGCGCTGGGAGGGCGAAGGCGGCCATGCCTCGGCCAGCGGCGTGACCGACAGCACCAAGGCCGCGCCGGAGCCGGGCAAGGTTTCCCTGGCAACCGAAGAGGTCTTGGAGCCGACCAGCGGTGGGCAGGCAGGTCAAGGAAAACCTGCCACGAAGCGGCCAGCGTTGCCAGGACCGTACGAAGTCCCTGCGCAATCGGTTCTGGAGCGGTTCGGTGTCGACCCGGACCGTTACCTCGACCACGGCTCCATCGTGATCGCCGCCATTACCTCCTGCACCAACACCAGCAATCCATCTGTGATGGTAGCTGCCGGCCTGCTCGCCAAAAAAGCCGTGGAGCGCGGCCTGCGCACGCCGCCATGGGTCAAAACCTCGCTCGCCCCTGGCTCCCGCGTTGTGACCGAGTACTACAAAAAAGCGGGCCTGCTGCCCTATCTCGATGAACTCCGCTTCAGCATCGTCGGCTACGGTTGCACTACCTGCATCGGCAACTCGGGCGCGCTGCCCACCGATGTGACCTCGGCGATCGACAACCACGGTCTCGTTGCGGTCTCCGTTTTGAGCGGCAATCGCAACTTCGAGGGCCGCATCAACTCCGATGTCAGAGCCAACTACCTCATGTCGCCGCCGCTGGTCGTCGCGTATGCGCTGGCAGGGTCCATCACCCGCAACCTCGAGATTGAACCCCTGGGCCGGGGCTCCGACGGGCAGGACGTGTTTCTGCGCGATCTGTGGCCCACACAAGCCGAGGTGGCCGAAGTGGTCGGCGCGGCGCTCACCACTGCAGCCTTCCACAAGGAGTACAGCACCGTCACCGATGGCGATGAGCACTGGCAGAGCCTCCGTGTGCCCGGGGGCGATACCTACGGGTGGGAGCCGGACTCGACCTACATCCGTCGCGCCCCGTATTTCGACGGAATGACCGCCATGCCGGAGCCGGTCACCGATATCCAGGGCGCGCGCGTGCTCGCGGTGCTCGGCGACTCGGTCACGACGGACCACATCTCGCCCGCCGGCTCCATCAAGGCCAGCTCGCCGGCCGGCCAGTACCTGATCGAGCACGGCGTCAAACCGTCCGACTTCAACTCGTATGGGTCGCGCCGGGGCAACCATGAGGTGATGGTGCGCGGCACCTTTGCCAACATTCGCCTGAAAAACCGGCTTGCCCCCGGCACGGAGGGCGGCTTCACGCGCCTGCTGCCCGAGGGCACGCCAACCACCATCTTCGAGGCAGCGGAGGAGTACGCCCGGCGCGGCACCCCGCTGATCCTGCTGGCCGGCAAGGAGTACGGCTCAGGCTCGTCGCGCGACTGGGCCGCCAAGGGGCCCAAGCTGCTCGGTGTGCGCGCCGTGCTCGCCGAAAGCTACGAGCGCATCCACCGCTCCAACCTCCTCGGCATGGGCATCCTGCCGCTGGAGTTCAACGCGGGCGACTCGGCGGCTTCGCTTGGGCTTACGGGCGAGGAGGTCTACGACATCCCCGGCCTTGCCATGATGCTCCGCGAAAAGCTGGCCGCCGGCCGCAACCTGATCGTCCGCGCAACCGGCCCCGGCGGTGAAGAAACCTACTTCCCGGTGCTGGTCCGCATCGATACCCCGGCGGAGATCTGCTACTACGAGCACGGCGGCATCCTCCACTACGTGCTGCGGCAGCTGGCCGGGGTGGCCTAGGGCGCGCTGCTTCCCCTTGCCAACCCGCACGGGACGAAAAAAGGGCGGCCCGTTTCGAGCGGACCGCCTTGCCGCCCCTTCCACGCCAAACGTGCAGGCTGGGGCTTTACACAACCGCTGCCCGTACCTCCTGTATGTGCGGCCCTATGTACTCTTCCATCGAAACCTTGCCCTGCATGACCGCCGTCGTGTCTCCGGAAAAGATCGACTTCGTCTCCGTGATTCCCAAAAACCCGAAGATCGCTTCCAGGTAGGTCGACTCATAGTTCAGCCGCTGCGCCGGCGAGCCCGGTGCGTAGTTGCCGCCGCTGGCAATCAGAAAGGTCGCCTTTCTGCCGCCCAGCAGCCCTTCATACCCGTTTTCGCCCATGTTGAAGGTTTTGCCGAAGCGGCTCACATGATCGATCCACGCTTTCAGTGCAGCCGGCACGCCGAAATTGTACATGGGGGTGCCGATTACAATCTCCGACGCTCCCTGGATCTCGGCAATCAGCTCGTCCGAGATCCTGAGCGCTTCTTTCTGTTCGGGGGTGTGCTGGTCCGGGGTGCTGTAGGCGCCCGCGATCCAGGGCAGGTCCACAAACGGCAGTGCTGTTTTGGTCAGGTCGCGTACCACTACCTTGCCGTCCAGATGCTTGCTCTTCCATTGCTCGGCAAAGGCCGCGCTTAACTTCTTCGATACCGAGTATTCACCCCGGGAACTCACGTCAATCTGCAGCAGTGTAGCCATTGGTTCTCCCTCGCGCCTTGCGGCACGCTTCTTCTTGCTTGCAGGCCAGCCCGCGTATACCTCAGATGGATGCCGGTTCGCTGGCGATTCGTGAAAAGCAGGTTGTTCACGCGCCGCGAGGCAACTCCGCGGCCCCCGCGCGCTATAACCCCCTGTTGGGAACTGCGCCTGCGTCTTCTATAATCGGGATTCGCTGCAAGATTTGCGTAGATTTTCGTTGTCGCCGAGGGTGTGCCTATTTTTCCCCAGAACCGTGGGAGCCAAAACTCCCCAAGCCGCAAAAGCCGCCGGGCCCGTTCCAACCGGCGGCTCCGCTTGATTGCTGGTCTGCTGCTCTGCTCTTCCGTACTTCCGGTCGCATGGTCGCAAGCAAACACCGTCACCAGTATCCGCGTGATCGGCAACCGCCGCATCCCCAAGGAAACGGTGCTGGCCCGCATCTTTTCGCACGAAAACGAGCCCTACGACGCCGCCACCGTTGAGCGCGACTTCAACTCGCTTTGGAATACCGGCTACTTTGAAGATGTCCGCATCGAGCGCGAAGACACCCCCCAGGGCATCATCCTCGACATCTACGTCCACGAAAAACCCACCATCCGCGAGATCAACTACAAGGGCCTCAACTCCGTCACGCAGTCCGATGTCCTCGACGCTTTCAAGAAAGCCAAGGTCTCGCTCGCGCAGGAGTCGCAGTACGACCCGACCCATATCGCCGAAGCCGTAACCGTCATCCGCGAACTCGAAGCCGCGCACGGCCACCAGTTCGCCACCGTGCGCACGGATGTAAAAACCATTCCGCCGTCCAGCGTGCAGGTGAACTTCAATATCAAGGAAGGCCCCAAGGTCAAGGTCGGCACCATCACCTTTTCGGGCAATGAGCACATCCCCGCGCGCACCCTGCGTGCCGCGATGAAGAACCTCAAGCCGATCGGTATCCCGCACTCGATCATCTTTGAAAACCTGTTTGCGCGCACCTACGACGCCACCAAGCTAGAAGAAGACGGCGAACGCGTCCGCCAGGCCTACCGCGACAAAGGCTACTTCCGTGCCAACACCGGCGAGCCTGAAACCGTGATCCGCAACGAGGGCGGCCTGTCGCTGTTCACCTTTAGGCCCAAAAACGGCAAGCGCGAAGACATCCACATTCCGATTGAGGAGGGCGCGCGCTACCGCTTCTCCGGCATCACCTTTACCGGCAACAAGGCCGTGACCAACACCAAGGCGCTGCGCGCGCAGTTCGCCATGAAGGACGGCGACTGGTTCGACGCGACAACGTTCGGCAAGGGGTTGGAGGCGCTGAAAAAGGCCTACAACGGGCTCGGCTACATCAATTTCGCGCCCGTGCCGACGCCCAAGTACGACGACAATGCCAAGACCATCGGCTTCAACATCGACCTCGACGAGGGCAAGCAGTTCAAGGTGTCGCGCATCGAGTTTACGGGCAACAAGATCACGCGCGACTTCGTGATCCGGCGCGAGCTGATCCTCGAAGAAGGCCAGGTCTACAACGCGCGGCTGTGGGAGGCGAGCATCCAGCGGCTGAACCAGCTGGAGTACTTCGACGCGCTCAAGGTCGACCAGGACACCGAAACCCACCAGGACGCCGAGAACGGCACCGTCGACCTGCTGCTGAAGGTCCACGAAAAAGGCAAGAACTCCATCGGCCTCAACGGCGGACTTTCCGGCGTTTCCGGTTCGTTCCTCGGCCTCAACTACCAGACCAACAACTTCCTCGGCCTGGGCGAAACGCTCTCATTGCAGGCAAGTGAAGGCAACCTGGCCCGCAACCTGTCGCTCGGCTTCAACGAGCCCTACCTGCGCAACAAACCCATCAATGTGGGCTTCCAGGTCTTCTCGAATAAGACCGACTACAACTCCAACAAGGCCTACAACGTCACCGGCCAGAGCGCAAACCAGGCGTCGGCCACCAACTCGCTGGTGCAGAACTACAACCAGTCTTCGACCGGTTTCTCACTCTCCGCGTCTTACCCGCTGCGCCGCTCGTTCAAGCGGGTCGGCGTCACGTACTCGTGGAATCGTGCCGCCGTCACCGCCTTCAGCGGTGCTTCGCAGAACCTGTTTCAGACCCTTGCGTTCCGTTCCGGCATCCAGGGGCAAAACGCCCTGACCGGCATCATCACCAGCCAGGCGTCGTTCTCGTACACCTACAATCACCTGGATTCGCCGTATGCGCCGCGCTCCGGCACGGAGCTGCAAGGGCTGTTCCAGATCGCCGGGCTGTACGGCAATGTGCGCTATATCTCGCCGGTGCTTGAGTTCAAGCAGTGGCACCCCATGCGCGGCTACCACTTCGACCCGAACGGTCGCAATGCCCTCGGGTACCGCTTGCAGCTTTCCTACATCCAGGGGATCTCGGGCGACGTCGCTCCGCCGTTCCAGCGTTTCTATACCGGCGGCGAAAGTGACCTGCGCGGCTTCGAACTTCGTTCGGGCACCCCGTATGCCTTTATTCCAACCCGCGTGCTGTTTAACCTCAACAACCCAGACAACACCTGCGTATCGCGCGAGCCCGGGGCCGCACAGACCAACCAGTGCCTTCAGGTGCCTTTGCCGGTTTACGGCATCGTTTCGGCAGGTGGCGACACTTCGCTGATCAACAACATCGAGTACCGCATCCCGCTCGTGGGCCGCATCGCTGCGCTTGAACTTTTCAACGACTTCGGCGTCAACGTAGCGCTCAACAAGAACCAGCTGCGCCAAAGCCCGCAGGGCATTGCCAACCTGGACTCGCCGCTCTATGGCTGCCGCACCTATATCAACGGCGCCTGCCAGGGCGGGGTGCAGATCCACTTCAACAACAACGTTCGCCCGATCTTTGGAACCAACCTGGTGCCGCGCGACTCGCTGGGCGCACAGATTTCGGTGCTGCTGCCGATCATCAACGCCCCATTCCGGATCTACTACGCCTATAATCCGCTGCGCCTGCTCAAGGACGTGCCGGGCCAGAACCTGATCACGCGCGAGCTGTTTCCGCAGGGCACCGCTGGCGATTACACCTACGCGCAGGCACAGCAGCTTTATGGCTCGATCTACCAGTTGCGCGAGCCGGCCAAGACCTTCCGCCTGACTGTCGGAACAACCTTCTAAAAGCCTTCGCGACCAACGAAAAAGGCCGGGGAAATTCCCCGGCCTTCTCTTTGGGATGTTGTGGATCAGGCCCGTGAAGCCGCCGATTCCTCCTGCGGCCGGACGCGGGCGGCCAAGGCCGGCAGCCCGAACACCGCGCCCGTTACCAGCAGCGTCGACATCGCATCGTTGCGGTAAAACGGCAGCGCCATCGCATAGCAGGCCTCCAGGCCCTGGAGCGTATGCGGGTACCAGGAACCCGGCACGGCCCAGACCGCATAGTTGCTGGCCACAAAGAACGAGGTGGACGCCAGAACGGAAGCTCCAGCAACGCGCGCGAAACCGGGCCGTCCGCGCAGCAGCCTATGACCCAACAACACCACCAGGGCGTACCAGGCCCAGGTCAGCAGGTAGCTATTGACGTGGAATGGATAGCCGTAGACAAAACGCGTCAGGTACCAGTCGCCCACGGCCAGGGCGGCCACCGGCAGCACGGCCGTCGCGAGCGGCCGTCGCGCCCCCCATACCAACAGGGCACCGCCCACAGCGGTGAAGTTCCACCACGGGTGGGGCAAAACATGACTGGCCAGCGCCAGAATGAGAAGTACGATGGGTACCACGGCAGGGCCTCCGGCTCGCTCGGTTCGCCGCCCGAGCCTGGGTCCATTATCGCACCGGGTTGAGCCAGATTCCTGAAAACCAGGCCGGGCACGGGCAGCCATGCGTCAGCCTTACGTCGCGATCACTCGATCTCGGTATTCAATCGGCAAACTAAATGCCCATCCCGTAATCCGCGCCACTCAATGCGTCGCCGGCGCTCGCAAAAAAATCGGCAGGCGTCCGCCGTTGAAACTTGTATCGAAAACGCAGCTCGCGCCCCACAAACAGGCCCAGCGTCACCACACCCACCGCCAACGTCGCCAGCCCAAAGGCCCGCGCGGGCGAGAACTCCCCTTCCTCGTCGAAGAAGTGCAGGTCAGGAGCTGAAAGATTCAGCAGCGTCATGCCCCTCATCATAGCGCAAGGTCACCCATCAGAGACACCGCGTGGGTTACGAATTCACACTAAAGTCACATGCTCACGCAACATGTGAATCTCCATTCGCGTTCCCCATACGCAGCTTCACCTTTCTGCCTGGGAATTCTCTCGCCACAATCAACCCGGCACGATCCATGCAGCGAACAAAGAAGGGGTAGATTTTGGCCGGCGCCGGCCAAAATGGGAACCGCTGCATGCCACTCGGCTTGCGCGGTACGGTATTTCTACGCGCGCGCTTCCATCTCGCGCAGCCAGCGTACCTTGCGCTCTCCCGGCAGAAAGCTGGCCTCGATGGAGTTCGCGGCCAGCTCGCGTAGCTGCTCTCGGCTGAACTCGAAGCTTCGCGCGGCCAAACGGTATTCCCCTTCGAGGTCGCTGCCGAACAGAGCCGGGTCGTCCGAATTCAGGGTGATCATGGCTCCGGCGTCGAACAGCGACCGCACCGGGTGTTCGGCGAGCGACGGGCAGCACGCGGTCCGCAGGTTCGACGTGATGCAGACCTCGAGCGGAATCTGCCGCTCGACCAGCACCGCCATCAGTTCCGGGTCCTCGATGGCCGACAGGGCGTGGCCGATCCGCTCCGCGCCGATGTTGATCGCGCCCCAGATCCCGTCCGCCCCGACCGTTTCCCCGGCGTGCGCGGTCAGGCGCAGCCCGTTCGCACGGGCTTCGGCGTAGAGATCGCGAAACGGCTCCGAGCCGGTCCGCCGCTCATCGCCGCCGATGCCGATCCCAATGATGCTGGGAAACTCGCGCCGCATCTCGGCGGCCTTCCCGAACACCCGCCCTGCTTCTTCCGGGCCGAAGTGCCGCACCGCGTCGAAAATCCAGTAGCAGGTAATACCCCAGCGGCGCTCCGCCTCCACCCGCCCTCGCTCCATCCCGGCGAACAAGGGTTCAAACTCGGTGCGCCGCCAGTAATAGACGACGCCGACCGACACGTAGACCTCCGCATGCACCACACCCTGCGCCGCCAGCTTTTCCAGCATTTTCAGCGTGACCAGCTCGTAGTCGTCCGCGGTCCGCAGCTGCTCGGTGATGGCCTTGAACGCCAGCAGAAAACCGGAAAAATCCGTGTACTCATACAAGCCGCGCGCCTCCTGAAGGCCCAGCGGTTCTCCATGCCTCGCGCTCAGCTGGACCAGCGTTTCCGCGGAGACGGTCCCTTCCAGGTGCAGGTGCAGCTCTGCTTTCGGCAGGCCGCGGATGAAATTCGACAGGTCGTTCCCCATAAGAGCTTCAGCATACAAGGGGCCGCTACCTGCCCTTCGCGGCGGGCCTCGGCTGCGCATACTGCCGCTTCATGACGTCATAGGCCTGCTTTTTGTCGCCCTCCGGGCTGAACAGGCCTTTGCGGTTGTAGCCGTCCTGAATGCCCGGAAGCTGCCGTGTCGGCGAGCGAAAATCCATCAGCACCCAGGGTGAAGTGCCGCGCACAAATGGGATCTTTGCTATCATCGCGAACTGCTCGGCAAACAGGTGCGCCTGGTACTCCTCCGTCCAGCGCTCCGTGGCCAACCCGTGCCGGCCGGCCCGCGCGTCTCCGCCGAACTCGCTGATCAACACCGGCTTGCCTGAAGGGTCTTCCCACCGTGTTCCCGGCGCATCATCCGAACTCGCCACGTACCAGCCGATGTACTCGTTCTGGCCCAGCACGTCGAGGTACTGGCCCAGCGGGTCATCGAGTACCGCTACCAGGTGACCGTCCGGGTCGCGGTGCATCGGCGTCAGCATGGCCGCAGTGATGAGCCGCGACGAGTCCTCGAGCCGCGCCTCCTCCGCCAGCATGCCGATAAACGCCGTGCGCTCCGGGCTCACCGGTGTTTCGTTCGACATGGACCACATGCCGATCGCCGCCCGGTTCCGGTCGCGGCGGATCATCTCGCGCAACTGCCCCCGGGCACTCGCAAACGTCGCGGGATTGCTCCAGTCGATCACCCAGTACACAGGAATCTCGGACCACACCAGCAGCCCGATCCGGTCCGCTTCCCGCAGAAAGGCTTCCGGGTACGGGTAGTGCGCCATGCGGACGAAGTTGCAGCCCAGATCTTTCACCTGCCCCAGTAGCAGCCGGGCATCAGCCTCGGACCACGCCCGCCCCGTTTTGCTCGCAGGGAAGCCGGGCCAGCTTCGCGGCGCTTCCGCATGCAGGCTCAGACCCTTCAAGTACACCGGTTTGCCGTTCAGCAGGATCTCCGACCCACGCACCTCCATGGTTCTGAAGCCGATTTCGTCCTCCAGGCGATCGTCGCCGACGCGCCACTCCACCCGGTACAGACTGGGGTGCTCGGGTGACCAGCGCTCCAAGGTATTCGGCACTTGCGGCGAAACCGTAAAGCTCGCGCGTCCACCGGCGTCGACTCCGCCTTCTGCGTCAACCCCCAGCTGCGGAATGCGCAGGTGGACGCTTTCGCCCCCGGCAGCACCCTCTACATGCGCGTAGCCCGTGATGCGATCCCCCAGCCCCCGTGCCAGAACAAGGCTGTCCTCGTCAATAAACGTCCGCGGCGTTTCTACAATTCGAACCTCGCCTGTAATCCCTCCATAGTTCCACCAATCGGTTTTAACGGCCGGCACTCGATCCGGCTTACGGACGTTATCGGCCGCTACCACGATATTGTTCAGTCCATCCTTCAAAAAAGCTGTAGCATCGCAATCAAACGACGTAAAACCGCCTTCGTGCTCACAAAGGTTGTGCCCATTCACCGCGATATTGGCCTTGTAGTTGACCGCGCCGAAGTGCAGCCAGGCCCGCATGCCCGGCCTCGGGTGGTACTCAAAGCTGTGCTGGTACCACAGGGTTCCCTCGTAATACAACAGTTCCGGCCGCTGCGAGTTCCAGTCCCCGGGCACCTCGAGTTCCGGTTCCTTGGTCCAGTCGTACTCGACGACAGGCCCGGGCAGGGTCGCGGCATCGGCGATGTAGCCGTCTGCCTTGGGCTCGGACACGGTCTTCTGGAACGGATCCCAGCCATTCCGGTAGGGGTCGACGATGAAGTGCCATGGGCCGTTCAGCACGAAGCCGGGGCGCGCGTCCGGCGAGACCAGCGTCGTCGGCGCAACCATGGCAGCACTGGGCGGCGAAACAGCGTGCTGATCCGAACCGTTCGTGAGCGCGGGCGCCTGGGCCAGCCCGTTGGAGGCGGCAGAACAGAGCAGAAGGGCAAGGGCGAACCGTGCAGGCATGCCCGCCATCATAAGCTTTCAACGGCAACGGTCTGCTTTTACGTGCCGACTCGCGGCACCCGCGCCCCAATGCCGCAAACAACTTCGTAAGCGATCGTGCCGCACCAGCTCGCCACCTCCGCGGCTTCGATGACAGCTCCGTCCTGATCGCCGATCAGCACGACCTCCGCACCGATCGCCACCTCGGGCAGCCCGGAGATATCGATCACGGTCTGGTCCATCGAGACCCGCCCCACCACCGGCACTTTTTTGCCCTTCAGCAGCACGAAGCCGCGATTCGACAGCTCACGCCGAAGCCCGTCCGCGTAGCCCACCGGCAACAATGCGAGCCGGGCACCTCCTTCCGGTGCTCGAAAGGTCTCGTTGTAACCGACGGGCGTACCCGCCGAGACCTCCCGCAAGGACGTCACCCGGGTGACCCATCGCAGCACCGGCTCCAACGATCCGCGATCATTCAGCTCCGGTGTAAAGCGGGTCTCGATCCCGTAGAGCCCAAGGCCGGGCCGCACCAGTGCCCCGGCTCCTGCAGCCTGGGCCAGCCTGCCGATCGCACCTACGGCGGCGCCCGACCAGGCATTCGCGGAGCTACCGGCATGGACCCATCGCGGGCGCAGTCCGGCTGTCTGCACCTGCCGCAAAGCGCCTTCAAAGCTTGCCAGCTGGGCCGAGGTCGCCGGGTTGCTGAGCTCTTCCGGAGAAGAAAGGTGGGTCATCAAGCCTTCCACCCAGACCGGCGAGTCCGGGCGAAGCCCGGCCAGCAACAGCTCCAGCGGAGCGCCGGGCTGCACGCCCTGGCGGCTCATCCCGGTGTCGATCTCCAGGTGCACCGCCACGGATTGCGGGCTGAAGCCGCGCCGCCGCGCTGCCGCGTCGAGCCGTTCAAAGTGCCACGGCTCCCACACCTGGGGTGTCGCGCTCAGTTGAAGCACGGCTTCCTCTTCGCCGGGAAAATACCCGGACATCACCACTACCCGTAGTCGAGCCGGCGGTCGCAACCCGGCCAGCAGCGAGTCAGCTTCCTCCACAGAGGTCACCCCAAGCCAGTGGGCACCGGCTTGCACCAGCGCCTGCGCACACAGCGCCAGCCCGTGCCCATACGCGTTTGCCTTCACCACAGCGACCAGCCCAACCGGCTGAGTGGCCTGCGGCGAGCCCTGCTGCCGGACGCTTTCGGCCAGTAACTCGTAGTTATGCCGCAGGGCCGACAGGCGGATTTGTGCCACCGTGGGGCGCATGCTACTGAGGCGGGGGGCCGGGGGCCTGCGGAGCCGGCTTGGCGGGCGCCCCCTTGTAGATCAGTGGGATATGGAACGGCTCGGAAGCATTGGATGGTTTCGCAGCCGGCGACCCAGCTTGCCCCTCCCTGCCTTTTCTTTCCACCTGGTCCACCACCGCCGTCCGCTGCGCGCTGATGCAGCTCCAACTGTCGTGCCGCCGCTCCCACACATGGGTAAAGATCCCACGCTCGTCCCGTATGCGGGCCCCCTCCCTCAGCTGCAGCTGGTAAGTGCCTTCCACCACGGACACATCGCTGACGACCCGGACGTTGACAACCTTTTGCTCGACAGACACCAACGGTTGCGGCAGGGAGGCAAGCGTGTCGGCGATAAACTGGTTACGGGTGGTGACCTGCGCGCTGGCGGAAATGTCAATATAGGTGGGTGAAAGCAGGTTCTCGAGCGCGAACTGGTCCTTGTTGGCAAGCGCTACGCTCCATCGATCCTCGAGCGTTTGGAACTGCCGCACCGCCGGCGGCTGCTGGGGCAATGGCTGGGAGGAGGGGGCCTGCTGCGCGTGAACCCGGCCGACCGGCAAGCCGCACAAAAGCGTGAGCAGAAAGAAAGCTGGAGTTCGCACCATGTCGCCTCTCATCTTACGCAGCAGCCGTGCACCCCACCAACCCGGTCCCCTACTATGGGGTCTGAACCTCACGGAGGCCCACCCTTGAACGCACAATCAGGATCAGCGCCGATCGCCAGAAAGCAGGGAGGGGTTCTGCCTGATGCAGACCTTGTCGAGCTGTTTGCCCGCACCCACACTGAAAGCGGCCAGACTCTGCTGAACCTGCTTGACGAAAAGCCCATGCTGCTGGTGTTTTTGCGGCATTTCGGCTGCGCTTTTTGCCGCGAAACTCTCCACGACGTCGGCAAGGATCTGCCCGCGCTCGAGCGCCGAAACGTCCGCCCGGTTTTCGTGCACATGGGCTCACCGGAACGGGCGCGCCCGTTCTTCCAGCGCTTCGGCCTTGCCGCCGTCGAGCGTGTTTCCGACCCCGGCATGCTTCTGTACACCGCACCGGTCTTTCACCTGCTCAAGACGACGGTGCTGCCTCACTTCTTCGGCGCGGAAGCATATTGGAAGCTCGCCAAGCGAGCCCTGTGGCGCTATGGTGCCGGCTCGCCCGGCAAGGAAGACGCCACCCAGCTGCCGGGCGTTTTCTTTCTCAGGGATCGCGCGATCTACCGGGCCTTTCGCCACAAAAACCTGGGCGATCGCCCGGATTACGGACTGTTCGGCGTGTAAACGCCGCCGAGCAGCCCGTGCGGCAAGACCCCCTGCGCGGCTGGCGGCCACTTCAGGCGCATAGCGCTAACGTGGCGTGTACTTGTTCCTGGGCCGCTTCCGTCGGTCGCCGGTCAGAGCTCGTCCGCGACCAATGGGAGCGATCCCGTAATCGGTAATCTGGGTGGAATTATTTAGAGGAGCGGGCCGTCTTCTTCGTAAATGAAGATGCTTTCAATCGGAGCGTTGAAAAGGCATGCGAGTTTACAGGCGAGTGGCAGGCTGAGGTCGTACTTGCCTGTTTCGATGGCGTTGACGGACTGCCGTGACACCTGGAGACGGTCTGCGAGTTCGGCTTGGCTCCAATTGCGCTCGGCGCGAAGGACGCGGAGCCGGTTCTTCATCTGTACCCCAATTTGACAAAGGGAGCGATAACCCCAACGAACGCCCAGAAGAGCGGAAAGACTAGGTAAGACTCGAGGTGCGGAACCTGGCCGAAGACTTCGAGGAAGCCCCAGATGGTTGTGGCGGCGAGCGTGGCTCCGAGCGCCCAGAGCAGGGTCTGGATGGGGACGTTGCGCTGGAACTCATCCTTTTCCTCGGCGAGGTACATTCCAACCACTACGATGATGCCGATGATGGGTATTGCGGGCAGGGTCGCCAGACCGAAGGCGACAAGGCCGGGAGGATGAAATCTGGTGAACGCCCATTTCGCCGCAATCAGAATGACGGCACACGCTGCCATGGTGGGAAAGAAGCGTTTGAGATAGCGCCTCATCGCTGGATTCTTCAGATTCGTATTCATGTAATGGCTCCTTGCTACAAAGTCAAGGAAACATTACATGCACCTCCCGCACATGTCAAGGATCGTTGACATGCAGGGTTCCGTTAGAAGTGTATGGTCCGCCGTCGAAGTGCAATGTAGCCTGCTCTCCCTGATCGGTTCACGGCTGATCTGGGGCTGGCGGCGCGGGCTCTTCCTGCTGCGTCTTTGGCTTCGGTACTGCGGGCGAACTTTCATGCGCTCTCGGATGAACGTGCCCAGAGCCGGTCACTGGTGGCGGCGTGACGACTGGAGCTGGCTGAGCTGGAACGGGCGCGGCGACCTGCAAATGAGCGATCTTCTCTTCGACCCGTCTCCTGTCCGGCGACTACGAAGAAGTACATCAACACGATTCCAAGCAGCAGCCCAAACGAGAACCCGCCACGAAGTGGCCGCGAGCCGCGCAGGCGGTTTTCCGCATTACCCTAAGCCTGGGGTACGCCGGTGGATTTCCTCCGGCGTACCCTAGGCTTACCTATGGCGACGGTTCCCAATATCCAGTTTGAGCGCGGCCTGCCGGCGGCCATCGATGCCGAGCGGTCGATCCTGGGCGCGATCCTGCTCGACAACCACCTCTACAACGAGGCCGCCGAGCGTATCTCCACCGCCGACTTCGCGCTCGACCCCCACCGACGCATCTTTATGCGCATGGCCGAGCTGATCGATGCCGGCCGCGCCGTCGACATCATCACCCTGCGCGATGTGCTTTCGAAATACAAGGAGATCGAGGCCGTCGGCGGCGTCGCTTACCTCGCTTCGCTGACCGAGAACCTGCCGCGCCGCGTATCCATTGAAGAGTACGTCCGCATCGTCAAGGACAAATCGCTTCTGCGCTCGCTCATTACTGTCTGCTCCGAGGCCATCACGCTGGCCGCCGACCAGGGGACCGACGCGCTTGAAGTTCTGAATGACGCCGAGTCCAAGCTGCTCGAGGTGACCGAGCACGGCATCCAGCGCGGATTTGCGTCCATTCCCGAGATCGTCCGCAACTCCTTCGGCACCATCGACCAGTTGTTTGCCGAGGGCCACCGCGAGGTCACCGGGCTTGAAACCCACTTCACCGACTTCGACCGCATGACCTCCGGCCTCCAAAAGTCCGAGCTCATCATCATCGCGGCGCGGCCGTCCATGGGCAAAACCGCCTGGGCCATCAACATCGCACAAAACGCGGCCGTGCGCGGCGGGTCGGTTGTGGCCGTTTTTTCACTCGAAATGTCGAAGGAGTCGCTGCTGCGGCGCATGCTCGCCTCGGAAGCCCTGGTCGACCAGCAAAAGATTCAGAAGGGCTACACCAGTCGCGAAGACCAGGAAAAGCTGACCGAAGCGCTCGAGCGCCTGACCGAGTCGCACATCTTCATCGACGACACCCCTGCGATCTCGCTCACCGAGATGCGCGCCAAGGCCCGCCGTCTGCGTCAGATGCACGGCCGGCTCGACCTGATCGTGATCGACTACCTGCAATTGATGACCGGCAGTGCCCTGGGCGCGCCCGGTGCCGGCGGCAAGCGCTACGAAAACCGCACGCAGGAGGTTTCGGCGGTCTCTCGCGGCCTGAAAGCGCTGGCCAAGGAGCTCGACCTGCCCGTCATCGCGCTTTCGCAGCTGTCGCGTGCCAGCGAGCAGCGCGGCGGCGACAAAAAACCCATGCTCTCCGACCTCCGCGAATCCGGCTCCATCGAGCAGGACGCCGACGTCGTCGCCTTTATCCACCGCGAAAGCTACTACAACAAGGACGAAAACGGCCAACCCGACCCCGAAACCGAGGGCAAAGCCGAGATCATCATCGCCAAGCAGCGCAACGGCCCGACCGGCTCAGTCCATCTGGCGTACCTGAGCAAATGCACCCGCTTCGAGAACCTGGCGTTTGGCGGCGAGTAGCGGTGCATGTTACTAAACAAGATTAGACTGCTAAGTTACAAGATATTTGGCGAGGCGAGTACCAAGCGCCGTGTGCCGACCATGGACCGCGGTACGGAGCCGCTTCAACAGTTTCTGCGTCCGGCTATTTGGCCCTGTTTACACGACGACCTTACCCTCACATAAATTGATCAATGCAGCAAGAGCCAAAACCTGTGGCCGCCGCCCACTTCCTTCCCGCATGACTGTCAGTAGTCCCGCAGCCTTTAGCTTTCCTAACATGGCGTTGATCATCGGCTTACTTGGCATGGAAGATTGCCCTTCCAAGGAGCTTCCTTGAAAAATCGGCTGCCGGAACATAGCGTCCAATAAAGGCACAGCAAACTGCGACTTTGTCAGCCTGCGTACTTGCTCTTTCAGCTCATTGTACAAAGCATGGATTTCCTGCGTTTTTCTAACATTTGCCTCGGCTTGCACCTGCAATGCGGTCAAAAAAAAGACAGTCCAACGATTCCATGCCCCTTGTACTTCCCCAATCTCTCGAAGGCGATCCACGTACTGATCACGATGCGATTCCAGGTATTCGGATAAGTAAAATGCAGGCCTGCTTAGAATCCTTTTTTCATGCAAGAACAAGGGAATCAGGATACGGCCGAGACGCCCATTGCCATCTAGAAATGGATGCAGGATTTCAAACTGGGCATGAACAATCGCTAGCTGCACAAGCGCATCGGGCTCATCGGCGTGATAATACCGCTCCCAATCATGAAGCCCTGCCTGTAACATATTGCCTGGCGCTGGAGGTACAAACTGTGCCTCTTCCATGGAGCACCCTTTCGCGCCAATCCAGTTCTGGGTAATGCGGAATCGGCCCCGCGATTTGTCCCGTCCTCGAACACTGTCGAGAAGCTGGCTGTGTACAGCCAGAAGCATGTTCAGATTGAAAGGTCGTCGAGTGAGTTCATCCTCCGCTTGATGCAGCGCCAGCCGGTAATTGATAATTTCGCGCACGTCTTCCAGCTTTGAAGCTTGATCGGGCTCCTCTCCAGCTTCAAACTTCAAAACTTCGCTCACCGAGGCCTGGGTGCCTTCAATTTTTGAAGACAGGACAGCTTCTTGCGTTGTGAACGGCGAAAGCAGCACCTCCGGATCGGGCAGCGTCGAGAGCACACCGTTATACTCAGCCAGCGCTCGATTCGCCCGGCCTATCAACGGAATGAGCGGCTCCCACTGGAGCTCGGCGATCGGAAGCGGCTGTGGAACGAAGGGCTTCATGGAAACAGCCTAGCAGCTTGTGTAAAGCATAACGCCTTTCTCTTTACACAACGATGTTTGTGTATTGCAGACTTTACACAAACACCGCCTAAGACTCAGCTATCGTTGATGTATATGCCGGGTCTCGTTTTTGTCCCGTACTTCCTCTTCTCCCTATGATGGAGCAGCAGCCGTCAATCGGTCTCAGGGAGCACACATGCAGATCGCACCAACCGTCCAGACCATACTGGCAGCAACCACCATGGCTCTCGTAGTCTTCAGCGCGACCGCCGTAGCGCCCCCAGCGTCCGGGGCCGACAAAGCCTTCGTCGCCAAGGTCTCCCAGGGCGGCCTCTACGAGGTCGAAGCAGGCCAGGTAGCCGCCACACGCGGCGGCAGCCCGGTCATCCGCGACTTCGGTGTGCTGGAGTCGCATGACCACGAGGGCGTCAATAGCAGGCTTAAGGAGATCGCCGGGGCCACTGGGGTCGCGATCCAGCCGGGGCTCAATGGGGAGTTTTCCGCGCGGCTCGCCAAGCTCAAGGCGGTACCGGCAGCGCAGTTCGACACCTACTACATGGGCGACATCAAGCAGATCCATACCAAGGACGAAGGCCTATTCGTGCAGGAAGCCGGCGAGGGCTCCGACGCCCACAAGCCATTTGCCCACCAGACCGCGGTGCTGGTCAAGGCGCATCTCGGCTGGCTGGGAACACTGTAGGCCGGACTGAATCGAGAACAAGTCCCAGTCGAGTCCCTGCCTCGTCCCAGTCCACCCCCGGACGGAAGCAGCCTAGCTGTCCTTGCGGTAGAGCAGGTCGCGCATTGCTGTTCGACGGGCTTCGTTCAATCCTGCGTCGGCCTTGCTCCCCGCGAGATTCCCGGTGGAGGCGTTTTCGGCTTCCTGCTCGGTGCACTCCGGGCAGCGATTCGCGAAGCCCGGCTTGCCCGGCCGCAGCTCGAACTCTTCGGAACAGATGACGCATGTTTTGATCGGAAAGCTCATGGCATCTTCAGGGTACAACGGCGTTCGTTGAGCCTGTGAGACTTGAGCCGGTGCATCTGTGCGAGAGCTGCATCCCACACACCATGCCTCAAGTCCTGCTCACCGACATCGATGGAACTCTGGTGGATTCGAACACATTGCACGCTGAATCCTGGCGCCGCGCTTTTGAGCATTTTGGAATCGAAACCAGCATGGCCGATTGCTGGTCGCAGATCGGTAAAGGCGGCGACCAGGTCATTCCCATGTTTGTGCCGCAAGAAGACCGCGAGCGGCTGGAGAAGCCCTTGAAGGAGCTTCGCAGCGAGATTTTTCATCGCGACTATATGGCCCGGATCGTCACATTCGCCCAGTCGCGCGAACTGCTGGAGCGTGTGAAAGAGGCAGGTCTGAAGATTGCGCTGGCGACCTCCTCGCAGGAAGAAGACTTGGGAACCTATGGCAAGCTGATCGGTATGGAGGACCTGGTGGATGAGGCGGCAAGCAGCGCGGATGCCACGGCTTCCAAGCCGGAGGCGGATATCTTTGCTGCCGCGCTCAAAAAGGTCGGCATGAAGGCCGACCAGGCCGTGGCGCTCGGCGATACGCCCTGGGACGCGCAGTCGGCGGGGAAGCTGGGGATTGCAGTGATCGGGTTGACGTGTGGCGGCTGGAAGCGCGCGGATTTGCTCGAAGCCGGCTGCGTCGAGGTGTATCGCGACCCTGCGGACCTGCTGGCCAGCTTCGACCAGTCGATTCTGGGCCGGCCGTAATCGCAAGGGTCGCCATCTAGGTGACAGCCAGTGCTGATCAGGCGTTGGTTAAGGTGGCTTCTCGGCTGGTAAGGACGCTGAGAATGGTCAGTGCCGCGGGCGTGACCCCGGGGATGCGGCTGGCCTGGCCAATGGTGGCGGGGCGAACGCGGGTAAGTTTTTCCTGCATTTCGTGGGAAAGACCGGAAACGCCTTTGTACTGGAAGGTAGCGGGGATTGGGCGGGTCTCGGCGGCACGGAGCTTTTCGATCGAGCGGCGTTGCTGGAGGAGGTAGCCCGCGTACTTGATCTCGGTTTCGATGGCCTTGAGCTCGATTCGGCGCTGCCCTAACTCAATGGGCGAGCCGGCCCGGAGCCATGCTCGAAACACGTCATCGGGCTTACATTGCAAGAGCGGCTGGAGTAGAGGCCACATGCCTTCCAGGGTCAGCTCGGGGCGTCGCAACAGCTCGGCAAAGGTGAGGCCGCGGGTATTCTCAACGGTTGGCAGATTGCTGGAGTGAGCTTCACGCTGGGTGGCCGACTGCGGGGCCAGCAACGTGGGCAGCAAGTCGCTCCAGATTTCGGGAGAGGGTCGTTGGATTGCGAGCAGCTTTGCCAGGGCTGCGGCGCGGGCCTGTTTCCCTTCGTATTCGGCCCATACCTCGTCTCCGATCAACCCGAGCCGGCGTGCGTGAGGGGTGAGGCGGCTGTCTGCGTTGTCGATCCGCAGATGGAGGCGGAACTCGGCTCGCGAGGTAAACATCCTGTAGGGCTCGTTGGTGCCTTTCGAGATCAGGTCGTCGATCATGATGGCGATGTAGGCTTCGGTGCGGTCAAGGGTAAAAACCGCCTGCGCGGACACTTCGTGCGGTTCCGGAAACGCCGGCCCACCGGTGGTGGGGATCGTTGCCGCCGGCGCAAGAAGTTTGTTCTGTCCAATTTCAAGAGAATGGCGAGCTGCCAGGGCCGCGTTGATGCCGGCCATCAGGCCCTGGGCCGCTGCTTCTTCGTAGCCGGAGGTGCCGTTGATCTGGCCGGCTAGGTAAAGGCCTGTGAAGCGCTTGACCTTTAAGCTGCGGTCGAGCTCCGTGGGGTCGATGGCATCGTACTCGATGGCATAGCCGGGGCGGAGCATGCGCGCATTTTCAAGTCCAGGGATCGAGGCCACGATCTCGCGTTGCACCTCCTCGGGCAGCGAGGTAGACATGCCATTGATGTAGACCTCGTCGGTTGTAAGTCCTTCCGGTTCAAGAAAGAACTGGTGCCCGGTTTTGTCGGGGAAACGGACGACCTTGTCCTCGATGGAGGGGCAGTAGCGAGGGCCGATGGCCTCGATCGCGCCCGAGTACATGGGGGAGCGATGGACGTTGGCCCGGATGATTTCCAAGGTGCGAGGGGTGGTGTGAGCGATGTGGCAGGAGATTTGGCGCAGTGGCAGCTCGCGTGTTTTGAAGGAGAACGGAGTGGGCTCAGTGTCGCCAGGCTGCTCCTCGAAGCGGGCCCAATCGATCGTGCGGCCGTCGAGGCGCGGCGGGGTGCCGGTTTTGAGCCGGCAGCCGCGCAAGCCCAGCGCTCGCAGCGACTCGCCCAGCAGAAGGGAAGCGGGTTCATCGGCCCGGCCCGCCGTGTACCGGTGTTCGCCGCAGTGGATCAGGCCATTCAGAAAGGTACCGGTCGTTAGAACAGTGGAGTGGGCGCGGATCTCGCGGCCGTCTCGCAGCAGGAGGCCAACGAGGCGGGAGCC
>CAXTWU010000014.1:0-25687 GCA_964248025.1 uncultured Acidobacteriaceae bacterium | reverse complement strand
TGGCTGGGCGCCTTTTTTGCTCGCACACCCCGTCGCAGGATGCGCTTTGCGGGTGTGGCGCTGCTGGGGTGTTGCGGCCTGCAGGCAGGCTCGCTCCTGCAGCCGCCGCCCGAGGTGTCCGGCGCCCGAGCCGTGCTGGTGCAGCCGAACCTGCGGGTGGGGGCGGGCCTGGGCGACGAAAACGATTGGATGGACACCCCCGGCGACGCCAGCTGGACCCGGCATACGCGCGAGTACCTCGAGCGAAGCGAGGACACCTGTACCCCCTATTTGCTGGGCCTGCCGGAGCTTTCTCCGGTGGAAGTGCGGCGGCTCTGCCTGCCGCCTCTGCCCCGGGCGACCATCGTGGCCTGGCCGGAGTCGCCTTCGCCGTTTCGCGCGTGGGACCCGCGCTTTGCCATACTGCTGGGCGAGCTTGCCGCGCGTACCGGCGCCACGACGGTGGTGGGCGCGCCTGCGGTCGGCGCACATCGCGAGCTGTACAACGCAGCCATCGTCACCGATCCGGACGGGCGCTCGCTGGGCGAGTTCCACAAGATGCACCTGGTGCCCTGGGGCGAGTACATCCCGTTTGAACACTTTTTCGCGTTTGCCGGCACCCTGACGGGCAATGTCGGGCGCTTTGCACACGGGCGCGAGCGCCGGGTATTTGCGCTGCCGGACGGTCACCGCTTCAGCGTTTTTATCTGCTACGAGGCGGTGTTCGCAGACGAAATTCGGCTGTTTGCGAAGAATGGGGCGCAGGTCTTTGTCAATATCTCGGACGACGGCTGGTACGGCGATACCAGCGCGCCGTGGCAGCATCTGAACATGGCCCGCATGCGGGCCATCGAGAACCGCCGGTGGATTGTGCGGGACACGAACTCGGGCGTGACGGCGGCCATCGACCCGCTGGGCCGGGTGACGGAATCGATGGCGCGGCATCGCCCGGGTGTGCTTGCGGTGGACTACGGCTACCGCTCGGACGTGACGTTCTATACGCGCTTCGGCGATGTGTGGGCATGGCTTTGTGAAATACTTTCAGTTGCCGCGGTGCTTTATGCGCTTCGCGGGTTCCATCGGAGCCAGGCTGGACGCAAGGCCTCTTTTGGGCAAGCACTGGCCCAGTGCGGCAGGAGTGAACGGGAATGTTGAACGATCTAGAGTTTAGCTATACGCCCGTGCGGGACAAGGTTGCCGACCTTCGGGAGTATCTTTGACCCGGACCGTATGCGGTCTGACCTCGGCGCGATTGAAAGCAAACTTGGGGACCCGGCGCTGTGGGCCAACCCGGCGTTGTCGCAGCCGCTGATGCGCGAACGCCGCAGGCTTGAAAGCCTGCTGACCGACGCCGGCGAGCTTGACCGGCGGACGGGCGATACCGAGGCCTACTTCGAGCTGCTGCGTGAAGGGGAGCCTGTGCACGGGGAGCTCGAGCGTGAGATTGCCGGCCTGAGAAGCTTTTGCGACAGGTTGGAGTCGCGAACGCTGCTTTCCTCCGAAACCGATCCCCTGAACGCCATTGTGACGGTGCACCCGGGCGCGGGCGGCACGGAGTCACAGGACTGGGCCGAGATGCTGATGAGGATGTATCTGCGCTGGGCTGAAAAGGGCGGCTACAAAACGGAGATGAACGATTACCAGGACGGCGAAGAGGCCGGCATCAAGTCGGCCACCTTTACCGTATCGGGCGAGTACGCATTTGGATTGCTGGGCGGTGAGACAGGCGTGCATCGACTGGTGCGCATCTCGCCGTTCGACCAGGCCAAGCGCCGCCACACCTCATTTGCGAGCGTGTATGTGTCGCCCGAGATCGACGACACGATCGAGATCGACATCAAGCCGGACGAGATCCGGACAGACACGTATCGCTCCGGCGGCAAGGGCGGCCAGCATGTCAATACGACCGACTCGGCGGTGCGCATCACCCACCTGCCGACCAACATCGTGGTGCAATGCCAGAACGAACGCTCGCAGCACAAAAATCGCGAAAAAGCCATGAAGATGCTGCGCTCGCGGCTGTACGACTACGAGCTGCAGAAGAAAAAGGACGCCACGCGCCAGATCGAGGACGCCAAGCTCGACATCAGGTTCGGCTCGCAGATTCGCTCGTATGTGCTGCAGCCCTACCGCATTGCCAAGGACCACCGGACGCGGGTGGAGGTGGGCGATGTCGACGGGGTGCTGGATGGATCGCTGGAGCCGTTTCTACAAGGTTATTTGAGGATGCGGCGCAATGGCGGAGCGCCGGCCGGGGCCGCGGCACCGGATGACCTGGACGTCTAGGTCCTGGGTCCCGGCCGGATGGGTGGGCGGTGTTACGCGCCGGACGTGTGAAGGGGTGATCGATGAACGAGCCGGAAACGATTGGCAGGATTTTGCGGGAAAGCCGGACAGTCGCGATCGTGGGCCTAAGCGAGTCGCCCGGCCGCGCCAGCGGCAACGTCGGGAGCTATCTGCAGCAAGCGGGCTACCGCGTGGTGCCGGTCAATCCGTCCGTTGAGACCGTGCTGGGGGTGAAAAGTTACCCGACGCTGGACGCGGCGCACGAAGCATTGGCGGCGGAAGGGGTGTCGATCGACCTGGTCGACGTCTTTCGCAAGCCGACCTATGTGCCGGAGATTGTGAAAGACGTGATGCGCCTGAAGATTCCGGCAATCTGGCTGCAGGTAGGTGTTTGCCACGAAGAGGCCGCCGGCTGGGCCCAGCATGCCGGCGTGCTGACCGTGATGGATCGCTGCCTGATGCAGGAGCATGCTGGAGCAGCGCGTTGACCTTTGCGGCGACTCACACGCGGGCATTTGTCGGAACCGACATCACGGTGACGGTGACGGCGAACGAAAAGGAGCAGATCGCAACCGTGGTCGTTGAGCTTGACGGCATGCTGCTGGACGAGGTGGAGTTGAGCGGTGGCACGGAAAGCTACACGCGCACCTTTCCGGGCGTGGGCGGCAGCCTTCCCGGCATGGATCACACCCTGATCGTGACCGCGCGGGACGCGGGCGGCGTGTCGCACAGTGCAACCACCCGATGGGCGGACAATTGATGCAAGCCGGAAGTTTCCCAACGGGCAGGCTGTTCAAAGCTCTTGCCTTTCTGCTGCTTCTTGTCAGCACCTTGTTCTCGTCCGCTCCCGGTCGGGCGCAGGCTCCGCATGTCGACGCGCAACACCTTTCGCTGGAGCTGCTTCTGCCTGCGCAACAGCTGCCACGCGGAGCCGCGCTGACGGCTGGGCTCGGGTTCAAGCTGGAAAGAGGCTGGCACATCTACTGGGTCAATGCGGGCGACTCCGGCGAGCCGCCTCGGGTGCGCTGGACCTTGCCTGCCGGCATCACCGCGGAGCCGTTCGAGTACCCGGCCCCCACGCGGCTGCCGCTGGGCCCGCTGATGGATTTCGGCTATGAAAGCGAGGTCACTTTTCCCGTGCCGCTGCACGTGGCCGCCGACGCTGCCTTGGGACCCGCTATGCTGCGGGCGGATGTGGACTGGCTCGTGTGCCGCGAGGTGTGCCTGCCGGGCAAGGCGACCGTTGCAGTCACGCGGCCTGTGGCTCCAGCCGGCGCTGTCCCCAACGAGGATGCGGGGCAGAAAGCCATGGTGAACCGGGGCCTGGCTTCGCTACCAAAGCCGCTGCCCAGCGGTGCTTCGGCGCGCTTCGCCGCTGACAGCAAAGCGATCACGCTTGCTGTCTTGACGGGCCAGCGCGCGAGCTCCGCTGTCTTCTTCCCGCTGGACGGAGGTGTAATCTCCGACCCGGCCCGGCAAACAGCCGCCGCGCTCGACCGCGGTGTGCGCTTGCAGTTGGTGCGGGATGAAACCGCGACGAGCAGGCTCGCAACGCTGAACGGGGTCGTCGAACTACCTGGTGGCGTAACGTACACGATCGCGGCTGCGCCTGGGCCCATTCCACCGGTTGTACCGGCAGTACGCCTGGCCGATCTCGCAACCGTGCTGCTGCTGGCTTTTGCCGGTGGAGCGATCCTGAACCTGATGCCGTGCGTGTTTCCCGTGCTCTTTATCAAAGGGCTGTCGCTGCTGCAGTCCTCCGGCGAGAAGCGGGGGCGCATGCGCGGGCATGCCTGGGTGTATACGCTGGGCATTGTTTTGTCCTTCTGGGTCGTGGTCGCGGTGCTTCTGCTGTTGCGCGGCGTCGGGCACGATCTCGGCTGGGGCTTTCAGTTTCAATCGCCGGTGTTTTTGGCCGTCATGGCACTGTTTCTGTTCTTTTTGTCCTTGTCCCTGGCCGGGCAGTTTGAAATTGGTTTGCGGTTCACAAGTGCCGGCGGAGCTTTGGCCCAAAAGCACGGCTATGTGGGGGCTTTTTTTACCGGGGTGCTGGCGATGGTGGTCGCCACTCCGTGCACGGCACCCCTGATGGGCGCGGCCATCGGCTACGCGCTGGCCCATTCTGCGGCTGTCAGCTTCGCGGTGTTTACGGCGCTGGGGCTGGGCCTGGCCGCACCCTACCTGCTGCTGGCTTACAATCCCGGCTGGACGCGGGTGCTGCCGAGGCCGGGTGCCTGGATGGAGATTGTGAAGCAGGCGGTTTCAATCCCGATCTTTGCGACGGTGATCTGGCTGGTATGGCTCCTGACGCAGGCTGCCGGTGTCAATGCATTGCTGGGGCTGCTGGCCGGCTTTTTGCTGCTGGCCATTGCCGGGGCGGTTCTGGGGCGGTACCCTGCAAGGCGCGGCGCAACAGTGACAGCCTCTGTGGTCGTGTTGCTTGCCGTGGCGTTGCCGGTGTATGCGGTGCGGGTATTTGGGGCTCCGCTGGGACAGGCCGCAGCCCGGGTGGGCAGCAATGATTGGAAGGTGTTTTCCCCAGCAGCCGTGGCGGAGAGCCAGTCGCAGGGCAAGCCGGTGTTTGTCGACTTTACAGCGGGATGGTGCCTGAGCTGCCAGGTGAATGAGCGCGTGGTCCTAGATCGCGCGGATGTGCAGAAGCGCCTGCGGGAAAGCGGCGTGGTGTTGTTGAAGGCGGATTGGACACGGCATGACGCCTCCATTGGTGAGGCACTGGCGGAGCTGGGGCGGAGCGGGATCCCGACGTATGCCTTGTACCCGGCGGCACCGCAGGCGCCGCCGAGGCTGCTGCCCGAGGTGCTGACCACGGGGATCGTATTCGCGGCCCTGGATGGATTGAAGAACTAAGACCCCCTGCGCGGGAGGCGGTCCCTTCGGGACGTGTACTCGTTCAAGGCCCCCCCCCACGAAGTGGGCGCGAGCCGTAGAGGCGGTTTTAGCTCTTCAGCCTTTGCAGCTCGTCCATCCTCTGCCGGAGCAGCTTTTCACGCCCTTCCTGCGTGGGCTGATAGTAGCGGCGATCGCGCAGATTGTCAGGCAGACACTGCATGGCAGCCACGCGGTCCGGCTCGTCATGCGCGTACCGGTAGCCTTTGCCGTAGTCGAGCTCACGCATCAGCCTGGTAGGGGCGTTCCGCAGGTGCAGCGGCACAGGCTCGGCGCGGGTGGTTTCCACGTCTTCCTGCACCTGCTTGAACGCTGTGTAGACGGCGTTCGATTTAGGCGCGAGCGCAAGGTACACAACGGCCTGTGCCAGCGCGAGCTCGCCTTCCGGCGCGCCCAGAAAGTCCATGGCGTCGCGCGCGGACAGGCACAGGTTCAGTGCTTCCGGCGCAGCCAGGCCGATGTCTTCGACCGCCATGCGGACCACGCGGCGCGCAATGTAGCCCCCGTCCTCACCGGCGGCGAGCATGCGGCCCAGCCAGTACAGGGCGGCATCGGCATCGGAGTTGCGCACGGATTTGTGCAGGGCGGAAATGAGGTTGTAGTGCTCTTCGCCGCCCTTGTCGTACAGCAGGGTGCGTTTTTGCAGGGCCTGCGAAACCAGCTCGGCCGTGAGCTCCCCTGTGGTGTTCGAGGCAAGCTCCGCGGCGGTTTGGAGCGCGTTCAAAGCATTGCGCGCGTCCCCGCCGGTGTAGTTGGCGATACGAGCCAGGGCTTCAGGCCTCGCGGTGATACCGAGCGTACCCAGGCCGCGTTCGCGGTCGGCGAGCGCACGCTCGAGCAGCGCGACGATCTCGTCTTCGGTCAGTGCCTGGAGCGTGTAAACGCGGCAGCGCGAAAGCAGGGCGGCGTTGATCTCGAAAGAAGGGTTCTCGGTAGTAGCACCGATTAGGCGGATCGCCCCGCGCTCGACATACGGCAGAAAGGCGTCCTGCTGCGCCTTGTTGAAGCGGTGAATCTCGTCAACAAACAACAGCGTGCGGGTACCCAAAGTCGCGGCTTTTTCCGCTTCGGCCATCACCGTCTTGATTTCCTTGATGCCGGACAGAACGGCGGAAAACTCAGTGAACGAAGCGGTGGTGGTACGCGCGATGATCTTGGCCAGGGTGGTTTTGCCGACGCCGGGCGGCCCCCAGAAAATCATGGAAGCGGAGTCGTCGCGCTCGATTTGGAGGCGCAACGGTCGCCCAGGGGCGAGCAGGTGCGATTGCCCGACGAACTCGCCAAGCGAGCGCGGACGCATGCGCTCGGCCAGTGGTGCTTGCTGAACGGAACGGGGCGCAGGTTCGGGCGTGCCGCCAAAAAGGCTCATGCGGGCTCAGATGCCCGGGGCACATGGGCGCGCAGGCGAGAGGCTTCGTACAACAGCAGGCTGCCGGCAACCGCGGCGTTGAGCGACTCGGTTGCGCCCGGCATGGGCAGGGTCAGCCGCGCGTCGCAGGCGGCGAGCTGGTCCGCGCTGAGGCCCGTACCCTCGTTGCCCAGCCACAACGCAGACGGTTGCCGAAGCGGCGCCTGCGAGGGTAGCTCACCGCCGGACGGCACGGCGGCGTAGGAACGAACGCCATGCGCGCGCAGCAGGTTTGAGGCTTCTCCGGCATCGCGCACACCCAGCAAAGGGAGTCGCAGTGCAGAACCCGCGGAAGCCCGCAGGCTTTTGCCGTTCCAGGGCGTGGCGGTGCCCCCGAGCAGCAGCACGCCGGTCGCGTCGAATGCCTCGGCGGAGCGCAGCAGTGTGCCGAGATTGCCGGGGTCCTGCAGCCCGCAAAGCACGAGCACAAGCGCGGGCTGTGCGGCCAGCATGTGCTCGGCAGTATGCGCCGGCTGCGGCAGCAGCGCGGCGATCGGTTGCGGCGCTTCGGTCCGCATCAGGCTGCCGAACAGGGCAGGGGGCAGCAGGAGCCATTCCGTAGCCTCGGGCACCTTGGCCCGCAAGGGTCTCAAGGCGGCGTCAAGGGTTCGCAGGGTCGCATCTTCGTCACCGTCGCGCAGAAAGATCGCCGAAGGCACCAGGCCGGATCGCAGAGCTTCAACGAGGAGGTGAAAGCCTTCCAGCGCGATGGGTTCGGCGCGGGAAGGCCCGTCGATTGCGGGCGAGAGCGAGGGTGGGCGCGCGAGTGCGGCGCGCAAGGCTTTGACCCACCGATTGGTTGAACTCTGTACAATGCGAGTACGTGCCTGGAGCGCGGGGTGCATTCCCAAGCGATTGTATTTGCTTCGCGCACCTCCTGCCCGTCGCGCACTTTTCAATACGCGGAGCCCTTGTGTCGGCAGAGATCTTGCGCATGCATCCGGATGAGCCGGAAGCGGATCGCGTGCGGTACGTAGTGCGGTGCCTGGAGGGTGGGCAGGTGGTAGGCTTGCCGACCGACACGTTTTACGGGCTGGCGGTGGACCCCGTAAACCTGAAGGCCGTCGAAAGCATTTACGAGATCAAGAGCCGCATGAAGCACAAGCCCTTGTCGCTGCTGATTGCGAACGTCAACCAGGCATACGCACTGGCACGCGATATCGGCGTGAACTTCGACACGCTGGCTGAGAAATTCTGGCCCGGGCCGTTGACGGTGATTGTGAAAGCGAGCTCGCGGCTGCCGTTGCGCTCGACCGCGAACACGGGCAACGTGGCGCTGCGAGTGCCGGACGCTGTAATTCCCCGTGCGATCGTGGAAGCATTCGGGCTGCCGATCACCGCGACCAGCGCGAACATGCGCAATGCGCCGGAGTGCACCTACGCCCACTGTGTGCGGGACCAGATCGGCGACCGCATTCCCCTGATCGTGGACGGCGGCCCGACCGGCCGCGCGTTGCCGACCACCATTGTGGACCTGTCGCAGGGCGACGGGCAATGGCAGATTCTCCGCGAGGGCGCGATCCCGACCTATCACATCGCACTGGCGCTGGGGCGCTAGGCAGGGCGTGAGGCAAAACTCTCAACCCGCAGCTGCCACGGGACCACGCTGGGTGCCGCTGGCGCTTGGGGTGGCCGGCCTGGCGGGTCTGGCCTGGATCGGCTATGTGTGTTTGGCGATTCGCTGGTATGCCACGCACGATGAGGCTCAGCCTGCCGACGCGATCGCGATCTTTGGTGCCGCGGAATACGACGGTCGCCCTTCGCCGGTGCTGCGAGCCCGCCTGATGCGCGGCCTGCAGCTTTACCAGGAGCGATTGGCTCCGCTGGTGATCACGCTTGGCGGTGCCGTAAACGGCGAGCAGCATTCCGAGGGTGCGGTCGGGGCAGAGTTCCTTTTGGCGCACGGTGTACCCGAGCGTGCCGTGATCGCCGAAACCCACAGCCGCGATACTCGCGAGTCCGCCGTGCAGTTGGCGGAGATCGCCCGCGCCAATGGCCTGCGCAGCATTCTTGCGGTCAGTGACGGCACCCACCTGTTTCGCATCCATGCGCTGTGCCAACGCGCCGGGTTGACGGTGTACACGTCGCCGCGGCAGGAAGCTGTGTCGCCGCCGTGGCGAACGCGGCTCAGCCGTTTGTCGCATGAGGTGGCCAGCTACACGGCCTGGCGGCTCGGCATTTTGCGATAAGGGACGCAAGCAGGGGTGAGCCGGTCTCATACCCGTGATTTACAATCGACCAGCGGTGAAAAGCTGTTGTTCGAGGGCAGCCCTTGCGGGTGTCTTCAGTCTGTCGTGAGGGTACAAACGAGTGCAAAGCATCAGTGGGCCAGCGCGCCTCGGGTTGGCTGCCGGCCTTTTGCTGGCAGTGGCCTCGGCGTCCATCGGCTGCGCCAACCGGTATCGTCCCGTTATCAATCCCATTTCGCCTACAGGCCCCGCGGGTGTCCCGGCAAGCTATGCCCTGGTGCTGGCGCAGCCGGTTGAGCGCGCCCCTGCGTCGGCCGGCACACCTTGCCCTTCCGCCCTTCCGCCCGCTGCCGGAGCCTCAACCGGCATCTTGTATGCGCAGCCTTCGGTGGCGACGGTGGTTGATTTTTCAGGCGACAGTATCTCGGCGCAGGCCAGCGCCGGCTATGGGCCGCTTACCTCCGCGATCGGGCCTTCCGGCGGCGAGGTATATAGCCTCAACTGCGACGGCACCATCAGCGGCATCCCGCTCAGTTCTACCTTGCAGTCGAACAACATCACCACGTCCACGCTGTTTTCCAATGCGGGTACGGGCGGCGGCACACCCATTCAAAGCAACATCGTGGTTCAGAACTCCTCTGTTTACGTAGTGAATCGGAATCGCACGCCGGCGAGCGTAGGCGCCCTGCGGGCAGGCTCTCCGCCCACGCTGTTGCAGGAGATTGCCGTGGCTCCCTCGCCGGTGGCGCTGGCTGCTTCACCCTCGTCCCAAAGGGTATACGCGATCAGCCAGGGCGCGACCGGCAGCAACGTCACCTATGGGCAGTGCGCGACGCCGAACCCGTCGATCGGCAACGGCGAGGCCGACGGCATCGACACCTCCACCAATGCCGTTTCAAGCCGTCTGCCGGTGGGCAACTGCCCCGTGTTTGGGCTGACCACTCCGGACGGGCTGCGCACTTTTATTCTGAACCGCGGCTCCGGCACCATCACGGTGATCAATGCGCAGGCCGACTCGATCGACACGGCATTTAACGGTACAGGGACGATCCCGGTCGGCGCGGGCCCGGTGTACGCCGCGTACTTTCCCGCGCGTTCGCTGCTCGTGACGGCCAACTACGATTCGGGCACGGTGAGTTTTCTCAGCGTGCCGCTGGACTCGTTCGGCAACGACGGGCCCGGCTTCGGCACGGTGCTTAAGACGGTCAGTGTCGGGGCATTTCCGGCGGCATTGTCGATCCTTGGCGACGGCAGCCGCGTGTATGTCGCGCTCGAGGGCGACCCGGCCAGCCCGGCGGCGACCGGCGCGATTGCAATCGTGAACGCGACCAGCTTCAACCTCCAGAACACGATCGCGGTGCCGGGCCACCCGCGCGCCATCGCTTCAACATATAACAACCCCACCGGCAAGGTGTACGTGGTCGCGCCCGACAGTCAGCTGCTGACCATTCTGCGGACCGACACCGATACCATCTCGGCGCAGCTGGCGATCCAGGGCTGCGGCGTGGACGTGCACACGAACTACCAGTACGCCGGCCAGACCAATCTGGCGGGCAGCGCAGTGTCGGCAGCCACGCTGGTCAACATGAGCAACTCGCCGGGCTCGGGCGCGCCGGGGTTATCGTACCAGCCGGCTTCGGGCTCGTACTGTCAGTAGCGCGTTGAGCGGCAAAACTCGGCTCGACAAGCTGCTGGTCGAGCGCGGCCTGTGTGTCACACGAGAGCGCGCGCAGGCGATGCTACTGGCTGGTCGCGTGTTGGTGGACGAGCAAAAGCAGACCAAACCGGGACTAGCTGTTGCCGGTGACGCAGCTTTGCGAGTCCTGGGCGACGACCTGCGCTATGTAAGCCGCGGCGGGTTGAAGCTCGAACGGGCGCTGGCGCACTGGGACATTGACCTGAACGGGCGTGACTGCGTGGACATCGGCGCGTCGACCGGCGGGTTCACCGATTGCATGCTGCAGGCTGGTGCACGGAGTGTGCTGGCGGTCGATACAGGTTGGGGGCAGATCGCGCAGGTCCTGCGCGCGGATGACCGCGTGACCCTGATGGAGCGCACCAACGCGCGCCTGCTGGAGCCGTTCGCACTGCAAAGCGCCACCCCCGGCCGGCAGCTTACGTTTTTCTCTATGGACGTTTCCTTCATCTCGGCGACGCTGGTTGTGCCGGCCGTTCTGGCCGCCGCGCCCGCATTGTGCGAAGCGGTGGTGCTGGTGAAACCGCAGTTCGAGGCCGGGCGCGAGTGGGTGGGCAAGGGCGGCATTGTGCGCGAGCCCGCGGCCTGGGCGCTGGCGCAGGAGCGGGTGCGGGCTTGTGCGGTTGCGCACGGCGCGCATGCGACGGAGTTGGTCGAGTCACCCATCACGGGCACCGAGGGCAACCGCGAGTTTTTACTCCATGCCGTGTGGCCCGCTGCTGCCCTGCCGGAGTAAGCGCCCGGGGTGAGCGCGGGCTGGCTCCATTACACTGCTCCTATGCGCTCGATCGCCATTGTTTCCAAACCGAACAAGCCGGAACTGGCGGCGATTCTTGAAGAGCTGATCCCTTGGCTGCGTGGCCGTGGATACGAGCCTGTGCTGGACGCGATCAGCGGGACCTACACCGCGGCTGCGCCCGTGGTGCCGCGCGAGCAGATGCGGGAGCACGACCCGGCGCTTGTGATCGTGCTGGGCGGCGATGGGACGCTGCTGGCGGCCTCGCGGGTGTTTGCACAGCTGGGAACGCCGATCATGAGCGTCAATCTGGGCTCGCTCGGCTTTCTGACCGAGGTGCGGCTGGGCGACCTGTACACGCGACTCGAGGCGTGGTGTGTGGATTGCGGCGCGCTGGATGTGCGCTCCATGCTCCATGCGGAACTGTGGCGCGATGGATCGATGGTGTGCGCGCACGAGGCGCTCAACGATGCCGTGATCTCGAAGGGCACGATCGCGCGCATGGGGCAGTTCAGCGTGACGGTGGACGGGCACCTGGCGGCGGAGTATCGCGCGGACGGCGTGATCATCGCAACTCCGACGGGTTCCACCGCGTACTCGCTTTCAGCCAACGGGCCCGTGCTGGACCCTGGGGTGGACGCGCACATCATCACGCCGGTGGCCCCGCACCTGCTCACCATGCGGCCCCTGGTGGTGCGAGGCGAAGCGCGCTTGAGTCTCCGCGTGATCGACGAGGCGGAAGCCACCTTTCTGACGGTGGACGGTCAGGAATCAGAGTCGCTGCGCAAAGGCGACGAGTTGCGCTGCCGGCGCTCGGAGCACAAGGTCAAGCTGCTGCGGGTCGGCTCCGGCTCCTTCTACGACGTACTGCGAACCAAACTCAAATGGGGCGAGCGCTAGGGTCCTGGGCCGGACGGGCGGGCGGCGCCTCCGCGCCCGAAAATAGGTTCGGGCACACGGCAAACGGGAGGCGGTTTGAACGCGAAAGATCACGCGCGGCGCATCGTCAGGCTGGTCGGCGAGTTCTTTGAGGATCAGTGGTTTGACCGCACGCGCGGCGTCCGTACCTCGGGGGATGTTCTGCTGCCCGCGGCCGGCATCGCGGCTGAAGCAGCCGGGGACAGCGAGTACTACATGCCGGCGCGTCCGCGGCACATACGTCAGGCGTTGCGCGAAATGCCGGTGCGCGATGTGACCGGTTTCACCTACGTGGACCTTGGCTGCGGCAAGGGCCGGTCCCTGTTTGTCGCGGCCGAACTGCCATTCAAGCGAATCATCGGCGTCGAGTTGTCTGGGCTGCTATACCGGCAGAGTTGTGCGAATCTCCGCAATTTTGGCCCCCGGCTAAGGCAACGCCGCAGGCAGATGGAGTCGGTGCATGCGAACGCGAAGGATTTCGCGTTTCCTGAAGGAAACCTAATTTTGTACCTGTTCAACCCGTTTGGCCGGGAGACCATGGCGCGCGTGCTTGCAAACCTGGACGCGGCGCGGCAGCGGCAGCCGCGCCACGTGATCGTGATCCTGCTGTGGCCCAAGTGCGGCGACCAGATTGCCGCGCTGGACGGCATGGAGCTGCGCCGCGAGAGGAAGGAATACCAGATCTTTGAAGCACCAGCCCTGAGCGGTTAAGAGCCCGCTGCCAAGCACACGGTACGCAGAAAGTCGTAATTGCCCGAGGGCGACAGCGTGATGGGCCCCAGGCGCCTGTTTACGACCGCGACCGTATCCAGGTACCAAAGATCAAGCGTGGGCAGGTCGTGCGCGAGCTGCTGCTGCACGGCGACATAGTCGCGGATCTGCGCTGCCCGGTCGGGGTTGGTCGATGCATCCTGTAGCAGTGCGTCCACGCGCGGGTTGCTGTAGTAGCCGCGATTGGCGCCATGCGGGGGCCACCGCGTAGACGAGTAGGCATACGCAAGGATGTCAGGCGCCTCATTGCCGCCGATCCAGTTGGACAACGCCATGGCGAATGCGCCCTTGGTCATGTCGGCGTAAAAGGTCGCGAACTCGTAGGAGCGAATATCAAGCGCAATGCCGATGCGCGCGAGCTGCGCCTGCATCACGGCGCAGACAAGCCGGCGGGTCTCGTCTGTCGAGCTCTTCAGCACGAGATGGAAGCGCACCCCGTCCGCTCCGCGCCGGTAGCCGGCGGCATCCAGCAGGGCATTGGCATGGCCGGGGTCGAACGGGTGCTGCTCCATTTCGGGCGCAAAAGCCCAGTGTTCAGGCGGCAGCACGCTGTTGGCTGCGCGAGCTCGTCCGTCAAGGAGTGTGCGAATAATCAACGGCCGGTTGGTGGCCTCGGTGATCGCGGTGCGCACGCGCGGGTCGCGCAGAAAGCGGTCGCGGTTGTTCATGACGATGTAAAGCATGCTGGTGCCGGGCGCGGTCTCGATGCGCAGCTTCCGATCGCGCGCGAGCGTCGGCAGCACGTCGGTGGGCAGCGCATTTACCTCGAAGTCCGCGGAGCCCTTTTGCAGCTCCAGCGCGCGGGTAATCGCATCGGGTACAACTGCGAAGCGAACGGTGTCAACGGCCGGCGGGCCACCCCAGTAGGCCGGGTTACGGCGGATCACGACGTCCTTGTCCTGTTCTTCGCTGACAAACACAAATGGCCCGCTGCCGACCGGGTGGGTGCGGAACTCGCGCCCGCTGCCGTACGGAACCACGCCGAATGCGGCGTCGCAGACGTTGAGCAGCAGGGCCGTATCGGGTGTTTTGAGATGAACGACGACCGTGAGCGGGTCCGGTGCTTCCACGGCCTTCCAGCTGCGGTAGGCCGCAGCTTTGACCGTCGGGACCGAGCCGTCGAGGATGGTGTCGAGCGACCACTTGACGTCGCGCGAAGTGAGCGCGCGTCCGTCGGCGAAGCGAATGCCGGGGCGCAGATGGAAGACGTAGCTCAATGGGTCAGGCTGGTTCCAACTGGTGGCGAGCTCGGGCGCGATCTCAAAGTGAGCATCGCGGCGAACCAGCGCGTCGAACAAAAGCGCGTCGATGCGCTCGGACTGGGCATCCGTGCCGACGCGCGGGTCGAGGTTGGCGGGGCTCGATTCAATGAGCACCGTGACCTGGTTCGCAGGAGCTTTCGCCGGGCCGCAGCCGGCGAGCAGCAGCATGAGCGAAAGCAGCAGGGCCTTACGCACAGGTCACCTGCCCCAGCACGACCGCCGCGCGCGCGCCGGTCGCTGACGGAACGTTGGCGGGGCGGCGGTGGTGGCTCATGTAGGCGAGCAGCGCAAAAGCGGCAGCTTCCTTGGCTTCGACCGGCAGGGGCGTAGGCAGGGAAGGGTCGTCGGAGGTCAAAACGCGAACATGGTCGTGCGCGAGCTCGTCCGCGATCGAGCGCAGCAGCGTCCCGTTCTTCGCGCCGCCCCCGGACACAATCAGGTCCATCTCGGTCGCGCGATGAAGCGGGAGCACAAAGCGCCGCAGCGCAAGCGCGACGGAGCTCCCAGTGATCGCGGTCGCGGTGGCAACGGTGTCCGCGGGGTCTTCGGTGTATTTCTCACAGCGCTTCAAAAGATCAAGCGCAAAGCTGTCGCCGAACTGTTCGCGGCCGGCAGAGCGCGGGGGCGCAAGCGCAAAAAACGGATGATCCTGCATGGCAAGCACGAGCGGATCGATCCGGCGGCCGGATGCGGCGATCGCGCCGCCCTCGTCGAAAGGCTGGTGGAAGAGCCTGCGTGTCAGGGTGTCGATCACCATGTTACCCGGGCCGGTGTCGAACGCGAGCACTGGGGCATCGCTGCCGGCCGGCGGCACCACCGTGAGATTGCCGATGCCACCGATGTTCTGCAGCACGCGTGTGCGCACCGGGTGGCGGTACAGCGCGATATCCAGCAGGGGCACAAGCGGCGCGCCCTGGCCGCCGGCCACCATGTCGGCCGGTCGAAAGTTCGAGACGACGGGGACGCCCGCTGCCGCGGCCAGAGGGGCCATCTCGCCGATCTGCCAGGTGCAGCGAAAGCGCTCGCCCGCAAACGGCTCCCCGGGCGCGCCCTGGTGGTAGATGGTTTGCCCATGGCAGCCGACCAGGTCGACCTTCACGGTTTCTTCGGCGAGCATGCGCCGGTAAACGTCGGCATAGGCCAGGCCCAGCCGCCAGTGCAGGCGCGCCAAATCGGCCACGCTGATCTCGCGGGCATCCTGCGCGGCCAGCACGGCCCGGCCCAACGCAGGCTCAAAGGCAAAACCACGGTGGGCCAACAGCTTCAAGATAACCGCTCCGTTCGCATCGGGAGTGATCCGGACCAGGGCGATGTCAACCCCGTCGGCGGAGGTGCCGCTCATCATGCCGGCCACGGTCAAGGGACGGAGGGCGGTCATGGAGCGTGGCCGGCAGCGGCGGCAACGCGCTGTTGGGCTTCAATCTCCACCGTGAACAGGTGAAGGTCGGAGCGGATACGGGCCAACTGGGCCACGGTGCTATTTTGTGGCGGGTGCGGGCTCAGCAGGCCCGACTTCGAAAGCCGCACACGCTCGCAGGTGCGCCGAATCCGCAGCCGAAACACCTGGGAGCGCTCGGCTTCAGCCAGTACGGCCTCGTAGGCGCGAAAAATCAGCGCCGGGTCCTTGCAGACTTCAAGGAGGTCGGAGCCGGCGGCGATGGCCTGAACGGCGGCCTCCTCAATGCTCATCTTCGTTAGCAGACCGCCCATCTCCATGTCGTCGGATACGATCAGGCCGTTGTACTCGAGCCGGCGGCGCAGGGTATCGGTAATCCAGAAGCGCGACACGGAGGCGGGGCGTTCCCCATCCCTACCCACTCTTGGATACGCTGCATGGGCCACCATAATCAGCGGCAGGCGCGTCCCCAGTTCGCGATACGGCTTCATGTCGTGGTCCCACAGCTCGTTCCAGGTGCGCACGATGCGTGGGGTCGCGGCGTGGGAGTCGAGGTTGCCGCCGCCGAGACCGGGGAAGTGTTTTCCGCAGGCGAGCACCCGCTCGGTGCGCAAGCCCTGCAGAAAGGGCCTGGCATAGTCGATCACGGCGTCCGCGGTCGGGCCGTAAACACGGGTTCGCATCACCGGCGCGGACTGCGGCAGGGCCAGGTCAAGCACCGGGGCAAAGGTGGTGTTAAAGCCCAGCAGCCGTGCGGCGCGGCCGATCAGCTCGCCATGGCGCTCGGCCAAGTGCTTGCTGCCGGTCGCGGCGACCGCTGCGGCCGCGGGGCTGGGCGCGAGCACGTCGCGAAGCCGGTCGACCAGGCCGCCTTCAAGGTCGACGGCGCGGATGACCGGGGTGTGCTCGCCGTCGCCCGAGACAGCCGCCGTGGCTTCGCGCAGAAGAGCGGTGGTTTGCCCGGGCTCTTCAATGTTGCGGCGGAACAGGATGAGCCCACCGGGCCGAAGAACGCGCAACCAGCCGCGCTCGGCGGCATCGAGCGCGGGGCCGCCGAGACCCACGATAAACAGCTGCCCGACCTGGTGCCGCAGGTGATGGGCGGTCATGGCAGCTCCGACGCGGCACGCAACTCGGCCTGCAATGCCTGCAGCAGGTTCAAGGCATCGAGCGGCGTCAGCGCATTCAGGTCGGTTGCGTCGAGCCGGTCGACGATGCGCTGCGAAAGCGGTGTGAACAGGGTGAGCTGCATGGGTTCGGAAGACAGGGCAGACTCCGGTGCAAGCTCATGGGCCTGGGCTCGCTGCTCAGCCCGTTCATGGGCGCGCAGCACTTCGCGAGCGCGGGCCAGCACGGGGCCGGGCACGCCGGCCAGCCGGGCCACGTCGATACCGTAGCTTTTGTTGGCCGCGCCGGGCTCGACGGTATGGAGAAAGACGATGCCATTGGGGGTTTCCTTGACGGAAACGCGTGCGTTGCGCAATCGTGGCAGCCCGTCGGCCAGCAGTGTCAGCTCGTGGTAGTGCGTGGCGAACAGGGTGCGCGCGCCGATGTTGTTGTGGATGTGTTCAAGCGTGGCCCAGGCCAGCGCCAGGCCGTCAAAGGTCGCGGTGCCGCGGCCCATTTCGTCCAGCAACAGGAGCGAGCGAGAGGTCGCCGTGTTCAGAATGGTTGCGGTTTCCGTCATCTCGACCATAAAGGTGGAGCGGCCCCGGGCAACGTTGTCGTTCGCCCCAATGCGGGTGTAGACGCGGTCGGCGAGCGAGTAACGCATGGATCGCGCGGGCACAAACGATCCCATCTGGGCCAGGATGACCAGCAGCGCGGCCTGGCGCAGGTACGTGCTTTTGCCACCCATGTTGGGGCCGGTGATCAGCAGCAAATCGGCTGTTTTGCCGTCCAGATACAGGTCGTTCGGGGTGAAGCGGTCGATGCCCGCGCGCTCCATCAGGTGCTCGATGACGGGGTGGCGGGCAGCGGCGGCTTCCAGCAGGCACTCGTCGCCGGCGAGCAGCTCAGGCTCGCAATAGTCGCGTTCGGCGGCCAGATGGGCGAAGTTTGCCAGCAAGTCGATCTCCGCCAGCACCGTGCTGGTCGAGCGAATGCGGGCCGCGCATTCGAGAACCGAAGTTCGAAGCCGGGAGAAGAGCTCGCGCTCGATCTCCACAGATCGCTCCTGCGCGGTCAGGATGCTGTGTTCAAGCTCCTTGAGCTCGGGGGTGGTAAAGCGCTCGGCGTTGACCAGCGTTTGCTTGCGTTCGTAGTCGGCAGGCACATGGCGCAGGTTGGCGCGGGTCACCTCGAGGTAGTAGCCGAAAACAGAGGTAAAACGCACCTTGAGGGAAGCGATGCCGGTGCGCGCCCGCTCGCGCTCCTCAACGGCAACGATGGCGGCCCGACCGTTGCCGCTAATGTCGCGCAGGCGGTCGAGCTCCGGGTCCATGCCGGCAGCGATGTAGCCGCCTTCAGCGATCGTTGCCGGCGGCTCGGCAACGATGGCCTTGCTGACCGTTTCTTCCAGCGAGGCAAGGGTATCCATGCGGCTGCGCAGCAAAAGAGAGAGCGGGGCTTCGAGGCGGTCGAGCGCGGCGCACACAGCGGGCAGGGCCCGGAGCGAGCTCGCAAGGGTAAGCAGGTCGCGAGGACCGGCGTTCTCAAGCGCAACGCGGGATAATACGCGTTCCAGGTCCAGCACGCTGCCGAGCGCCCGCCGCAGCTCGGCGCGGTCGATCAGTTTTCGCTTCAGCTCGCCGACTGTACGGTAGCGCGCCTGGATGGCGGAAGCATCGGCCAGCGGGCGGAGAAGCGTCGCGCGCAGCAGGCGCTTGCCCATCGGTGTTTGGCAGCAGTCAAGCGCACTCGCCAGCGTGCTTTCAGGCCCGGTGCCGCGAAACAAAGGCTCCAGCAGTTCGAGATTGCGGACCGACACCGCGTCCAACTGCAGGCTGTCTGAGCGCTGGAAAAATCGCAGGCTTCGGACATGCTGGAGCGCATTGCGTTGGGTTGTTTGCGCGTAGTGGAGCACAGCGCCTGCGGCAATGCCGGCCGGGGCGTGGCGCTCAAGGCCGAAGCCTTCGAGCGAGCGCGCGCCCAACTGCCGTTCCAGCAAGGGCAAGGCATAGCCCGGGGTGAACACCCAGTCGTCAAGCGTGGTCTTGGTGCGAATGCCCTCGAGTGCGCGATGGAGGCTTTCGTCCGCGACCAGCAGGGGGTTCGCCCCTGCGAGCAGCACCTCGCTGATACCCGCGGTCGCGAGCTGGTCGGCGCACTCCGCCAAGGCCTCTGCCCCGGTCCACTCCGAGGCGCGAAACTCGCCAGTCGACAGGTCCAGCAGCGCGATTGCGGCAGCTTGCGCGGTACCGGCACCCGCGGCATGCACAGCCGCGAGATAATTGTTTTCTTCTGCCCCAAGCGCGCCGTCGGCGACCGTGCCGGGCGTCAGAACGCGCGTGACCTCGCGGCGCACGATCTTTTTTGCCTGCCGGGGGTCCTCCATCTGCTCGCAAAGGGCTACGCGGAAGCCCCGCCGCAGCAGCTTGCCAATGTGGCCTTCGGCCGCATGGAAGGGCACGCCGCACATGGGCACACCGCGCTCCCGGTCGCGCGAGGTCAGCGTGATTGAAAGCTCGCGCGCGGCCGTGCGTGCATCCTCGAAAAACAGCTCGTAAAAGTCGCCCAGGCGGAAAAACAGCAGCGCGTCCGGATTTTGCGCCTTGGCCGCTGCGTACTGCCGCATCAGCGGCGTTTGGGCGTCACCCGGCGCAGGCTGTGGAGCGGCCGGGGAACTGTCTGGCTGGGAAGGGGCTTCAATCACGGCGGCACGGTCAGAATACCGCACAGCTTGCTGGCCGGGAACCTGAGCCAGCCCGCCAACAGCAACGGGGCCCGCCCGTGAAGAAGGCAGCCCCGTCTGACCAGCCCGGGTCAATCAACCTGACTGGTCCGCATCCGAGAGAATAGCTTCTAGGAGCGGGTTTCCGCGTCCGAACCGTGCTGCTTCACCATCTTGTTGTATATGCCAAGCAGCAGAAATGGAGCTGTCCACTGGCCGACAAACAAGGCATTCTCATCCTTGCTCTGCGTTTTGAGAATCAGCGAGCCGATAATGGAAGCAAAGGCAGCGCCAAGGAAAAAGGAACTGGGGAGCTTGGAGCTATAGCTCTCCATCAGGGATGTGATCTGGTCTTCCTTGCTGTCGCCTGCTTGTACGCGATAGTCGGTCATGTCCGTATGCCTCCGTGGCTGTTGAAGCGTGCTTAGATCTGGGTTGATCTGGGACTGGTTGTTTCAGCACACCGTGAACCGCCCGGCGGCCGCATCATGCTGACACAGTGAGAGATGAATGTGGTCGCTGTTTTCGTTGCCGCCCGGCATCATTTTCTTTTCGGGGCTGAAGAGGGTCGCCCAGGCCTCATCGAGTCCGCCTTGGCAGTGGGCCCTATGGTCGCCTTCCGGCCGCCGTATACTGGCACTGGCGCACCCATGGAACTGCTTTTGATCCGCATGGCGACAACCATCTACGCCGTCGCGAGTCTTTGCGCGCTGCCGGCGGTGCTATGGAGCCGCGTCCGTTTTCGCGGCGCTTGCACTGCGCTGGTGCTGGTAGCCGCCGTCCTGCAATGCGTGGCCTTTGCCGAGGCTTTCAGCCATACGCACCGCTTCGCACCAACCGGTCTCCACGAGGTGCAGGCCGCCCTGGGCCTGCTGATCGCCGCGGCGTTTCTGCTGATCGCGGCGCGTTACCGCACGGTCTCCTTCGGCCTGTTTGCGCTGCCCATGGCCTTTCTGCTGCTGCTGCCATCGGCGCTCGGGCCCGACCGTTATGCGTTTTCATCCCCGCTGGTGCGGGGCGGCTGGGTGGCCATCCATGTGGCGGCGCTGCTCGCGGCCGATACCGCGCTCGGTTTTTCGCTGATCGCGAGCCTTCTTTACTTGTTGCAGGAGCGCCGTTTGAAACGCAAGGCCGCGCCCGGTTTTTTTTCCTGGCTGCCGCCGCTTGAAACCATGAACCGCATCGCGGAAACCACCCTTGTGCTGGGCTTTCTGGCCATGACGCTGGGGCTTTTCGCCGGATCTTTGATCGCGCAGGAACGGGTGGGCGCGACCTACTTCCAGGATCCAAAGGTTCTGCTTTCTTTTGCGATGTGGCTCATCTATGTCTTTATCCTGCTCCTTCGCCAGTCCAAGGGCTTGCGCGGTCGGCAGTCGCTGTATGTGTCCTCGATCGCCTTTTTGGTGGTGCTCAGCGTGTGGGCAGCCAACCTCCTCAGTTCCGTGCACAGGTTCGCCGCCCCATGAATGGCAAGTTCCTCCTGGCAGGGCTCAATCACCGAAACGCCCCCGTGGAGTTGCGTGAGCAGGTCGCGATCGCGGCGGAAGAGCTCCCGGAAGCTCTCGGGAGCCTGTGCGCCGGCGGCGGGCGCATTGCCGAGGCGATGATCCTTTCCACCTGCAACCGGGTCGAGTTGTTGGCGGTCTACCAGGGGGAACCACCGGACCTCGTCGGCTTCCTGACAAGCCGGTCGGGCGTGGACGAAGCGGAGTTGCGCCCGCACGTATACCTCCATCGGAACGGCGACGCCGTGCGCCACCTGTTTCGCGTGGCAGCCAGCCTCGACTCCATGGTTGTGGGTGAGCCGCAGATCCTTGGGCAGGTCAAGGCAGCCTTTGTTGCGGCGCGCACGGCCGGCGTGGTCGGCCCGGAGCTGGAACGGCTGTTGCAGCAGACCTTTGCCGTGGCCAAGCGGGTTCGCAATGAAACGGGGATCGCGACCAGCTCGGTTTCCATCGCAAGCGTGGCGGTCGATCTTGCGCTGAAGATCTTCGGCTCGCTTTCCGGCACGCGGGTGCTGCTGGTGGGCGCGGGAAAGATGGGCGAGCTGGCCGCCCGGCACCTGCTGGCACGCGGAGCAAGTTCGATCACGGTGTCGAACCGCACCCAGGCTCGCGCCCAGCGCCTCGCGCAAAGCTTCGGCGGCCTCGTGTTGCCGTGGGAGCAGCTTCTTGACAAAGCCGATGCGGCCGACATCCTGATCACCTCCACCGGCTCGCACGAGTTTATCTTCCGCCGCGAGGACGGGCAGCGCTTTCTTGCCAGGCGGCGCGGGCGGCCCATGTTTCTCATCGATATCGCAGTGCCGCGCGACGTGGACCCGGAGATGAACCGGGTCGATGGCATGTTTCTGTATGACATCGACGACCTGCAAAGCGTGGCGGAGGCCCACCTGGACGATCGCTCGCGGGAAGCGGCGATGGCCGAGCGCGTGGTCGAGGACGAGGTGTTGCAGTTTACCCGCCGCACGCAGGCGCTCGACGCCGTGCCGGCGCTGCTGGCCCTGCAGGGCAGCGTGGAAGCCATGCGACAGGCTGAGCTGCGGCGGGCCGCGGCCCGGCTCGGAGGGCTGACGCCGTCGCAGCGCGAAGCCGTGGAAGCCGTGACGCGCGGGCTAGCGAACAAGTTTCTCCATGCGCCATTGCAGGCCCTGCGCTCGGCAGCACAGCATGGGGATGAGGAGCGGTTATCGGTTCTGCGCGACGCCTTTCAGCTCCCCGACCGGGAGCATGGCACCCCGTTGCTGCCGCTTGCCGAAGGGTTGGCTCCACCGGCCCAGCCGGCGCCCTCAGCCTCGTTGGAAACATTTTCGTCTGAGAGTTTCCCAGCGGAAACGCTGCTTCGCGTCGCGAGGCGGCGTTGATGCGGCTCCGGATCGGATCGCGCGGGTCGGAGCTGGCACTGTGGCAGTCTCACCATGTCGCCGATGCACTGCGGGCCGAGGGTCACAAGGTCGAACTCGAGGTGATCCGAACGACCGGCGACCGGCTGCAAGGGGTGGCTTTTAACAAGATCGCGACCAAGGGCATGTTCACCAAGGAGATTGAGGAGGCGCTCGATGGGGACCGCATCGACCTGGCGGTGCATTCCCTCAAGGACCTGCCGACGGAGTTGCACCCGGCGTTCACGCTGGCGGCCATTCCGCCGCGAGCCGACCCGCGCGATGGCTTCTGCTCGGCCGCGTACCCGAGCTTTGCCGCGCTGCCAGCGGGGGCTCGCGTGGGCACCAGCAGCCTGCGGCGGCAGTCGCAGCTGCGGGCACACCGGCGCGACCTTGAGTACATTGAGTTTCGCGGCAATGTGGATACGCGTCTACGCAAGATGCTCGACGGGCAGGCAGAGGCTTGCGTGCTGGCTTGCGCGGGGCTTGACCGGTTGGGACGGACCGAGCTGCTGCGCGACCGCCTGCCCTCCGAGGTGGTGTGCCCGGCGGCCGGGCAAGGGGCTTTGGCGATTGAAGCGCGCGCCGGCGACCGCCCTGTGATCGACGCGCTGCGATTTCTGGACGACGCGAACACCCGGTTCGCCGTAACCGCCGAGCGGGCCGCGCTGGGCGCGCTTGGGGGCGGCTGCCAGGTGCCGATCGGCATTTTTTGCCGGCGGCATGCGGATCATTGGGCGATCACCGGCTCTGTTTCCTTGGGAGACGGGGAAGCCACGGTGCGGATTGCCCTGGAGCATTGCACGGATGATGAACCGCTGCTGCTGGGCCAGCGGCTGGCCGAGGAGCTGCTGCGGCAGGGTGCCGGGGCGTTGCTGGAACGCTGATGGGTGCGCGGGGCAGGGAAGAGCCGCTACTCGGGCGACTGATCGTGGTGACCCGGGCCCGCGACGGCGGCAGTGGCCTGGCAGCCGCGCTCCGGGCGCTCGGGGCCGACGTACTGGAGGTGCCGACCATCCGCATTGAGCCCGCTGCATCCTATGCGGCGCTCGATAGCGCACTGGCGCGGCTGGCCGGCTACGACGTGCTGCTGGTGACGAGCGCCAACACCGCGCGGCTGCTGGCAGCCCGTAAGCCGCCTCCCTGGAGCTGTCAGCCGTTTACCGTCGCTCTTGGCCCGGCTACGGCCGATGCCTTGCTGGGGGCAGGGCTCCGGGTTGACCTCCAGCCGGCGCCGTCCATCGCGGAATCCATCGTGCGTGAGCTCGCGCCACGGGCCAAAGGTCAGCGTATGCTGCTGCCGCGTGCGGCGGTCGCGCGGGAACTGCTGCCGGAGGCGCTGCGGGCGGCTGGCGCGACGGTGGATGTAGTGGAAGCCTACCGGACCGTGCCGGCCGATGAATCGCGTTCCACACTGGCGGCCGTGTTTGCACCCGGCGCGAGGCCGGTGGACGCTATCACTTTTACAAGTGCGTCCACCGTTGAGAACTTGTTTGCCCTGCTTGGCGAGCAGGCCGTACAGGCACTCCCCGGCACAAGGGTCTGTTCCATCGGACCGATCACCAGCGCGACGCTCCGGTCTTATGGCTGCGTGCCGGCAGTCGAGGCCCAAAGCCACGATGTACCGGGGCTGGTTCTCGCCATCGCAGGATTGCTGTCCATCACGGCGACAAAAGCCGCGAAGCCTTTGCCGGGGGCCGGGTCAGCCGGGTCATAGGTGGGCTGTGTGAAAGCTGCAGGAACGAGCCGGCGAGGACCGAGGTCCCCGCCGGACTGGCTCTTCAGTCGATCGTCACAACCACCTTGCCGCCCGCGCCGCCGCTTTCCGCCAGCCGGGTAGCTGCCTGGATCTCCGCAAGGGGAAAGACCTTCGCGATGGGGATGTGGAGCGCCCCCTGCGCCACGTCCAGCGCCAGTTGCGACAAGCGCGACGCGTCCGGCAGTGTGCTCAGGAACTCAACGCGGATGTCGCGCTCGGGCGGGTGATTGGGACCGCCGACAACGGTTGCGAACAAGCCGCCATCGCGCAGGGTCTTTCTGGCGTGTTCGCCGGGTACGCCGCCGACCGTATCGGCCACGGTGTCCAGCTCATGCAGGTGCGTTAGTTCCTCCGGGACGTCAATGGCAACCACCTCCGCCGCGCCCAGCTTCGCGGCTTCTTCTCGCTGCGAAGCCCGCACCCCGGCGATCACATGTACGCCGTGGCTCTTCGCCACATGCACGGCCGTTCTGCCCACACCGCCCAGCGCGCCGGTCACCAGGATGCGCTGCCCGGGCTGCGCCTTGGCCCCGCGTTCGATCAGCTGCGCGCCGGTGGTCAGCACCAGCGGCAGGGCGGCGGCCTCGGCATAGCTCAATGCGTCCGGAATCGCGGTCAGCACGTCGGCCTTGGCGGTGGTGTATTCGGCATAGGTGCCGTTGGCCAGGCCCATGACGCGCATGCCTTTTAGGAAACCCGCGACTCCTGGTCCGACCTCGTCCACCTCGCCGGCGACGTCCTTGCCCAGGATTTCGGGGAGATCAAGCGGATAACGATCTTTGTAGCCGCCGGAACGCAGCTTCCAATCGATGGGGTTGATACTGGTGGCGCGCACACGAATGCGCACCTCCCCATCTCCCACCGGGGGCATGTCTTCGTCGGTTTCGTAGCTTAACTGGCTCAGGTCGCCATAGGCATGCAGGATTACGGCTTTCATGGTCGGTTCATCGCCTCCAGACGTGTGATGCAGCTCATGCCTGATACCATCGGTGGAGTCGATTGAAATCAGGCATTGGAGCTGCGATGCAAGCGATACTTGCGCTCGAAGACGGGCGCATTTTTGTGGGCGAGGGCTATGGTGCCGCGTGCGAGCGCGCCGGCGAAGTGGTCTTCAATACATCGCTCACGGGCTACCAGGAGATCTTCACCGACCCGTCCTATGCCGGGCAGATCGTAGTTTTGACGAATCCGCAGATCGGCAACTACGGCACCAACCAGGCAGACGCCGAAGCCCCCCGGCCCTACATCGAGGGCTTGATCGTGCGTGAGTTTTCCGCCGTGAGTTCGAACTGGCGCTCGGAGCAGGTGGCCGACGAGTACCTGGAGCGCTACGGGGTGCCGGTCCTGTCGGAGATCGACACTCGCGCGCTGGTGCGGCACCTGCGGTCGCAGGGCGTGATGCGCGGGGTGCTGTCGGTCGTTCCCGAGAGCGTTGAGATCGACGCGAAGGCACTGGTCGGCCGGGCACAGGCGCTCAAAAAGATGGACGGCACCGACCTCGCAAGCGTCGTCAGCACGAAAACACAGTACGAGTGGAAGCATCGAGCGGATCCTCTGCAACCGGGTCTCCCCGTGCCGGAGTGCAACCTCCACGTGGTCGCCTACGATTACGGCATCAAGCAGAACATCCTGCAGATGCTGGGGCAGCAGGGCTGCAAGGTCACGGT
>CAXTWU010000013.1:0-25859 GCA_964248025.1 uncultured Acidobacteriaceae bacterium | reverse complement strand
GTGTGCTTATAGAGGGCGTTCGCCATTTTGGTGATATGAAATGGACGAACAACCGAGATCGCGACCCTCATAGGCTCGATCCTAGCATGCGGCGCCCAGCGTTCGCGGTCATGGCAGCACCGGTTCGCGGACGCCGTCGCGAGCAAACATGCCTCGTACCGAGCGTAGGGCTTGCCGCGTGCGCTCCTCATTCTCGATCAGCGAAAAGCGAACGTGGCCGTCGCCGTACTCGCCGAAACCGATACCCGGCGACACGGCCACCTTGGCTTCGCGCAGCAGCCGCGTGGAAAAATCAAGGGAAGGGAGTGGCTCGCCCGTGACCGTGCCCGAGCGGTAGGCCTCCGGAATCGGTGCCCACACAAACATGGTGGCCTTGGGACTTGCGACCTGCCAGCCCATTTTATTGAGCCCGGAGACCAGGCAGTCGCGGCGTTTGCGATACGTTTCGGTGATGTCGGCTACACAGTGCTGCGGTCCTTCAAGCGCACAGATACTGGCCACCTGGATCGGTGTGAAGGTCCCGTAGTCGCAGTAGCTTTTGAGCCGCGCCAGGGCTCCGACCAGCTCCGGGTTGCCGGCCATGAACCCGACCCGCCAGCCCGGCATGTTGTAGCTCTTGGAAAGCGTGAAAAACTCGACCGCGATGTCCTTGGCACCAGGCACTTGAAGTACGGAGGGAGCCTGGTAGCCGTCAAAGGTGATGTCCGCGTAGGCCAGGTCGTGAACCAGGTAGATGCCGTGCTCGCGGCACAGTTCCACGACCCGCGTTAAAAAAGCGAGGTCAACGCACTGGGTTGTCGGGTTCGCAGGGAAGTTCAGGATCAGCATCTTCGGTTTCGGATAGATCAGCGGGATGATCGCTTCGAGTTCAGCCAGAAAGGTGTCGGTGTTGTGGATAGCGACCGAGCGGATCGTCGCGCCCGCGATCACCGGGCCGTAGATGTGAATCGGGTAGCTGGGGTTCGGCACCAGCACCACGTCGCCCCGGTCAAGCGTCGCCATGCACAGGTGCGCGATGCCTTCCTTAGAACCGATGGTGACAATGGCTTCGGTGGCCGGATCGATGTCGACGTTGTAGCGCCGTCCGTACCAGTCGGCGATAGCCTTGCGCAGACGCGGGATGCCCTTGGACAGAGAATAGCGATGCGTTTCCGGGCGCTGCGCCGCTTCCACCATCTTGTCCACAATGTGGCGTGGTGTCGCGCCGTCCGGGTTTCCCATGCCAAAGTCAATGATGTCCTCGCCGCGCCGGCGCGCCTCGGCTTTGAGCTCGCCGGTGATGTTGAAGACGTACGCGGGAAGACGTGCGAGGCGAGGGAAGTCGTGCACAGGGCGGCTCCGGAAAGGCAGGTACGGCGGCGCCCGGGTCTGGCCTCGATGCGCCGCTGCGAACAGGCTACAGGATCGTGCGCCTCCAACCCCTTTTAGCAGCGCACGATTTTGTTACTTTCGATCCCCTTTGTGGCATTGCGTGTGTCGACCACCAGTTGCGACTCCCGCACGATGCCCTCGTAGTCATAATCGGAGTGATCGGTTGCGATCAACACGCAGTCGTACTCGTCGAGCCGGGTGAGCGGGGCACGATCCATGTTCAGGTCGTAGTGCCGTCCGCGTCCCACGTGGGCAAAGTATGGATCGTGGTAGCGGACCTCCGCGCCGCGTGCGCGAAGCATTTCAATAATGGGCAAGGACGGCGATTCGCGCAGATCGTCAATGTCGCGCTTGTAGGAAAGGCCCAGCACCAGCACCTTTGAGCCATTCACGGCTTTTCTGCGGCGGTTCAACGCTTCGGTTGTTTGCTCGATCACATAGGCCGGCATGGCCCCGTTGACCTCGCCCGCCAGTTCGATAAAACGAGTTCTGAAGTCGAACTGTCGAGCCTTCCACGACAGGTAAAACGGATCGATCGGGATGCAATGGCCGCCGAGCCCCGGCCCTGGGTAAAAAGCCTGGAAGCCGAAGGGCTTGGTCCGAGCTGCATCGATGACCTCGTGGAGGTCAATTTGCATGCGCCGGCATAGCTGCTTGAGTTCGTTGACCAGCGCGATGTTGACGCAGCGGTAGATGTTTTCAAGCAGCTTGGTCATTTCCGCCGCGGCCGGTGATGACACGGGAACGGTGGTGTTGAAGATGGTGCCGTAGAGTGCCGCTGCCAGCTGGCCGGCCGGCGCTCCGAAAGCCCCGATCACCTTGGGGATGTCGCGGCGGGCGACCGTGTCATTGCCCGGGTCCTCGCGCTCGGGCGAAAACGCGACATGGAAGCCGTGCTCCTCCTCCTCGTTGCGCAGGGCCTGCAGCCCATCGCGCGCGCCGGCCTCGAGCAGCGGGATCAGCACCTCCTCGGTGGTGCCCGGATAGGTGGTGCTTTCAAGCACGATCAGCTGGCCCGGCCGCAGGTGCGGTGCAATGGCGCGCGCAGTCTGCTCGATATAGCTCAGGTCCGGCTCATGGTGCTCGGACAATGGTGTCGGAACGCAGATGATCACGGCATCCATGTCGCGCACCGCCGCGAAATCGTCCGTCGCGCGAAAGCCCGAACGCTGTGCCGCCGCAATCTCCGTGCCCGGGATGCGGACAATGTAGGAACCGGCGGCGTTCAGCGTGTCGACCTTGGTGCGATCGATGTCGAAGCCTGTCACTGGAAAGCGCTCTTCTGAAAAGAGCAAAGCCAGCGGCAGCCCCACATAGCCCATACCCACAATGCCGACGCGCGCCGACCGCGCTGCAATGCGGTCAAGGGCCAGTGCGTGAAGAGTGAGAGTCGGCTGCGCCACGGGGTCAGGGGTCATGGAAGCTCCTGGTGTCCATCATAGTTAAGTGAGGCGCTGCAGCTTCTTGTGTCAGTTCCAACCACTCCCCAGGAAGTAACGTTCCTTTGGTGATGGCCGCAGCGGTTTTGTCGGCGCCGGGCGTCCTGCTTCTATGGGAAAATCGCTCATAGACGTTTAAACGGCACCCATTTTGTCGGTTCTTTTCCCCGGGAAGATGAAAGCGAGCAGTCTCCTGATGGCAGTGCAAGGCGCCCGTATTCGAAGCCTGGACGGCGTCCGCGCCTTCGCGATAGCCACTGTTCTGCTGGCCCATCTCCAGCAACGGTTTCGCGTAGTGCCATTTGAGATCTGGGCACCGGATGGGGTGGAGCTCTTTTTTGTTTTGAGCGGCTTCCTGATTACCGGCATACTGATCCGCGAACGGGAGGATCGGGGCGGCGTCAACATGAGCGCCTTTTACTGGCGACGAGCGACGCGCATTCTGCCAGCCCTGCTGGTCTACCTGGGTGTTGTCTCCGCGGTGATGATCGGCAGCGGCCAGGCACCGCCCTGGACTGCCATGGCGAGCGCCGCACTGTTTGCAGCCAACCTGTACCCGTATGAGGCTCCTCCCTTTACGCAGCACCTTTGGTCGCTGGCGCTTGAGGAGCAGTTTTACCTTGTGTGGCCGCTCATCCTGCTTGCTTGTTTGCGATGGGGCGGCCGCCGTTCCGCGACCTGGGCGTCCGTGATCATGATCGCAGCAAGTCCCGTCTTTCGTATCGCGGCCGGGTTCTTTCATCCATCTCTGCCGGTATACCGGGAGAGCATCCTGTTGCCCGGGCGGATGGATAGTCTGCTGGCCGGGGCCTTCCTTGCTTTGTGCCAGGGCAGTGCTTTATGGAACAACATTCGGAAACACGTGGAACGCTTTCCGTGGGCAGCGCCCTTGTTTTTCCTGCTGATTTCGCCCGTGCTTCGCAGCAAATTCGGCAACAGCTATATCTTCACTGTGGGCTACACGGCGGAGTCGATCGCCGCGGTCTTTTTCCTCGCGTGGCTGCTGGACCGTCCTGGCTCCCTGGCCAGCCGTGCCCTGAGCCTTCGCCCGGTTGCTTTTCTCGGCGTTGCGTCGTACAGCGTGTACCTGTACCAATCCTTTGTGATCCTGCAGTGGCCGGTGGATGCCGGCGGCGCCCATCCCTTCCGGGTTTTGCTGGCAGCGGTCCTGGTCGGGCTGGCCGCGTATTTTCTTGTGGAGGTACCGGTTGCCCTTCTCCGCAATCGCCAGGCCGGGCGCGTCGTTGCTGTGAAGCACCGGGCCCCGGAACAGCTAACCTGTACCCCGAGAGCTCTGAGCCGAAAGACGACGGTGCTGTAAAGACTGCCCAAAGCTCGCATCTCTGTTGTGCGTGAGGGTACAGGATCGCGCGGGCAGGCCAGCCCCGGTGGCAGCCCCCAGGGAGGCCAGCAGCGGGGTTAGGTTGAAGCCCAGCAGCGATGCGGAGCTGATGATGCCGCCACAGGTCGCGCGCAGGACCGGGCACAGCGTCCTTGCCTGCGAAACCTGGTTTGCTGCGGCATCCGGCGCGTCACGGTGCCCGTCGATGGGTGCCATGCGGCGGGTAAACGAACGCAGCCACCGGACTGATATCCAGGCGATCAGCATGACGATTACAGTTTCCGGCAGCACATCCGCCATAACCTGCTGAACCGCATCGAAAATCTCGTCGGGTGTAAGCAAGTTCGCGCTTTGCGATGCAGCCGGCCTGGTTCAGAACCGGAGTGAAAAGAAGTAGCATGCGTTTTTTGCCTTGAGGAGGATGAGTGCGATGAACCGAAAACCTAAATTGGACCAGCGCGGTTCGCAGTTCGGAAGCCGGACCTGGCAAGTGCGATGTGCGGCTGTTGCCCTGTTTGGCGGGGCTTTGCTGCCGGGCGTCCAGATGCCCTCGCAAGGCACCGCTCCCCATGGCGGCGCGCCGACCGTGACGCAGGGCGACATGAGCGGGAACCACGAAGAATCGGGCGCGAGTGCGCGTATGCAGGAGCAGCTGGCGGACCGCCGCAACTCTGACCGGCAGAAACAGCTGGTGGCCGATACTGAGAAGTTGTTCACCCTGGCCGAGCAGTTGCGCAACGAGGTGGCGAAAAGCAACAAAGACCAGCTTTCGGTCCCCGTCGTGAAGAAAAGCGAGGAAATCGAAAAGCTTGCCAAGGCCGTCAAGGAAAAGATGCGCGGTTACTAGGGCGCTCGTGTCGCCGGGGCAACACACCCGGGAGCCAAAGGCCGTCGGCCCCGCGCGAGAGCGAGCAAGGCTCGGAGATACACTGGAGGCGACCCGGCTCGCGGTGGATCAACACGGTTCCTGGTATCCGGTTCACGGGATCGTGCTCCCGTGTGGGGCAAGTCTGGCATGAGAAACACAGCGGAAGGAGCCGTCATGGCCGCGGGTGAAGTTCTTTTCAGTGGAGAAAGCACCACGGAGACCGCAGAAGCAAGCCCTTCTTCGACCGCCGGGCTCACCAGCGAACAGTTGGTGACGTTTTACCGGCTCATGCTGCTGTCGCGCAAGACCGATGACCGCGAGATCCAGCTGAAACGTCAGCAAAAGATCTTTTTCCAGATCTCCTGCGCCGGCCATGAAGCGTTGCTGGTAGCGGCCGGCATGGCTTTGCGCCCCGGCTACGACTGGTTCTTTCCCTACTACCGTGACCGGGCGCTGTGCCTGGCCCTGGGTTCGACCGTGGAGGAGCTGCTGCTGCAAGCGGTGGGCGCGGCGGCTGACCCGTCGAGCGGCGGTCGCCAGATGCCCTGCCATTGGGGCAATGCCCGGCTCAACATAGTGTCCGGCTCTTCTGTCACGGCAACGCAGTGTCTCCACGCCATCGGCTGCGCGGAGGCCGGCCGTTACTTTGCGCGGCATCCCGGGGCGGCGGCCCGGCAGGACGGTGACTACCGCCAGTTCAAAGACGTGCGCTTTCACGGCGACGAGGTGGTGTACCTGTCCATCGGCGAAGGCTCCACCTCGCAGGGCGAGTTCTGGGAGTCCCTGAATACGGCCTCAAACGCCAGGCTGCCGGTGATCTATGTAGTGGAGGACAACGGCTACGCCATCTCGACGCCGGTTGAGGTCAACACTCCCGGCGGCAACATCTCGCGGCTCGTGGCCAACTTTCCCGGTTTCTTCTTTGCCGAGGTCGACGGCACCGATCCCATCGCTAGCTATGCAGCCCTGACGGCCGCCGCGGCCTGGTGCCGTGCGGGCAAGGGACCGGCTTTTGTGCACGGCCACGTGGTTCGGCCTTATTCGCACTCTGAGTCCGATGATGAGCGGTCGTATCGCAGCGCGGCGGAGATCGAGGCCGATACCCTGCGGGATCCCCTGCCGCGCTTTCGCCACTTCCTGCTGCGCGAGGGGCTTCTCGACGAGTTGGCGCTACAAGCCCTGGAGCGGGGGGTCGATGCCGAGGTGATGGTTGCGTCGGACCGCGCGCTGGCCGCACCGCTGCCGGAGATCGCAAGCATCTCGCGCCATGTCTACTCCGAGGTGCTCGAACCCGTGAGCGCCGTCTGGCGGCGCGACCCTGCGCCGGCCGAGGATGCGAAGCCTAAAACCATGGCCGACCTGATCAACAGCTGCCTCCACGAAGAGATGCGTCGCGACGAGCGCATCGTGGTATACGGCGAGGATGTGGCCGATGCCAGCCGCGATGGAGCGCTGCATGCCGGGGAAGTGAAAGGGAAGGGAGGCGTCTTCAAGCTCACCTCGGGTCTCCAGACCGCCTTCGGCTCGGAGCGGGTCTTTAATTCGCCCTTGGCTGAGGCGAATATTGTGGGCCGGGCGCTGGGTTACGCTGTCCGCGGGATGAAACCGGTGGTGGAAATCCAGTTCTTCGACTATATCTGGCCGGCACTGCACCAAATTCGCAACGAGCTTTCCAATCTTCGCTGGCGCTCCAACGGCACCTTTTCCGCCCCGCTGGTCATCCGCTGCCCCATCGGCGGCTACCTGACCGGCGGCTCCATCTACCACTCGCAGTCGGGCGAGGTGATGTTTACCCATACGCCCGGCATCCGTGTGGTGATGCCGTCCAATGCTGTGGACGCGAAGGGTTTGCTGCGCACCGCGATACGCTGCGACGACCCGGTGTTGTTTCTGGAGCACAAGCGCCTCTACCGGGAGCCGTTTGCCCGGGGACTTGATCCAGGCAGGGATTACTCGATTCCCTTCGGCAAGGCGTCCGTCATACGGCCCGGCACCGGTATGACGATCGTGACATACGGCGCGACGGTTCCCCGGGCTTTGCAGGCTGCGCAACGGGCGGAGCGGGAGCTTGGTGTGGATGTGGAGCTACTCGACCTGCGAACCCTGTCGCCCTATGACTGGGAGGCGATTGCCACCTCCGTGCGAAAAACCAGCCGTGTGCTGGTGGTGTATGAGGACATGAAGAGCTGGGGCTATGGCGCGGAGATCGCTGCGCGCATCGCCGAAGAGTTGTTCGATGACCTGGATGCACCGGTGCGCCGGGTAGCCGGCATGGATACTTTCGTTGCATATCAACCGGTGCTGGAGGATGAGATTCTGCCGCAGCCTGAACGTATCTTTCAGGCCATTGCATCGTTGGCCCGGTACTGATATCAGTGGCAGTCTTTCTGTCCAGTCCGGAGTGTCTGGATTACTGATCTAGTCGCAAGTGTTACATTTAACAGCTGAACTTAAAGCTTTCCCTCAAGGACTCAAAGGAGTTAATGCATTGCATCAGGGTTGATCTACTTGGCATGGAGAATGACCCAGACGGAGAATGCGGAAACGATCAAGGCAAGAAGAACCACCATGCCGATGGCTGTAAGTACCCAGCGAAAAGGAGGCCGCGGGCTGGCCGAACGCCGGGGAGCCTCAAGCGCCGTGCCGGGGTGGCCACCCTGTCGGCGGGCGGGCACCGGTGCGGTCATTCCGGGCTGCGAATGCAAACGATTGCTCATCAGGAACTCTCCCCATATCCTTCCCGGGTCGTGGTTGGGTCGTGTGGAACCAGCGGCCGTCGCGAGAGTTGCCTTGCGAAAAAAAGGATCAACGCATGCCCAGCAAAAAACTGTGCCGGACAAGTCAGCTGCCGGGCCCTGGCCTGCTTCTTGAGTTTACCTTGGACGGGCAGCCGATATGCGTGGCGAACGACGGGGTCCGGTTGGCGGCTGTGGAGGGGCTTTGCCCGCACCGAGGAGCGCCGCTGGCCGAGGGCAATCTACTGGACGGGGAGATTCTATGTCCCTGGCATGCATGGAAGTTTGACCTTTCGACCGGCCTTGAAAGCACCGGCTGCGAGTCCATCAAGGTCTACGCGCTGGAGATATGTGACGAACAGGTATTCATCCAGCTTCCGGGATGAGCGATGTCGTGGGCGCTTCTCCGATTCGTCGTAGGGCTTGGGGACAGAGTCGGCACGCGGCCGATTCCGCATCCCAACAATCTTAGGGGCGAGAGCAGTCAGGGGAGCGGGGCCATTGCGGATTCTTTTTGTAGGCGATGTTTTTGGCCAGGCCGGGCGTCGCATTGTGAGGGAGCACCTGCCGGCACTGGTGGAGGCACAGGGGATCGATCTGCTGGTCGTGAATGCGGAAAACTCGGCCGGCGGCTTTGGGGTGACGCCGGCTACAGCGGAGGAACTGTTTGACTTGGGTGCGCACGTGTTAACCACCGGAAACCATGTTTGGGACAAGCGCGAGATCGTGGATTACCTGGGGGGTGCCCACCCAAACAGCCATGAGCGGGCCCGTCGTTTGTTACGCCCGGCCAACTACGTCGAGGGTACGCCCGGTTTTGGGTGGTACGGGGGTGAACTGGCCGGCGGGCAGCGCTACGCCGTCGTCAATCTCCAGGGAAGGGTATTTATGGCCGCCAACGACGACCCGTTTCGAACCGCGGACCGACTGCTGAAGGAGATTACCGCGCCCGTGATCCTGATCGACTTCCATGCGGAAGCTACCAGCGAAAAGGCTGCACTGGGCTGGTACCTGGACGGCCGCGTGACCGCCGTGCTGGGAACCCATACCCATGTGCCGACCGCGGACGATCGGGTTCTGCCGGGCGGGACAGCTTATCAGACAGACGTGGGCATGAGCGGGCCCTATGGAAGCGTCATCGGCGTTGAAAAAGAGCAGGTGATCCATCGCTTTTTGACGGGCATGCCCGCCCGCTTTGAACAGGCTCGCGACGATCCGCGCCTGAGCGCCACCATGATCGAGTGTGACGGAATCACGGGGCGAGCGACCGCCACTCGGCGCTTCCTGCTGAGTGAATGACGATGGTGCATCCCAATTCGGGAAATCAGGTGACTGAAAGTACAGCAAAGTCACACTAATCCATTGCTTCTCACGTTTCTATGACGTAAAGTCCGGCCATGCCCGCCTGCGCACATTTCGGAGAGCGGTTACGAACCGTGCAGACGGTTGCGCGCATGCGACGGGCAAACGTCTCCAGGTTACCCGGAATGCCAGCCGGGCCGGACACGTCTAAGCGGACCCCCTGGTTCGGGCCTCTCTGGGCTGGGCCGGCCGTGATGGCAGTGCTGATGTGCTTGTGGCTGGCTTCGGCGCAGACGGGATGGGGCCAGCATTTTACGTTTACCCAGTTTGGGCAGGCCGACGGGCTGCTGAACAAAAACGTAAGCTCGATCGTGCAGGATAAGAGCGGGGTGCTGTGGGTCGGGACGGAAAACGGCCTGTACCTTGCTGATGGAAATCGTTTTACCAAGGTGGAAGCGTTTCTGGATGCCCAGCATGGATCTGTGTACTCGCTCCATGTGGACGGGGCGGGCCGAGTGTGGGTCATCGGCAGCAATCGGCTGGTGTATTTCGATGAAAACAGGCGGCTGCACCTGATCGACGGCCTGGATTTCAGTGAGTTTTCAGCGCGCCAGCTTGCGATTTCATCTTTGCCGGACGATAAAAGCACGGTGTACCTGATGTTGAACGGCCAGATTTCGCAGCTGAAGAGTTCAGACGGCGGGCTCAACTGGGAGCGTTCTCCTGTTTATAAGGAGGAGATGACCGGATCACACCCTGCTCTTACGCAGGTCATCAGCCTGTCGGCGGATCCTCGCCGGCACTCTCTCTGGGCCGGTTGCGGAGAAGCCCTTTGCGAGTTGCGCATCCCGCAGGCGGGCTCAGCGCAGGAGGTTCCGCTCCCGAATCTCTGGGACGTCAGCCGGGGTATACCGGCGAACCATTGGCGAGTCATTCTTCCGGCGAGTGATGGCAGGATCTGGGCACGCGGAGAGCGGGAGGTCATTGCACTGGACGTGAGTACCTGGGCTGTGACCCGCGCCGGGGACGCGCTGCTGCCTGGGGAGATGGAGCCGCGCTCTGTGACGCTGACCGAGGACCTGGATGGAAGCATCCTGATCAACCTTGCTCACGGGCTGGCCCGCTGGCAAAACAGCTGCTGGACCCGTCTGAGTCCGGCCAACGGATTGCCGCCAAACCGAATCACTACCACCTATTTCGATCCGCGAGGCGGTGTCTGGCTTGCTCCCTCGGGCCAGGGCTTGTGGCGATGGCTCGGCTACGGTACCTGGCAGCACTGGACGCAGTCGGAAGGATTGGGCGGGAATGAAATCTGGGGAGTGCTGCGCACCCGCCAAAAGCAGTTGTGGGTGCTGTCTAGTACCAAGCTGAACCGGTTAGATACCACCCATGACCCGGCGACATGGCAGGATTCCGGCATCACGATTCCTCGCGGGCGGGCCATGGCGGAGGACCTGCGCGGCCATCTTTGGATCGTCACCGGGGATGGATTTTTGCTCGATTACGATCCGCGGTCCAGGCAGGCGCGGCAGGTGGCCGACCATCTGGGATACCTGTACTCCATCCTTGCGGCCGGGCCGCCCTCCCAGCGTCCGCAGCGAATATGGATCGGCTTGGGCGACGGACTTGGCTATGTTTCTGAAGCGGACGGCTGGAAGGCATTGCACCGGATCACCGATGCGGCGGCTCCGACCTCCTCTGTCTGGCGAATGGCCGAGGACGCTTCCGGTTCGCTCTGGTGCTCGTCCCTGAAGGGATTGTTTCGTCTGTCAGAGGACCGGTGGGCACGAATCTCGGTAAACACGGAAATTTCAACGCCTCAGACGCCGGAGATTGCCCTTGCGCCTGACGGCACTCTTTGGATCCAGGCCGGAATTCCGACTCCACTGCTGCACCTGAAGGTCACCGGTGATCATGCGGAGGTCATTGGGGCGGTCGGAAGCGAAATGATTGGCACCGATGACATCGCCTTTATAAAAGTGGATGAGCGCGGCTGGTTGTGGGTGGGAAGTGACCAGGGCGTGTACGTCTCAAATGGGCGGCGCTGGGTGCATACGACGGAAGAGGACGGGCTGATCTCCGACGATGCCGATACAGGCGGCGTTTTTGAGGATTTTGACGGCTCCATGTGGATCGGCACAACGGGCGGCGTTTCCCACCTCCTCCGCCCGCAGACCCTGTTTGAGATACCAGTTCCCGAAATAAACGTCCGCGACATCCGGGTTGCGGGAACAGAGCTGGAACCGGGAACCAACCCACGCTTGAACGTTCGCAAACCGACTCTGTTTGTAGAGCTGTTTACCAACTATTACAAGCGGCCCCGTGCTGTTCTGTTCCAGTACCGGTTGCTGGGGCAGGAGGAGAACTGGCAGACAACGGCCTCGGGACGGATCGAGCTGTCAGGGTTGCCGCCCGGAGACTATCGCCTGCAACTCCAGGCACTGGACCAGCGTGCGCACCAATCATCTCGACTGGTGGAGTACTCCTTTACCGTGCTGCCGCCTTGGTATAAGCGGGATCGCACAAGGATGGCTGCCGCGCTTCTGCTGTTTCTGCTGGCAACCCTGTGCTGGAAGGTCAGCGTACGGCGACTTCAGAACAGCGAGGCCACCTTGAAAGCAAAGGTGGACCGGCAAACGGCGCAGCTGCTGGCCGAGAAAGAACAGTTGGAACGAGCGCAGCTGGAGCTGGTGGAGATTTCCAGGCGGGACGCGCTGACCGGCCTGCTCAACCGATCCGCCATCTTCGATGCCCTGGCCAGGATGCGGCGCTACGCGCTGGACCGTGGGGGAACGCTGACGGTGATCATGGCGGACCTCGATCACTTCAAGCTGATCAACGATCGTTATGGGCATACGGTCGGCGACGCGGTATTGCGGGAGTGCGCGGAACGGTTCCGGGAGGTGATGCGTCCGGGCGACGCGGTTGGACGCTATGGAGGCGAGGAATTGCTGATCGCGATCCCGGGGCTCAGCCGCGAGCACGCGATTTCGCGGGTGGAGGAGATCCGCACGGCCATCGCCATGCGACCTGTTGTTTACGGTACGCACTCGCTCCATGTCACCTGCTCGTTCGGCGTCGGCTGGTTGAGCGATGAGCATGGTGACCTTGAATCCATGATCAACGCGGCGGACGCAGCGCTGTATACCGCGAAGCAAAACGGGCGCAACCGGGTCGAGTTCACCTCGGAAAACACGACCTCCGCTGTTCGCTCCAGACGGCTGTGATCAGTCGGCCGATGGACGCAGCAAGGGAAACAGGATTACGTCGCGGATCGACCTGGCACCCGTAAGGATCATGGTGAGCCGGTCGATGCCGATGCCCTCGCCGGCGGTCGGCGGCAAGCCGTAGGAGAGAGCGCGCAGGTAGTCCTCGTCCATGGCATGCGCTTCGTCGTCGCCGCGGGCGCGTTCATCCAACTGCTGCTCGAACCGGCGGCGCTGCTCGGCCGGGTCGTTGAGCTCGGAAAACGCGTTGCCGACCTCGAAGCCGCCGATGTAGAACTCAAATCGCTCGACCCAGTCCGGGTCGTCGGGCTTCTGCTTGGAAAGCGGGGAAACAGCACGAGGGAAATCGTAGATGATGGTGGGCTGGATGAGGTGATCCTCGGCGACTGCCTCGAAGAGCTGTGCTACGGCGGCGCCGTAGTCCAGCTTGCCCTCACGCACTTTTTCCAGAGCAACCCGAGCCTGAAAAAGTTTGGAGGGCGTAGGCTTCGGGGCCGGCTCACTGAGCCCGCCGATCAATGGGTACAAGCGACTGAGCTTTGCGTCGAGATTAGCAAGTCTTTCCTTGCCCTTGAGTTCTTCTGCTTTCGGCGCAGCGTCTTTCCAGCACTCGGGCCAGAAAACCTCAATCGCCTTAAACATGGAGTAGCGCTGCCATTTGCCCAGGTCGATCTCAGCCCCGTTGAACCGGGTCACCGTCGTCCCATTCACCTCAATAGCCACCGAGCGCACCAGCTCTTCGGTCAAGTCCATCAGGTCGTGGTAGTTCGCGTATGCCTGGTAAAACTCCAGCATGGTGAACTCGGGGTTGTGCTGGGTGGAGATCCCTTCGTTGCGGAAGTTTCGATTGATTTCGTAGACGCGATCCAGCCCGCCGACCACCAGTCGCTTGAGATAAAGCTCAGGCGCGATGCGCAGAAAAAGGTCCAGATCGAGCGCGTTGTGATGCGTTGTGAACGGCCTAGCCGCTGCCCCGCCGGCCACCGGCTGCATCATCGGTGTTTCCACTTCCAGATACCCGCGATCATCGAAAAACCGGCGCACCGCCCGCAGCACCTGCGCCCGCTTCACAAACACGTCACGCACCCGCACTGCGTCGGCCTCCGGCGAGGGCTCGACCGGGCGCGCCGCGTTGTCTCCGGTGTCGACCAACCCGGTCGCATGCTTGTCCTGTTCGTCATGCACTTCGACTCGGGGCGCTTCAAGCTCCAGCTCCGTGTTCATGAACAGATCGACGTAGCGCTGGCGGTAGCGCAGCTCCACATCGGACAGCCCGTGATACTTTTCCGGCAAGGCCAACATGGACTTGGTCAAAAACGTGATGGTGTCGACGTGCACGCTGAGCTCGCCGGTGCGGGTGCGAAACAGGTAGCCGGTAACACCGATATGATCGCCCGCGTCGAGCAGCTTGTAGAGCGCAAAGCCCTGCTCGCCGACCGCGTCTTGGCGTACGTAAATCTGCAGGCGCTTGCCCTCCCCCTGCAGGTGCGCAAAGCCGGCTTTACCCTGCGCGCGGATCGTCATGAGCCGGCCGGCGACCGACACCACGACTCGCTCGGCATCCAGTTCCTCGATGCTCCGGCTGCCGTACTCGGTCCAGATCGCCGGGATGCCGTGAGTTGTGCGATAGCTGTTGGGATAGGCCTGCTGGCCGAGCGAGACGATCTGCGCGAGCTTCTGCTGCCGCAGCTTCAGGAGACTGCTTTCAAACTCTGATTCAGACACCGGGACGTTTCCTATCGAGCCGCTGGTTAGCACCTGGGCCTTCCCGCCTAGTATAAGCGGCTGTTCTGAAAGCAACGTTCAACGGGACTGGCGACCTCGGGGTGGGCTGGTTAGAATCAAGCCATGAAAGCCATGCCGCCGGACCCGAAACGCGCCGAAAACCGAAGCAACATGCAGGCGCTGATCAAGGCGGAAAAACTGACGCAGATCGCGTTTGTGCTGCCCATTTCGCTGGCCGTGGGCTGGCTGCTGGGCGGCGTGTTGGACAAGGTGCTGCACCAGCACTGGATGTATCTTGCTGGCATTGTGCTGGGCATTGTTTCGGGGTTTCTGCAGATTTTCCGTATGATCGCCGAGCCCGGCATGCTGGCATCGACCGCCTACGATCCTTCAGCCGCGCAGGGACCGGGCTACCAGGACCCCGTCGTGGGAAACGACCGGGACGACGCCAAACCATGACCGTCGAAAGGGAAGCACAGATCGAGGCCATCACCGAAGTGCGCCTCAAGTCGGCAATGCAGCGCGCGGTTCGGGTGGTCGGCCTGATCACCCTAGTGGTGGGTGTCGTTCTTTGGGTGCTTGCCGGCTGGCAGACTGCTTTGCTGCTTGTCGTCGGCGCAGCGATCTCGGTGGCGAGCCTTTGGGAGTGGCAGAAGCTGATGACGGTGATTCTGGCCCGGCTTGATAACCAGCAGGAGGCAGGCGGAGCCCGGGTGATTGCGGGCTTTTTCCTGCGGTTACTAGTTGCCGCGGTGATTCTGTATGTTAGCCTGAGAAGTCTCCACGGCTCGGTGTATGCGCTGCTGGGTGGTCTCGGGCTGGCTGTGGTCGCACTGGCGATTGAAGCGGCCCGGCTGATCCGCTCATAACGGCAGCCGCGCCGGATACCTGGGAGCACGCGAAGGAAGCATGCTTTTTATACTCGATGCGTTGAGCCGGTTCTTGAACGGATTGTTTGCCGGTCCGATCGATGCCTTGTTGCTGCACCTCGGGATTCATCCAACGCACCCACGGGACCCGATCACCAATGCCCTGACACTTGAGCTCGTGGTGTTTTGCCTCCTGGTTCTTTTCTTTGTGCTGGTGCGGGCGACGATGCGGGTGGAAAGGCCAGGAACGCTGCAGCTCGCAGCGGAGGGCATTTACGAGTTTGTCGATGGGCAGGGCGAGTCGATTCTCGGCCACGGCCGCGAGCCACACATGGCCTTTGCCGCGACCATTCTGCTATTTGTGCTGGTTTGTAACCTGTTTGGGCTGCTGCCCGGCATTGAAACGCCCACCTCCAGCCCGGTGGTCCCGCTTGGCATTGCTTTGCTGACGTTTGGGTACTACAACCTGGTCGGCTTACGCACAAACGGGCCGTGGGGGTACTTCAAGCACTTTATGGGGCCGCTCGGCTGGAAGGGCGCGCCATTTATGCTGCCCCTCGAGGTCATGTCGCACCTGGCACGCATCCTTTCACTGACCGTTCGGTTGTACGCCAACATGTTTGCCAGCGATCTGTTGACGCTGGTGTTCTTTTCGCTGATTCCGATCGGGCTGCCGATCGTGTTTCTTGCACTCCACTTTGGCGTGGCGCTGATCCAGTCCTATGTTTTCATGCTGCTGGCCATGATTTATCTGTCCGAGGCGGCGACGCACGAGGACGCCGACGCATAGGCGCTCGCTTCGAGCAATGAGTTCCTGCCGGGGACCTGCTTCCGCCCCGGCGCACGGGGAAGAGCCGCAGCGTGAGGGGCCGGCCGCCGGACCGGTTCAACCACCCACCGCGGCTCCAAGCACCACAAGGAAGCATCAAGGAGAACCAAGAATGTACCTGATCCTGAGCAATATCCTCAAGCAGTCGAAGTACCTGTTTATGACCCTTTCCGCCCTGCTGCTGGCCTCGCCGGCCTGGGCGCAGACCGGCAGCGGCTCCGGCGCTGCGAGCTACGTTCCGCTGGGCGCTGGTATCGGCATGGGGCTGGCGTCCGCGGGCTGCGGCATCGGACAGGGCCTGGCTGCGGCCAAGGCTGCCGAGGGCTTTGCCCGCAATCCCGGCGCGCGTGCCGGCATCCTGTTCTTCTATGTGCTGGGTCTCGCGTTTATTGAGTCCCTTGCGCTGTTTACACTGGTGATCGTCTTCGCCAAGGTTAAGTAGTCCAGCCGATGCCTCCATCGAAGCCCTCGCTTCGGCGGGGGCTTTCGCTTGCCATAAGGTTCCCGCTACATCGAACCGACACCATGCCAGCAGCGCTTATCTTCGACCAAGCCACCAAGCTTTACGGTCGCGCCGTTGCGCTCGATCACCTGTCGCTGGCGGTCGAGCTGGGTGAGATCTTCGGCTTTCTGGGCCCCAATGGTGCGGGCAAAACAACTGCCATTCACCTGGCCATGGGGTTTCTCCGCCTATCGAGCGGCCGGGGTGAGTTGCTGGGTTTGCCGTTCCACCGGGCCCGGGCCGCGCGGGCTCGCGTTGGCTTTGTGCCGGACGCGCCGGTGTTCTTCAAAGGGTCTGTGCTGGACCAGGTTTTACTGGCAGCCGAGTTGAACAGCGCCGGGTCGGCAGCGAGGGACCGTGAACGGGCTCGGGCCCTGCTGCGCTGGATGGATCTGCCTTCTGGACAGGAAGGGAGGAGCCGGACCCGCAAGGCAGGGGAGGATGCCCGAAAGCTGTCACGCGGCCAGGCGCAACGCCTGGCACTGGCGCAGGCCTTGGTCTGCCGCCCGGCGCTGCTGGTTCTGGATGAGCCGACCTCGGCCCTTGACCCGCCCGGGGTGCTGCTGGTCCGCGAAGCACTCCTGGCTGCGCGAGACGAGGGAACGGCGGTGTTCCTTTCCTCGCACCAGCTGAACGACGTCGAACAGCTTTGTGACCGGGCCGCCTTTCTCCAACTGGGCCGCCTTCTTTCCTCAGGCTCCATGGCAGAGTTGATGGAGGAGGAGACAACAGCACTGGTGACACTGCGCCGGCTTTCCGAGGACGACCGTTTCGTGCGCGAGCACCGGAGCCGCTTGAAAGGCCGGTCCGGGCCGGACCTAGTGTTTACCGTGCCTGTGATGGACCAGCAATCGTTTCTGGAGCAGGCCTGGCTTGCCGGGGCGGAGCTGGTGCGCGTGGACCGGCAGCATCGCACCCTGGCCGACCTGTTCGCCCAACACCGTCAGGCCGACTCCGGGGCCGGCGCCGGGAAAGACTCGGGAGAAAGGCAGTGAACGGCAGCTTGCGGCGTGTGGCCCTGCTCACCCGCACCTTGCTCAGGCAGAACCGGATCCTGCTGCTCCTGTTGATGGTTTGGCCCTGCCTGCTCTCGTTGATCGCTTCCCTCGCGTCTTCCGGCCAGCCCTCGAACGACGACATTGCAGCCATTCTGCAGCAGGAGCTGTTTTACGGGCTTGCCCTGGTCGGCCTGGCAGCAAGCATGGCGCTCGGCACTGAGCAACGTGCTCGACGGGTCCAGCCAGTGCTGGGTCGGGCCGTTGCACGGTGGGAGTACCTGCTCGCACTGGGGGCCGCAGCCTACGTTCCGTTCGCGGGGTATGTGCTGGTCTGGTGGGCAAACGCCGTGGTGCTGGCGGCTTTGCTGCACCAGCCGGCATCGTTGCCGTGGGTGCCCGCGCTGGCCGAACTGACTGCCGGCCTGCTGCTGTGTACGGCAGGCTTGCTTCTTTCCGTTCTGTTTCCACAGATCGTGGCCGCGGTTCTCACAGGGCTGCTGCTTGCCGCGTGCTCCGCAGCCGGAAGCAGCGACTTGGGCGGCATAGCCAATGTTTTCGCGGCGGTGCTGGGTTTTGCTCCGCAGCTTGCGCCGGTGGCTTGCGCGGAGACCCTGGTCTTAAGCACGGTCCTGTTGCTGGCCGCATTTCGCTGGTTCAAGCGGGCGGACCTGGTGCAGATTTAACAAGCGAGGGGGCTTAGGCGGGTATGCCCAGGACCCGTTCCTCAGGACCCGTTCCTACTGGACAACCACCTGAGCGCGAGGATTGGGAACCGCACTCAGCACAGCCTGCGGGGCAGTTCGCGCGGCGGGAAGTCCAAACGTGAGCGCGGCGGCGCGAGCCGAGCTGAGCACCCCTCCCGGCACTACGCCCAGCATCAGCGTCGCGGCAGCTGTGAGAAAGATCGCAAACAGCAGGGGAACCTGGATGCGAGGCATAGCCTCGAGCAAGCTCTGCTCCTGGGGCCGCGAGTAAACGGCCGCCAGCAGGCGCAGGTAATAAAACGCCGCAATGCCCGAGTTGACCAGACCGATGATCGCGAGCCAGACCAGGCCGGAATGGATGGCAGCGGTGAAGACATAGAACTTGCCGAAGAAGCCGCCGGTAAAAGGGATGCCGATGAGTGACACGAGAAAGAACGCCATCGCGCCGCCAAGCAGGGGCGACCGGTAGCCCAGGCCCCGGTAGTCCTGCACGGTTGTAAGCCGGTCTGAGTAACCCCCGGCGTGGGAAATCACGGCGAAGATGCCGACATTCATCGCGGCATAGGTGACGGTGTAGAAAGCAGCGGCGGCAACGCCGTCCGCCGAAAGCGCGGTAAACGCAACAAGCAAGTAGCCGGCGTTGGCGATCGAGGAATAGGCCAGCATGCGCTTGACGTTGCGCTGCCGCAAGGCGCCCAGGTTGCCGATGGTCATGGAAAGCACGGCCATCCACCATACCAGAGGCTGCCAGTGCGAGTAGAGCGTGGGAAATGCGACGAACAGGATACGTAGCAGCACGGCAAAGGCGGCGGCCTTGGGAGCAGTCGACATCATGCCGACGACCGGCGACGGAGCGCCTTCGTAGGCGTCCGGGGTCCAAACGTGGAAGGGCGCGGCCGAAACCTTGAAGCCGAGACCGATTAAAAGCAGGCCGACGCCGAGCGTGGCCAGCACAGGGTTGACGAGTATGGGCGTGCTGCCGGAGCCGGCCGCGCCGCCGAGCTGGGTCGCGATCAGGCCGATGCGGGTGGTGCCGGTTGCGCCGAAGACCAGGGCGATGCCGTAAAGAAAAAATGCCGTAGCAAAAGAGCCCAGCAGGAAGTACTTGATCGCGGACTCTGGCCCTTTGCCGGTTTTGCGGCGAAAGCCCGCAAGGATGTAGCTCGAGATCGACGAGATTTCAAGCGCGATGAACACCAGCAACAACTCCACGGCGGAGGTCATCAGCATGGAGCCGACCGCGCCGAAGATATTGAGCGCGAACATCTCGCCCAGGTTCTCCTGGTCGGGCGCTACCACGTCGAGGGTAACCAAAAGGGAGACCAGCACGATACCGGCGATGAGGATGTGAAAGAACGCCGAGAATGCGTCCGTTTGCACCGTGTTGAAGTAAGCGGTGCCGGGCGCGAGGTGGAGCTGCTGGATGGAGGCGAACAGCGCCAGGATGGTGCCCCCGACGGCGAGCCAGCCCATATTCTTGCGCGAAGCGGACTTCGGCATGACGGGCTCGATCAGCATGATGAGCACGCCGGTGATCGTAAGGATGATCTCCGGGAGGATGCGGAGCAGCTGGGGGTTCATCGGGTCTCCGCCTGGAGTCTTGGTGCCGGTAGCTCAACGACCTTGGCTTGGTAGTGTCGCGTCTGCATGGTCACCAGGCTGCTGACAGCCGGGTTGATGGCGCGCATCCAGTACGGCGAAGCGACGCCCATCACCAGCATCAGCACGATAAACGGCCAGATCGTGATGTGTTCGCGTACGCCGAGATCGGCGACGGCAGCGCGGCCCTGCACCAGCGCGGACTGCTTGCCGTAGAACACCTTCTGGATGAACGTAAGCGCATAAGCGGCGCTTGTCACCACGCCGAAGGTCGCAACGGAGCCCCAGGCGGTGTGCGTCGCAAAAGCGGAGGAAAGCACCAGAAACTCGCCAACAAATCCGTTCAGAATGGGCAGGCCGACCAGCGCCAGCACCGTGATCACAAAGAACGTCACCATCCATGGCAGACGTGCCGCGAGACCTCCGTAGGCCGCGGTGTCGTAGGTGCCGTACCGCTCGTACAGCAGGCCAAGCAGCGCCAGCAGCGCGCCGCCGATCAGGCCCTCGTTGATGGTCTGGTAGACCGCGCCATCGAGCCCGGCGACCGAGAAGCAGAAGATGCCGAGCGTACAAAACGAAAGCGCAGCCAGGGTGCCGAAGGCGACGATGCGTCTCAGGTCGCGCGCTACCAGTGCATTGAGCGAGCCGTACAGGATGCCGATCACCGCGAGGGCGATCATCCACGGTGCGAATGCGCGCGTTTGGGCAGGGAAGAGCCCAAGGTTGAAGCGCAGGATCGAGTAAAGCCCAAGCTTGCCGGCGACCACCATGGCCATCGCGGTCGGCGCTTCGGAAAACACGTCGGCTAGCCAGCCGTGGAGCGGAAAAACCGGGACCTTGACCGCAAAGGCGACCAGAAACGCAAAAGCGGTCCAACCGAGGGCGATGGGAGTGAAACCGAGCTGCCCGGCAGCAAGCATAGCCTGCAGTTCCGGAAAGTCAAAGGTGCCGGTCCGGGCGTAGAGATAAAGGATGGCGACCAGGAACAGGGCCGAAGGAATAAACGTGTAAAGGAAGAACTTGATCGCGGCAGCGGGGCCCTTGGTGCGGCCGAACATGGCGATCAGGATCGCCATGGGCACCAGCGACAACTCCCAAAAGCCGTAGTACAGGATCAGGTCAAGCGAAGCAAACACGCCCAGCATCGCCGTTTGCTGCAGCAGAAAGAAGAAGTAAAACTCCTTGGTGCGCGCCGTGATTGCGGTCCAGCTGGCCAGGACGCCAAGCGGCGCTAGAAACCCGGTCAGAACCACCAGCCACAGCGAGATGCCGTCGACGCCGAGGTGGTAGTGGATGTTTGGGTTCCCGATCCAGAAATAGTTCTCGACGAACTGAAAGGACCGGGTGCCATAGTCGTAGTGAAACGGCAGGTGCAGGGTGAGCGCAAAGGTGAGCAGCGAGACCGCAAGTGCGGTGGAGGGGATCAGCTTGCCGGTGCGTGGCAGCAGCGCGACCAGGATCGCGCCCAGCGCCGGAACAAAGGTCAGGATCGAGAGGATGTGATCGTTCAGCACGCGGGCTTTGTTCCTTATCGAATCATGCCGGCAAGCGGCAGGGTGTGGGCTCCGAAGCCGAAAAAGGTGAGCAGAAGCAGGACGGCGGCACCGAGCGCCAGCCAGCCGGCATAGGAGCGGATGTTGCCCGACTGCATGCGCTGCGCAACGGCGCCGAGACCCTTGACGCCCTGGCCGAGGCCAAAGGCGGAGCCACTGACCAAACCGCCCTCAACAAACGCTGAGAGTGCATATCGCGAGACAAACAGGACAGGCTGCACCAGCACGCGGTCGTAAAGCTCGTCGATGCGGTATTTGTCGAGCAGCAGCAGGTATATGCCGCGGAACCGCGTCGCCAACTGTGGCGGCAAGGCAGGGCGGGCCACATAGAACAGGTAAGCCACAGCTGCTCCGGCAAGCGCCGTCAGGGTAGAAACGACGGCCAGGGTGATCTCAAGCGCGGTGTTCTCAGAGTGGTTCGCTTCCGGTCCGACACGCAGCACGGGTGACAGGAAGTTGCGGAGAAAGTTGTGCTCGCCGGGCAGCCCCAGCGCGCCGCCGAAAAGGGCCAGCACGGCCAGGATAACGAGCGGCGCAAGCATGGTCCAGGGACTCTCATGCGGCTCGCCGTGCGCGTCGTGGCTGGGCGCGACGGTTGTTTCGGCAAGGCCCGCCGATGCTTCGGCGTGGTGGGTCGGCTCAGGGGTGTGCGGGTGATGCGCAACCGCCCGCGAATCGCCGAAAAATGTGAGGAAGTAGAGCCGGAACATGTAAAAAGCCGTCAGCCCGGCGGTCAACAGGCCGACAATCCAGAGCAGCTTCGCCCCGGCCATCGGCGAAGAAAAGGTCTGGTACAGGATCTCGTCTTTCGAAAAAAAGCCCGACAGCGGCGGGATGCCGGCAATCGCGACGACCCCGACGGTCATGGTCCAGAACGTAACAGGGATCTTGCGGCGTAAACCGCCCATCGCCCGCATGTCCTGCTCGCCGGAAAGCGCGTGGATCACAGACCCGGCGGCGAGAAACAGCAGCGCCTTGAAGAACGCATGGGTGACGACATGGAAGATCGCCGATGAATACGCAGCAACGCCGCAGGCCAGAAACATGTAACCCAACTGCGAAACCGTCGAGTAGGCAAGCACACGCTTGATGTCGGTTTGCATCAGGCCGACGGTAGCGGCAAAGAAGGCGGTTGCGCAACCGATCACTGCGACCGTGCCGAGCGCCACAGGCGAGCGGTCGAAGATAGGGTGGGCGCGGGCGATCATATAAACGCCTGCCGTGACCATGGTAGCCGCGTGGATCAGCGCCGAAACCGGCGTCGGACCTTCCATGGCGTCGGGCAGCCAGACATAAAGCGGAATTTGCGCGGACTTGCCGGCCGCACCGACCAGCAGGCAGAGCGCGATGGCTGTGAGCCAGCCGCCGTGCAGCAACGGCTGCATGGCAAGCTGCGCCATCACGGCTCGGAAGGAAAGTGTGCCGAAGTGCACAATGACGAGAAAGATCGCGAGCAGAAAACCGAAGTCGCCGATGCGGTTGACGACAAAAGCCTTGCGGCCGGCGTTGGCAGCCGAGTCGCGGTCGAAGTAGTAGCCGATCAGCAGGTACGACGCGAGACCAACACCTTCCCAACCGACAAACAGCAGCAGGAAGTTCTCCGCCAGCACCAGAGTGAGCATGAAAAACATGAACAGGTTGAGGTAGGCGAAAAAGCGCCAAAAGCCTTCCTCGTGCGCCATGTAGCCGACCGAGTAGATATGAATCAGAAAGCCGACGCCTGTGATGACCAGCAGAAAGACCATGGTGAGCTGGTCGACGGTAAAGGCGAAATCGGCATGAAAGGCTCCGGCGACGATCCACGGCGCAAAGGACTCGGTGTGCGGCAGGGCGAGCGAGTGGAACTGGAAAGCGATGTTGGCGACCAGCGCCAAAGAAAGCGCCGTGGAGAGAAGGGCCACGCCGGCCACTGCGGGCCGGGGCAGGCGGCGCCCAAGGGTACCGTTGATGAGAAAGCCAAGAAAAGGCAACAGCGGGATCCAGAGCAGGTGAAGCGAGGGAATGCCGATCATAGCTCCGTTCATAGTTTCATCAGATCCACTTGGTCGACATTGAGCGTGTTGCGTGCACGGAAGACTGCGATGATGATGGCCAGGCCGACCGCCGCCTCAGCTGCCGCCACCACCATGACAAAGAAAACAAAAAGCTGGCCGGAAACCTCGTGCCGCTGGTGCGAGAAAGCAACAAACGCCAGGTTGACGGCATTGAGCATGAGCTCGATCGACATAAAGATGGTGATGATGTTGCGCTTGACCAGGAACGCGCCGACACCGAGTGAAAACAGGATGGCACTCAGAACAAGGTAGTACGCGACCGGCACGACCATGCTAGTGCTGCTCCTTGCGCGCAAGAGCGACGGCACCGAGGATTGCGATCAGAATCAGAACGGAGGTGACCTCGAAGGGGAGCAGCAGGTCGCGGAAAAGAACGCTGGATAGGGCGGTGGTGGTGACGATCTGGTCGCCGAGTCGAGTCACGCCCAGGTGCATGCGCTCGTGGAGAAACACGAACGAGAGCAGGCAGAGCAGAGCGGCGACACCGGGAAAGCCGGCACTGTAGGCGACCTTGACCCGGTTGCGGGAGCGGTCTTCTTCGCTGGCGTTCAGCAGCATGATCACAAAGGTGAACAGCACCATGATGGCACCCGAGTACACGATAACCTGTGCAGCTGCCAGAAATTCCGCGCCGAGAAGCAGGTACAACACCGCGAGCGAAATCATAACGACGATCAACGACAGCGCGCTGTTGATGGGCTGGCGAGATACCAGCAGGTTGATCGCGCCGCCAATGCACAGGATCGCGAAGATAAAGAACAAAACGAGATACATGCTGGATGCACACTCACGACGCGCCAAGAGGACGGCGCGGAACTTGGGCTTTGCTGCTGGTAAGGGCTGGGAACACCCTTTGTTTAGGAAATCAAATTGTAACCCACGCTTCGTCCCTGCGAACAAGAAGGCTAGCTTCGCCAGGCGAACCAAAGGCTCGAGGCCACGATGTTAAGTACCGCGAGCGGCATCAGGAACTTCCAGCCGAAACCCATCAGCTGGTCGTAGCGAAAGCGGGGAAGCGTGCCGCGTACCCAGATGTACAGAAAGAGAAACAGAAATACCTTGAATACGAACCAGAACACCGGCAACAGTGCGGCGATCACCGGGCCGCCGAAGTTGCCGGGCAGCAGATGCCCAAGCGGGCTCAACCAGCCGCCGAAAAACAGCAGCGTGGCCACGCAGGCGACCGTGATCATGTTGGCGTACTCAGCCATAAAGAACATCGCAAACTTCATGGAGGAGTATTCGGTGTGGTAGCCGGCGGCGAGCTCGCTTTCCGCCTCCGGCAGGTCAAAGGGGGTGCGATTGGTTTCGGCGTAGGCCGCCATCAGGTAAATGAAAAACGCAACAAACTGAAGTCCGCCAAAGATGTTCCAGCTCCAGGCACCATGGGCCGATTGCACGTGAACAATATCGCGGAGCCGCAAGGAGCCGGCGCGCATGACCACGCCCACGACCGAAAGCCCAAGCGCGAGTTCGTAGGAGATCAGCTGCGCCGAGGCGCGCAGCGAGCCAAGCAGGGAGTACTTGTTGTTGGAGGACCAGCCGGAAAGCGCGATGCCGTAAACGCCAACGGACGTGATCCCGAGGATCACGAGCAGGCCGATGTTGACATCGGCGATGTCGAATAGCTCGACCCCGTGCCAGCTTTGCCCGCCGCCGAAGGGGACCACGGCGATCGAGGTGAGCGCGCAGACCAGTGCTATGACGGGCGCCGCAATGTACAGCGGCCGGTAGACACCGGAAGGCAGAAGGTCCTCCTTGAGAAACAGCTTGGCACCGTCGGCCAGTGGCTGCAGCAGGCCGAATGGGCCCACACGCGAAGGGCCCCATCGGTTCTGGATGCGGCCGACCACCTTGCGCTCCAGCAGCACCGTGTAAGCCACAGCCGTCAGGTAAATGATCAGGACGACCGCGATCTTGGCGAGACTTAAAAGAAAAAAGATCAACAGTGTGGACACGCGTGTTCAGCCTTCCGAAGTGCCGGTATGAATCGATTTCTGGTACGCATTGACGGCGAGTGCCGCGGGATCTAGTCGGCTGCCGTAGCGACGGGCCGGGTTTCACGGCTTTCCATCACCTCGTGCAGCACGGGGGAGTAACGGCCTAGTGTACCTGAAGTGAACAGGGTATCGCGCGCCGGCAGCAGCAGGTCGGCGCGGTCGGCGGCGATGGCCCCGGTCTCCACCAGGTCCGAGCGCATCGGCTTGTCCGCGCCCGACATCAGCTCAAAGCGTGAGATGGCATAGGACGGCAGGAGGCGCTGGATCTCGTCAAAGGTCGCGAAAGGATCAAACGGGCTGATCTTGGGCTCGTAGTTGTTGGCCGCGAGCCAGATGGCATGGCGGTCGGCCTCGCCCATCTGCGCACCGCGCGATTGCCCCATGTCCATGCGCAGACCCTTGCCGAACGGCACAAGCGACTGCGCCTTGAAGCCCATCTTGTCGGCGATGCGCACAATCAGTTCGAAGTCCGGACGGGTGCCGGCCGTGTCGGCAGCCTTCTTGACGAGCTGAATATCGCCGTAGGTGTTGGTGACCGTACCTGCTTTCTCGTAAAGGTAGGCCGCCGGCAGCACTACATCGGCCAGCAGCGCAGTCTCTGTCAGGAACATATCCTGCACAACCACAAACGTGTTCTTGAGCGCCAACGGATCAACACCGTAGCGCGAGACCGGGTTGGAGCCGACAACATAGAGTGCGCCAAGCTCGCCACGCCCGGCGGCGTCCAGCATCTCGAGCAGGT
>CAXTWU010000012.1:0-26194 GCA_964248025.1 uncultured Acidobacteriaceae bacterium | reverse complement strand
GATGGCGGCTCCATCCGGCCCGGCACCTTGCCCCGGCAGTGGCAGACCGGCGGCCCCAAGTGCATGGAAGCGCCGGAGTGGCAGGTGCATGAATACAACCCTGACCTGTATCTTCTGCGCCAGTCTGGCTGCACTGACTACGAGAAGCCGTTTTTGTTCCTGTTGTTTGGAAAAGACCGCGCGCTGCTGCTCGACACCGGCTCGCGCAACGGCAATCTGGTGCCCACGTTGCAGCGCACGGTGCACAACTGGCTCACGCGCAACGGTCGCACCACCATTCCGCTTGTTGTCGCGCACACGCACCCCCACGGAGATCACATCGCCGGTGACGGTGCGGTGCAGGCGCTGCATGACCCGGCTATGCCCATCACCTTTCTGCCGCCGGAGCTCGAAGCGACCAGGCAATTCTTCGGCATTGCTCATTGGCCCGACGACCCCGGCCACATCGACCTGGGCAGCCGCACCATCGACGTGCTCGCGATTCCCGGCCATTCCGCCCTCAGCCTGGCGTTCTTTGACCGGCAGACTGCGATCCTCTTCGCCGGCGACAGCGTGTACCCCGGACGGCTGTACGTCGAGGACTTTCCTGCCTTCCAGGCCAGCACGGAGCGGATGATTCGCTTTACCGAAGGCAAACCCGTCGCTCATATTCTTGGCAATCACATTGAGCAGACCCGTACTCCGTTTCTTGATTACCCGGTCGGCACCATCTATCAGCCGGACGAGCACGTTCTGGAGCTGACGCGCGGCGATCTGCTCGAGCTTGAAGCAGGCCTTCTTTCGCTTGGCGGCAAACCCGGCCGGCTTGCGCTTGCCAACATGACGATCTGGCCTGTGCCCCCAAGCGGCACGATGCGGCAGGAGACCCGTGAGCACTACGAGGCGCGGCAAAAACTGCAGCGGGAACGCATGTGGGACCAATCTGCACCGCGATAACTGCGGCTATCGGGCCGGCGACCCGCCATAAACCGCCGGCTCGCCCAGGCTGCCGGCGGGCGGCAGGTGCCGGATATACAGCACAATCTTCCATAGGTCATCGTCAGTGAACATGCCTTTGGCCGGCGGCATCCCCGAAGGGGCGATGCCGTTGACCAGAATCCATCTCAGTTGTCCGTCTGTGTAGCTCTGCACCTCTTTCGAGGTCAGGGATGGAATCGGGGGCGATACCGTTTCGGCGAACGGCACCCCGGTATTTTGCCCGTCAAGCCCGTGGCACACCATGCAGTACTGTGTAAACGCCTGTTTGCCATCCTCGATATTGGCCGCGGTCGGCTGAAACGGGTTGCGATCGGCCCTGCCGCCTACGGTGACGTGGTGCTTGACCCAGTCCACGCTCACGGTTTCGAACTTCGATGGCACGGTAGCCCTACACCCGGTCAGCGTCATACTCAGCAGAACAGCCCAGGCGGTTGGAAGCCGCACTTACTGGCCGTCCACCACATGGATCGTGAAGAACATCTCGCCGTGGCCCTTGCCGCAGTACACGCCGCAGCGCCCTTTGAAGTCGCCCGTCTGCTCAGGCGTGATCGTCGTCTCAACGGTTTCACCGGCCGGCATCCTGACATTGACATTGAGCGGATCGATGCGCAGGCTGTGCGCCACATCGTCTGACACCAACTCGAGTTTGACGGTTTCGCCTTTTTTCATGGTGATCTCGGCCGGCACATACTCAAACCGCTTCGCATGCACTTCAATCGTTTTCACATCAGCAGCCAGGGCATCCGCACCGAAGCAAACCGCCATCGCAAGCAACAAAACCTTCTTCATAGTTCTCCAAAAAGTCAAGTTAACGAAGTGCACCGCATTTTCATACGGAGTCCAGTCGCAACCGCCTGCGATGCAGGCGATGTTGCACCGGATGGCGCGCTTTCCACCGCAGGTGTATCAGGCGACAATGTCGTGAATGACGTCGCCTGACACGTCAGTCAGACGATAGTCGCGACCGCTGTAACGGTAGGTGAGTTTGGTGTGTTCGATCCCGAGAAGGTACAGGATGGTGGCATGCACATCGTGCACGTGCACGGGCTTCTCGACCGCCTTCCAGCCGAAATCATCGGTTGCCCCGTAGCTCATCCCGCCTTTGACGCCGCCGCCCGCCAGCCACATGGTAAAGCCGTGCGGGTTGTGGTCGCGGCCGTTGTGTGCGCCTCCGCCGAAGCCTCCACCCGTCTCGACAACCGGGGTGCGTCCGAACTCAGATCCGCACACGATCAGGGTTTCATCGAGCAGTCCGCGCGACTTCAGGTCCTTGATCAGCGCCGCGAACGGCTGGTCGGAGTCGCGCGCCGTTTTGCGGTGCTGCTCGATGTCGTAGTGATGGTCCCACGGGTCGCCCTTGGCGTAGTACACCTGCACCATGCGCACGCCGCGTTCGACCAGCCGCGCCGCTGTCAAACAGCCCCGTGCCGTTGAGCCCTCGCCGTACAGCTTCTGTGTCGCCTCGCTTTCCTTGCGCACATCAAACACATCCGGCGCCTCGGTCTGCATGCGGTACGCGGTCTCCATCGACGAGATGGTCGCTTCCAGTTGCGGGTCGTGCGTGGCCGAGCGGTCCGCGTCCAGGTTCAGGGTGTCGAGCTGCTCCACCAGGTCCAGCTCGCGCCGCTGCTGCTTCAGATCGAAACGATCGTTGGATGCATCAAAGATCAGCTTTTTCGGGTCGAACTCCCCATGATCGCTCACCCGGTCCGACACAAACGTGCCCTGGTGCATGGGCGAGAGAAACGTCGAGCTCCACAGCGGCGGCCCGACGGTTGTCGGCGTATCCGGGCATAACACTACGAAGCCCGGCAAGCTCTGGTTGGTCGCTCCAAGACCATAGGTCATCCAAGAGCCCATGGACGGCCGCCCGGGAATATTGGCGCCGGTGTTCATCATGCGCAGCGCAGGCTCATGATTGGGAATCTCGGTGAAGACTGATTTGACAAAGCAGATATCGTCCGCACACTCGGCCAGATGCGGCCAGATCTCGGAAAAATCGGCACCGCTTTGCCCGTGTTTCCTGAACTTGAACGGCGACTGCATGATGCCGCCCACCTGCCGTTCATGCGACAGGATGCCGCCCGGCATAGGCTGGCCGTTATACTTTTCCAGCGCCGGCTTGTAGTCAAAGCTGTCGATTGGCGACATGCCACCGTTCATGAATAAAAAGATGACGCGCTTGGCTTTGGGCTTGAACGCAGAGCCGTTTAACATCCAGGGAGCTCCAGCGGCCAGGCTGCCGACCGGTCCCGCGGCCGGCGACTCAGCCCGCGCAATGGATTCGCCGAGAAGGCTGGCGAGCCCCAGCATGCCGAAGCCCGCGCCCATCTGGCACAACGCCTGCCGGCGATTCAAACTTCCTGTTTTTGGTCGATGAATCATGGTTTACCCCTGTTTACATGCGTATGACTGTCTTTAATTGATGAACTCGAATTCATTGGAGCTCAGCAGGATACGCGCATATTCTTTCCACGCGGTCACCGGTTCGCCTTGCACTGCGTAGCCCGGCTTTTCAGGCGTGGTTTTTAAAAAAGCCTCACCCAGCTCCACCTCTTTGACCGACGGCGCGCGCGCGTACAGCAACCGATATGCCTCACGGATGCGGGCTTCGTCGGTAGCCTGCGGATACACGCGATCAGCCAACTTGCCCGCCTGCTCGTACACAAAAGGGTCGTTCATAAAGTACAGCCTTTGCAACGGCACATTGCTTGAAAAGCGCTGGTCGGCAGAGAAACCCGGATTAGGAAAGTCAAAGACCTCTAGATACTGCGCCAGGTGAAAGCGGCTCACTTTCAGATACACCGTGCGCCGCGTCGTGTCGAGTTTCAGTTCGCTCGGCGGTCCCCCTGCATCCTTCGAATCCAAATCGCCCGCAACCGCCAGCACGGAATCGCGCAGCGTTTCGGCATCCATGCGCTGGCGCGAAAAGTGCGAGTAAAAGCGGTTGGCCCCATCTTTTTCATGCGCGTCCTGCGACTCCTCATCGCCCTGCTGGTAGACGGCCGACAGCATGATCTCGCGCTGCAGGGCCTTTAGCGACATCCCTTTGGCCTGAAAATCCGCCGCCAGGTACTCAAGCAGCGCCGGATTGGAGGGCGCGTCGCCGCGAATGCCGAAGTCATCCGGTGTATTCACAATGCCTGAGCCGAAGTGCCACTTCCATACGCGGTTGACGTACACGCGCGAAAAAATCGGGCTCGCAATCAGCGCATTGGCGAATTCTAGGCGCCCGCTGCCTTGCACAAACGGCTTCGCGTCCGGCGTGCTCAGTACCGTCAAAAACCTTCTTGGCACAGGGTCGCCCAGGTTGTGCGGGTTGCCCCGCAGGTTCAGGCGCACGTCGACCGGCTGTGGCAGATCGGCGACCCCATTGACGTAGGGGTAGGCGGGAAGCTCCTTTTTGGCTTCATCGATGCGACCGTTCAAGGCCTCCAGATACTCCTGCCATTGCGGGCTCAGGCGCCGCTTCAGCTCCCAGCCGCGGAACGAGAGCACCCCGGGCCGCGGTTTGCTGTTTGGCTCTTCCGGCGGCGACCCCACGAACAGGTCGTCAAACAGCTGCACCTCGGTCTCCGGCAGACTTTTGACCTCGAGCGAGCAGCCGGGGCAGAACTGGTCAAAGGTTTCAAACTTGTCCGGGGTTGTATCGACGTACGGCGACCGCTTTTCCGAGCCAGCCTTGATGCGGATCTCCTCATTGGCCTTTTCCACCTCTCGCTGCGAGGCCGCGACGCGCAGAACGGTCTTCTGGAAGATCCCTCCCAATGTCTTCGCCTGGTCCTCTGCTCCGCCGCTCGCGGCCATGGCCTGGAAATCCCTGGTATACGGATACTTCGCCGGAGCTTTCAGGTAATCCACCCAGCGCTCCAGCAGCTGCGGGTCCAGGCTGTCCGCGTCTGCCGCCTCGTTGATCTTCATCTTCGGCCTGCCCAGCACACGCCAGGCACCCACCATATATTTCGCGGTTTGATAGCTCAAAGCATTCGCGAGGGACCGGTTTTCTTCTTTCAAAAACTCGTCGCGCTCCGTTTGCAATTGCACGTACTCGTGAAACCTGGCCTGGTACGCGTGGACCTCGGGCGCCGAGGCGGTCGGGTACTCCTTGTAGGTCGAGCTGGCAAACAGGCCGGCCATGGAGTAGTAATCCTTCTGCGAAATAGGATCATACTTATGGTTGTGGCAGCGAGCGCAGCCGACCGTCAGCCCCATCAGCCCGCGCGAAACAGCATCGACGCGCTCGGCGCGCTCATCGGCGCGGCCCTGCACAGGCTCCGCCTGGTCCCAGATCCAGGGCCCGTCGCCCAGGTAGGCGGTCGCCGCCAAGGCATCGCGGCTCGCGCCGTCATGCGCGTCTTTTGCGAGGAAGTCACCGGCCAGCTGCATACGGATGAAGCGGTCGTACGGCACGTCCGCGTTGACAGCTTTGATCACCCAGTCGCGATACTGGTACGCGCCCTGGAACGGCATGTAGCCGCGTCCTTTCGGATCGAGCCCGCGCACATCGTCATCGGCGTAGCGCGCAACATCAAGCCAGTGGCGGCCCCAGCGCTCGCCATAGTGCGGCGACGCCAGGAGACGGTCGACCACCTTTGCAAACGCATCCGGGCTCCGGTCCCGCTCAAATGCATCGACCTCTTCCGGGGTAGGCGGCACGCCATGCAGGTCCAGCGTGGCACGGCGGATCAACGTGGCACGGGGCGCAGGAGCGGCCGGCGTCAGCCCTTGCTCCAGTAGTCTCGCCAGCACAAACCGGTCGATCGGGGTGCGCGCCCAGTGCGCGTAGGCGGCGGCACCGGGTCCTTTTGCAAGCGCTGGCTGCTGCGGCATACGGATGGGCTGAAACGACCAGAAGGCCTTTTGTTCAGCCGTGAGCGTGTCGCCTGCACGAACCGGGGAAGCCGCGACCGCTGTGGGTGGACGGGACCACGGCGCACCCATCTTGACCCAGGTACGCAGGGTTTCAATGTCGGTCTCGCTCAGCTTCGGGCCGCCCTTCGGCATCTTCAAATGGCCTGTCTGCTCGACCGCGGCCAGCAAAAGACTCTTTGCGGGGTCACCCGCGACGATCGCCGGGCCCGACTCGCCGCCCTTGAGCAACCCTTCACGTGTATCCACGTGGAGACCGGCGGCCGCCTCTTCCGTATGGCAGCTGTAACAGTTGTTGGCCAGGATCGGCCGCACCTTGTTTTCAAAGAAATCGTTGTCCTGCGCGGCCGCGGGAGCGAGCTTCGCGTGCGCGGCCGCGACGGCATCTGTTGCCGAAAGCAGAGCGGGGGAGGCCGACGCGGCCGGCACGGGAGCTGCTTCAGTTGTCGCTGTTGCGATGGGCGACGCCGGCGCCGGGGCATGGGCAGCCGAGACTGCTGCGCCCGATGCTCCCCAAACCGCCCCCGCCTTGATCCACATCTCAATGTCTGCGATTTCCGCGTCTGACAGCTTCGGCCCCTTGGGCGGCATCTTCAGATCGCCTGATTGGTGCACGGCCTCGACCAGGAGGCTTTTCGCAGGGTCGCCCGGCACGACGGCAGGGCCCGAGTCGCCGCCCTTCAGCATCGCTTCGCGCGAGTCCAGCCTTAGCCCGCTCGCCATGCGTGTTGTATGGCACCCATAGCAGCGGGCACTCAGCACCGGCTGTACCCTGGTCTCGAAGAACGCGGGTGAGGATGGTGCGGGCGCGGCGTCCTGCGCGTGAACGCTGCCCATGGTAGCCCAGGTCCCCGCCGCAAGGAACCCTGCTGCCAGGCCTGCCGGCCATCGCTTGATTGCGCCCATCTTCATTGCGCTCTCCCGCGAGCCGTCGGACTGAGGTGATCACCGGGTTTGTTTGGAAAGGAGGATGAGGAAGACCGGTGGATCCCGTACGAGAGCCGCTCCACATACGCCAGCAGCTCGGTGAACTCGGGCGTGTTCCGGCGCTCCAAAAACGGCTGCTCCGAACGCGGAATCGTCATGTCCGCCGCCACGTTCGTTCCCATCTCGTCGCTGTAAGGGGCCAGCACAACCAGCCGGGTACCCAGGAACAAGGCTTCGGCGACATTGTGCGTCACAAACACGATGGTCGGCCTGCTTTCGCGCCAGATACCGAGCAGCAGCTCCTGGAGGCTGATCCGGGTGGAAGGGTCAAGCGCCGAAAAGGCTTCGTCGAGCAGCAGGACCGAAGGCTGCATGACCAGTGCTTGCGCGATCGCGAGCCGCTGCTGCATGCCGCCCGACATGCGGTGAGGATACTTGGTGGCGTCAGCCGGCTTGAGGCCCACACGCGCAAGCTGCCGCATCGCCTCTTCGCGCATTTCGCGACGAAAGCGGTAGTAGCCCGGCCGCAGCGGTCCAAACAAGTGGTAGCGCGCGGTCATGGGTCCAAACATCACGTTGCCGAGCGCCGTGAGATTGGGAAAGAGCGAGTACCGCTGCGGCACATAGCCGCACCGTGCATCGATCTGTTGTACGGGCGAGCCGGCTACGTTCACAGTGCCTGCGCTCGGCAGCTCCTCGCCCAGTATCAGGCGCAGCAGCGTGCTTTTGCCGCAGCCTGTCTCGCCCAGGATCACAACAAACTCGCCCGGCTCGATGGCAAGATCGACCCCGGCAAGCACCGTGCGTGCACCGCCACCCTGCGCCGGGTAGCGCTTAAAAACGCCTTCGAGACGAATCGCCGCACGGGTGGGCTCGTGTTTGAACCCGACAGGGGAGGGCAGCGTGGCCGCTAAAGCCATGGATGCAACCTCCGGTTGGCCAGCCGCAGGGTCGCGTCGAGCAGAAAAAGGAGCAGCGCCACCCACAGTACGTAGGGGATGATGATGTCCATGCCCATGTGCCGGCGCATCAGCGCGATACGATAAGCGAGGCCATCCGTCGACGCGATCATTTCGCCTGCAAAAAGAAACAGCGCCAAGGGTTTCAGGTTCAGCCGCACGCTGTTGATCACCTGCGGCAGGATCTGCGGCAGCACCACCCGGTAGGCTACGTCGCGATTGCCGCAACGCAGCGTAAAGGCCTTGACCAGTTGCTCGCGGGGAACTGCTTTCGCCATCTGGCAGGTATCGAGCATCAGGGTCGGGGCGACCCCGACGACCATCAGCATGATTTTTGACCACTCGTCGATGCCGAAAAGAATAAACAGGATAGGCAACAGCGACAACGCGACGATCTTGTCGAGAAACAGTGTAAAGCGCAAAAAGAACGCGCCCGCGTAGGGAAAGACACCCATGTGCAGGCCCAGCAGGATGGCCGGGATCATCAGCACAAGCGCGATCAGAAACCGGCGCGAACTCGCGACCGTATCCTTCCACAACATGCTATGGCTTACCTGCTGCCAGCGGCTCGCACCGGCCGGCAGATCCTCGTCTTCCTCCGCCGGCTGCAGTGCCGCCGCGTGTACGCCGGCCATCAGTTGGTGGGCGCTAGGAGCGATGCGGTCTTCCGGGTTGTCACGGTGCCGCGCGCTCGAAAAGTGGGCGTACAGCACGATGCAGCCGAGAAACAGCAGCCACGACAGCACCTGCGTCGCGGCCCCGCGCGGACGCGCCTGGATATTGGTGATGTGAGCCAAGGGAAAACCGGAAGCAGCCATTACAGCCCGCCTCCCTGGGCCAGATGCATATAGGTTGAGTCAAAACGCAGCCGCACACGGTCTTTCCTGCCTTGTACCGTACCATCCGGGTACAACACCGCTACGTCGTCGGGCGAAGCGGTCCGTTCGCCCAGCAATCCATGCCGGAAGCAGAACTGACGCACCAGCTCCATCTCCTGCTTCATCCTCGGGCTGTCGACGAAGCCGGTTGCACTTGCCGGGGTCGAGAACAGGTACGTCGTTTTCAGTTGCTCGCGGTACGACGCGACCGAGTCGCCCGAGGCCGCGGCGCTGCCGGCGACGGCGCGATCGCTCGCTGCACCGGCAGCCGCCATCTGCGCCATGGTTTCATACCACGCGCCGGTGATGGCTTTTGCGAACCTCGCGCCTGAACCGTCGGGCCGCTTCAACACCTCGGTGCGTACCACCAAAAGGTCCAGGATTTCACCCGGAATCTTCGAGGAATCAAAGATGTCGGTGACACCCTTGTCCTGTCGCAGGATCTCCGACACCAGCGGCTTCCAGGTCACCACCGCCTGGTTGGAAGGGTTGCCGGTAAATGCGCCCACGATGTCCGAGTCGGAGGTGTTGACAAGCTTCAGGTGCGTTGCCTGGTCACCCAGCCCGTTGAGCACCAGCGCCCGCTCCAGCAGGTACTCGGAGACTGTTTTCTGCACCAGCATCACGCGCTTGCCGGCAAACGTTTTCAGTTGCAGCCCATCGCGCGTCAGAATGGCGTCATTGCCGTTCGAGTAATCGCCAACAACGATGGCGGTCGAGTCCACACCCGAGGCCGCCGGCATGTCCAGTGCTTCCATGTTGGTCATGGTGCAGGCGTCCAGGTTTTTGGCGACAAAGGCGTCGAGCGAAGCCGCGTAATCAAAACGCTGCACCTGGATGTCCACCTGGTACTTATCCGCCCAGCGTTTCAAAATGCCGGACTTTGCCATGTAGTAGTACGGGTTCCAGCCTGCATACACCGACCAGCCAACCACGAAACGCGGTGTCGCCGGTGCGGCAGCCCGTGCGCGCGGCAGCACGAAGATCGCTAGCATCAAAAGCGCAAAGGTGCAGAGGACGCGTGAGCAGGCTCGTTGAACCAGCTTTCCCCGCGGAGCGACATGCATGGTGAGATGGCGGCAATCCATGTAACACCAAGATAGACCAAGGCGGCCGGCCAATCCGAGCTGTTGCTGATCTACTTATGTCGCCCATAACTTACCCCTATGCGGCGTTGTACATCCCCTCACCCACGGCCACGTCGCTGAGAAGAAGCGATGCACAGGGAAAGCATCCGGCGGGGACGCTATCTCCTTCACAGGCACAGCCGACTCTCCGGCCGCATCGGACAAACTTATCGGGGAAGGAGCCCAACGTAGTACAAAGGAACGAGCCCGATGCCGGGGCGTAAACAGAAGCGCATGCCTCCTTCTATCCAAAGATCGCTCCCTGTGCCGCCACGCCGGCACGTGCTGCTTGCGGCCCTGTTTTGCAGCGCGTTCGCGCATGGGCAAATGGCTCCGCACGAGCCGGCAAAGCCCGGCATCTCGCAGCCCGCCTTGCGTCATGCCATGGCAGGCCTCAAGCCGGAAGCCACGTTTCACGCGCCGGGCATGCCCGACTGGATGGCTGTGACGCCCGATGCCGTCTGGGTGACGAGCTCGCGCGCCGGTGTTGTCACGGAGCTTGACCCGGCGACCAACCGCACGGGGCGCGCCATCCTTGCGTCGAAGCCCTGCTCCGGGCTGGTATTTGCCTTCGGCAGTCTTTGGATTCCGTCGTGCGGCGACCACACGGTGCTGCGGGCCGACCCCAAGACCCTGGCGATTCTTGCCGCGGTGCCGGCCGGGCCGGCCGACTCCGAGGGCGGCATCGCTGCGGGTGCCGGGTCTATCTGGATTGTGACCGATGCTCAAAGCACATTGACCCGCATTGAAGCTGCCAGCAACCGCATCCAGGCCACCATCGCCCTCCCCTCGGGCTCGTACAATCCGCTTTTTGCCGATGGATCCGTTTGGGTCAGCTCCCACAATCACGACAGCTTGCTGCAGATCGACCCGGCCACCAACAAGCTCGTCGCGACGGTACCGGTCGGCAAAGGACCGCGCTTTCTTACCGCGGGCTCCGGCTCCGTGTGGACGCTGAACCAGGGAGACGGAACGATCTCGCGCGTGGACACCGCCAGTGCAAAAACCACGGCGACAGTTGCGGCCGGCATTCCGGGTGAGGGCGGCGAAATCAGCTATGGATTTGGGGCGGTCTGGGCCACGGTGCTGGGATACCCCGTGACCCGTATCGATGCTGCAACCAACGCAGTGACCGGCCAGTGGCAGGGCGCGGGCGGCGACAGCATCCGCACCGGGTTCGGTTCTGTTTGGCTGACAGACCTGCAGCACGGCACCATCTCCCGCTTTGCACCCGCGAGTTTTTAGCAGAAGGAGGAGCAGAGCTCCATGGAGGAAAGCAACATACTTTGGCGGGAAGTGCTTGCGGGCGGAGGCACCTGGTCCCACGTGCTCAAGCGCGGCACCGCGCTGCGCATCACGGATACTGCCGGGGAAGCAAATGTGGGGGCTTACTTCCTCAACGCCGAGCTGCCGGCTGAACGCTTCAACCTGCCCGATACGCTCAAGGCGCAGCACACCGCGAAGCTGACGCAGGGGAACGTACTGCTCTCCGACATGGGCCGCATCCTGTGCTCCATTACAAAGGATTCGCTTGGCTGGCACGACCCCCTGGCCGGTTCAGCCGATGCGGCGGAGGTCGCGGCCAGGTACGGCACCGCCGCCTACCAGGAACATCGCAACAGCTTCTACCGCAATGCTCGCGACGGCTTTGTCGTCGAACTCGCCAAATATGGCCTGGGGGAGCGTGACCTCCAGGCGACCATCAATTTCTTCAGCAAGGTACAGGTACAGGGCGATGGCACAATGCTGTACGTGCCGCATCACTCGCGCCCGGGCAGCTTTGTGGAGCTACGGGCCGAGATGAACACCCTTGTTCTGCTCAACACGTGCCAGCATCCGCTTGATCCCTCGCCCGTGTACGCCCCCCAAGCCGTCGAGCTCGCAATCAGCCGCGTCGACACTCCCGCGGAATCTGACGAATGCTTCACATTTCGACCCGAGAACACCCGCGCACACATCCTGACCGAACGCTACTTTCTGTAAGTTGGAGGAGACCGCAACGTGGCATTGACTCCCAGCCCGCTTGACCCGGCTACGGCCCGGTCACGACATACCGTCAAGGCAGGCGATCCATTTCTGCGCGAAATCCGTCGCGGCGAACACGTCCGCATCGTCGACCTTGAAGGCAACCAGGCCGTTGATACGCTGTTTTTCAACGCTGCCGACTACGGCGACCGCTACAGCGCACAAAGCACGATCCGCGCGCAGGGCAACCTCTATCTGACGACCGGTTCACGGCTCCGTTCGACCGAAGGCCACGTGCTGCTGACGATCGCGGCCGACACCTGTGGCCGGCACGACACTCTCGGTGGCGCGTGCGCCGCGGAAAGCAACATGGTGCGCTACAGCCTCGACAAACGATGGATGCACAGCTGCCGTGATTCGTTCCTGAAAGGCGCGCTGGCTTGGGGCAGGGGACTCGGCAAGCGCGACCTGACCAGCAATATCAACTTCTTCATGAACGTACCCGTGACGGCTGAAGGAAAGCTCACGTTCGAGGACGGCATCTCTGAACCTGGCAAGTATGTCGAATTGCGTGCTGAGATGGATACGCTGATGGTCATCAGCAACTGCCCGCAGCTGAACAATCCCTGCAACGGTTACAGTCCCTCGCCGATAGAAATCCTTATCTGGGAGCCGCATGTTCTCTAAGGTTCTTGTCGCCAACCGCGGCGCCATCGCCTGCCGCATCCTGAGGACCCTGCGCACCATGGGCATCGCGTCCGTCGCGGTCTACTCCGAAGCCGACGCTCACTCGCTCCATGTTCTTGAAGCCGATGAGGCAGTGTTGCTGGGCGGCGCGCCTGCCTCTGAAAGTTACCTGTCGGTCGACAAGGTACTGGAGGCTGCCCAAGCCACCGGTGCCGAGGCGATTCATCCAGGCTATGGCTTTCTGAGTGAGAATGTCGCCTTCGCGCGTGCCTGCGAGTCTACAGGAATTCGCTTTATCGGCCCCCGGCCCGAACACATCGAGGCGTTCGCACTGAAGCACACAGCCCGCGCGCTCGCGCAGGCTGCCGGTGTGCCTATCCTGCCGGGTACAGGTGTTCTCGCAACCAGTGAAGCGGCGCTGGCGGCGGCGCAAACACTTGGCTATCCTGTCATGCTCAAGAGTTCCGGCGGCGGCGGCGGCATCGGCATGCGGGTCTGCTTGGACGCGGCAGCATTGCTGGAGGCCTGGGAGCCGGCCATGCGCCTGAGCCAGAGCAACTTCGGCGACAGCGGGCTTTACCTGGAAAAATTTGTCGCCCGCGCCCGCCACATCGAGGTTCAACTTTTCGGCGATGGGCAGGGGGAGGTGATTGCGTTGGGCGAGCGCGACTGCTCCGCGCAGCGTCGCCACCAGAAGGTGCTGGAGGAAACACCGGCGCCGCACCTCGCGTCCGCGACGCGCGAAGCGATGCTGCGGGCCGCTGTACTGCTCGGCCGGTCTGTCGGATACGCAAATGCAGGCACGGTCGAGTTCATTTACGACGAAGACCTGGCACGGTTTTATTTCCTTGAAGTGAACACGCGGCTCCAGGTGGAGCACGGCGTGACCGAGCAGGTCGCCGGCATCGACCTGGTCCGATGGATGATCGAGCAAGCCGCCGGAGCGCTGCCGCCGCTTGTTCCCGTCGCGCTGTGCGGCTGCTCCATCGAGGCCCGGCTCTACGCGGAAGACCCCTCGAAGAGTTTCCAGCCCACACCCGGCTTGCTGTCGCATGTGAAGTTTCCTTCAGATCTCGCGCGCATTGAAACCTGGGTCGAGTCGGGCAGTCTTGTTACCCCGTTCTACGATCCCATGATCGCCAAGATCATCGTGACCGGCACCGATCGCGCCGATGCCGTGCGCAAGCTGCAGGCCGCCCTTGCCGCAACCGAGCTTTACGGCACGGAGACAAACTTGGCCTACCTCCGCGCGGTAGCCCACACGCCCGCGTTCAAGCAAGGAACCATCACCACTGCTTCCCTGGGCGAGTTCGCGTTTGCGCGCCATGCGATTGAAATCCTCGAAAGCGGCCCGCAGATGACTGTGCAGGACTACCCCGGCCGCCTTGGCTATTGGCACGTTGGGGTGCCACCTTCAGGCCCCATGGACGCACTCGCGTTTCGGCTGGCAAACCGGCTCACCGGCAACCCGGCCGAAGCCGCCGGTATTGAGATGACGACCCTTGGCGGCCGTGTTCGCTTTCACTCCGATACCGTGATCGCGCTCACGGGTGCCGACATGGATGCGAAGCTGAACGGGGAACCGGTCCCGCGCTGGACTGCGCTCGAGGTGAAGATCGGCAGCACGCTCAAGCTCGGCTCTGTACGCGGCGGCGGCGCTCGTGCTTACCTGGCGCTGCGCGGCGGGCTTGACATTGCGGCCTACCTCGGTAGCCGCTCCACCTTCATGCTCGGCAACTTCGGTGGCCACGCCGGGCGCGCTTTGGTTGCCGGTGACGTGCTCCACCTGCTGCCGTCCACAACGCAGGTGCCCCTGCTGAGCCTCGCTGCCGGCCAGCAACCGGTCTACGAGCGCTCCTGGCAGATCGGCGTATTGTTTGGCCCGCACACTGCACCAGACTTTTTTACCGAAGCCGATATCGACATGCTCTTCGCGACGGACTGGAAAGTGCACTACCAGAGTGATCGCTCCGGCGTCCGGCTCGTCGGCCCCAAGCCCGCCTGGGCGCGTTCTGACGGCGGCGAGGCCGGGCTGCATCCGTCCAATATCCACGACAATGCCTATGCCGTGGGGGCGATCGACTTCACCGGCGATATGCCTATCCTGCTAGGTCCCGACGGCCCGTCCCTTGGCGGTTTCGTCTGCCCCGCCGTCGTGGTGCAGGCGGAACTGTGGAAGCTTGGCCAGTTGAAGGCCGGCGATACAGTCCGCTTCCAGCGCTGTGCGCTCCTTGACGCCGAAGCCCTGGAAGCCGCGCAGGAACGCTTTCTTATCGATCTCACGGGTCCTTTGCCAACGCTGGGTCCAGCTTCCCGGCAGGAAGCTTCCGTGATCCGCCGTGAGCCGCGCACCCCTTCCGTAACGTATCGCGCCGATGGAGACAAATACCTGCTGGTCGAACTCGGCGAAAACCGGCTTGACCTTACGCTGCGCTTCCGTGTTCACCTGCTCGAAGCCGCTTTGCGTCACGCCGACCTAAGCGGAATCATCGACATCACGCCTGGCGTTCGTTCCCTGCATATCCACTACAACAACCGTGTGTTGCCGCGAGCTGAACTGATCAGTACCATCGACAACCTCGAAGCCAGCCTGCCTGCGCTCGCCGATATCGCCGTGCCTTCCCGGATTGTGCACCTTCCACTCTCCTGGGACGACCCTGCTGCGCAGCTGGCCCAGAACAAGTACATGCAAGCCGTGCGCCCTGATGCTCCCTGGTGCCCCAGCAATATCGAGTTCATCCGGCGCATCAACGGGCTTGCATCGGTCGATGACGTCTACCGTACGGTCTTCGACGCCAGCTATCTCGTGCTCGGCCTGGGCGACGTCTACCTGGGCGCGCCGCTGGCCACGCCGATCGACCCGCGCCATCGCCTCGTCACCACCAAGTACAACCCAGCCCGCACCTGGACCCCCGAAAACGCGGTCGGCATTGGCGGCGCGTACCTGTGTATCTATGGCATGGAGGGTCCCGGCGGCTACCAGCTCGTCGGCCGAACCATCCAGGTTTGGAACACCTATAAAACCACGCCGGTCTTCAAGCCCGGCCATCCCTGGTCGCTCCGCTTTTTCGACCAGATCCGCTTTTTTCCCGTTTCCGGCGACGAGTTGCTGCGCGCTCGCGCGGCCTTTCCACATGGCAAGTACCCCATCCACATTCAGGAAACCGAGTTCAGCCTGCGCGAATACAACGCTTTTCTCGAATCCATCGAGCCCGAGACCGAGCGATTTCGCACCGTGCAGAAAGCAGCTTTCAACGCCGAGCGCGAGCGCTGGAAGCTGCTCAAGCCATTGCCGGCCGACGAGCACGAGCCGGAAGACACAAGCACCGTCTCCCGAATCCCCGAGGGCTGCGAGGCCGCCCTCGCGCCGACGACGGCCAGCGTGTTTCAGATCAGCATCGCCGTGGGCGACCGGGTGCTGGAGGGCGACAAGCTCGCGATCCTGGACGCCATGAAAACCGAGCTGGTCGTCAGTGCGCCGGCCCGCGGCATCGTGGAAGCGGTGCTCGCCAGGCCGGGAACGCTGGTCAACGCCGGCCAGCCGCTTGTGATTCTGCGCACCAGTTAGAAGGGGAACTTCGTGAATATCTCAGCCGTGCACACCACGTATCGCGACGGAAGCCTGACCCCGTCGGCCATGGTCGAAGCGCTGTATACGCGGATCGAGGCCGGGGCGCTCGCTCCTGTCTGGATCGCCCTGGTGCCGCGTGAGCAAGCCATGGCTCGCGCCCGCGAGTTGGAGGCCGTCGGCTTTGACAAGCAGCCTCTTTATGGCATTCCGTTCGCCGTCAAGGACAACATCGATGTAGCCGGCCTGCCCACCACCGCGGGATGCCCGGCTTTTGCCTACACCCCCGAGCGATCCGCGACCGTGGTCGAGCGCCTCCTGGCCGCCGGGGCGATCCTGATCGGGAAAACCAACCTCGACCAGTTCGCCACCGGGCTGGTCGGCACGCGCACCCCGTATGGCGCGTGCTCCAGCGTCTTCAGCCCAGACCACATCTCCGGAGGATCAAGCTCCGGCTCTGCCGTCGCTGTTGCGCAGGGTCTCGTCTCGTTCGCACTCGGCACCGATACCGCAGGTTCCGGACGCGTGCCCGCGGCACTGAATGGCATCGTCGGCCTGAAACCCACGCCCGGACTGCTTTCCACCACCGGCGTGGTACCCGCGTGCCGCACCCTTGATTGCGTCTCGGTCTTCGCGGAAACCTGCGCTGATGCTGCTGTCGTCCTTGATGCCGCGCGCGGCTTCGATGCAGCCGACCCTTACTCGCGCAACCTGGACTCCAGCACAGACGAATTCGGGACCAGCCACGGTTTCCTCTTTGGAGTTCCCCAGGATGATCAACTCGAGTTCTTTGGCGATGAAGCCTCCGCGGCCGGCTACGCCCAGGCCGTTGCCGCACTCGAGGCCTTTGGAGGAGAAAAAATCTTTGTCGATTTCGCGCCGTTTCGCGCGGCCGCCGAACTGCTCTACTCTGGACCGTGGATAGCCGAGCGGCTGGCTGCTTTCGAGCCCTTTCTCCACGATCACGTGGCCGACATGGATCCGACCGTTCACGCCATCATCGCCGGGGCTGAGCGCTACTCCGCGGCGGATGCCTTCCGTGCGGCTTACAAGCTTGAAACCCTACGCCGGGAGACTGCTTCCGTGTGGGACGAGATCGATCTTCTGCTGTTACCGACCGTGCCGCGCACCTACACGCATTCCGAGATCGCCGCCGGCCCTGTCGAGCTCAACAACCGCCTCGGTCGCTACACCAATTTCGTCAACCTGCTCGACCTCGCGGCCATTGCCGTGCCCGCCGGTCTCAGGCCAGACGGCCTCCCATTCGGCGCATCCCTGGTCGCACCGGCCGGCACCGATCTTGCCCTGCTGCAGCTCGGCGACTGGCTCCATCGCGCGCTCAACAAGACGATCGCCGCCGGCGATCGCCTGCTGGCCGCGACGCCCCCGCTCGTGGCATCCGCACGATCCATTACCCACCTTGAGATCGTCGTTGTCGGCGCGCACCTGTCCGGACAGCCGCTCAACGGGCAATTGACCGAGCGTGGTGCCACCTTTCTGAACCTGACCCGCACCGCGCCCGATTACCGCTTCTATGCGCTGGCCAACACCACCCCGCTAAAACCCGGCCTCGTCTTTGAGCCCGGTTTCGAAGGACCTGGTATCGAGGTCGAAGTCTGGGACATGCCCATCGAAGCAGTCGGCAGCTTTCTCGCCCTGATTCCGCAGCCGCTCTCCATCGGAAACATTCGCCTCGAAAGCGGCCAGCTTGTCAAAGGTTTCTTATGCGAGCACTATGCGCTCGGATCCTCCACCGAGATCACCCACTTCGGCGGCTGGCGCGCTTATCTTGCGCAGCGGGCATCGGAACCAGTCAACGTTTGAGCGTAGCCGGGAACAGAGGCTATCCTCGCTCCCGGTCCACCACATGGTTAGAAGATATACTTTCCGGAAAATTGCATCTGCCGCGGCTGTACCAGAAGGGAATTGGTTCCGGTCTGTGCGGTTGTATCCTGGAAGCCGTTGGTTGAGTTCACATAGGCGCCGAAGTTACTGTTGGTTCCATCTGCCTGGACCGTCGCGAAGCGGTTTGTATTGATCACGTTGAAGACTTCAACGGACAACCGCAGCTTCTGCTCGCGGAAGGTGTGGAACGACTTGGCCAGTCCGTCATCGACTGAAAGATAGCCGTCGGACCGGAAGTTATTGCGCTGACCGCTTTCCCCGACATACGCGAATCGCAGGTTCGCGAGCGCCTGGGCTGATGTGATGCCCTTGAGCGAGGTTTCCTGCTGCAACACTTTATCGTAATGATGGCCGCCGGTCGGGATTTTGCCGGTCTGGACCATATTGCTGTTAAAAGCGAAGTTCGTTCCCCAGTTGCCGGCTGCTACAGCGCTGTAGGGAAAACCGGTGCTGTAATGCACGAGTCCGTTGATCTGGAAGCCACCGGCGATCCGGTCCAGCAGACCGCCGTGGTTCAGGAAAGGCGCGCCACGGCCAAAGGGCAGGGGAGCCGTGTAATCCGCGGTGATGTTATGCCGCACATCGAAATCCGATGGCGCATACCACTGGTCCGGTGCGAAGGAGTTGATGATCGCGCTGCCGCTGATTCCGTTGCGCTCTGGCGAAGAACCCAGATCGAGAGACTTTGAGTAAGTGTAGTTCAGATCGTATTCGAGACCATAACGCAGCGCCTGGTGGAGCGACAATTGCAGCGCGTTGTAACTGCTCACGCCGGTGGTCGATTGCGCATAGATGGAGGAGGTTTGCGGAAAGAAGAACCGAAAGCTCTGTCCGGCCGGCGAGGCCGTCGGGTCCGTGTCCGCATCGAACAAGGCATTGGTCTCGTTTCCGCGGTTGGCGGCGAACAACGCATAGTAGGCCTGCGCGCCTTTGTAACCCCCAAAAGAAAAATTAGGGAAAACATTATGGAAGTACCCGGAGTCCGGCACCATCGACGGGTCGACGCCTGCATCGACCATCTTGTCATAGGCGGTGGCGGCCTGGAAATAGGTTTGACCGCTCGTCGGGTCGGCAAAGTTGGTCGGCATGGCGACGTCCAGGTTTTGGATCAGGTGCCGTCCCAGCCTTCCTACGTACGAGGCCGTAAAGTTGACGTCGCGCGCGAACTGATGCTGCACCGTCAGGTTGAACGTCTCGGCATAGGGAGTTTTCTGCTTGTCGTTGATGCTGTAATCAAACGTAAATGCGCTGTCGGCCGGCGTGTAGGGCAGCTGTAAAGCTCCTGTCCCTCCTGGTACCGCCGGCACATCGCGGTACCCGGAAAAGCGCGGATTCGAGTTGATGTCCGTGTAGGTCTGCAGATTGGTTTGCGAAAGCGAGAATAAAGATTGCGTGTTTGATTGATACGAGTCAATTACACCTGCGCCGAAGTGATCAAAGGCCAGCGCAAATCCACCACGGAGGGAGGTTTTACCATCCTTGGTCGCGTACGCAAACGCTACGCGCGGTGCGAAGTTAAGCTTCTGCGGCGACCAAAAGTTCGGCTGCCCGTTCGCCGAACCGGACGCTCGGAACGCTACGCGCGTGTCATACGCCGTGCCAGCAGCCGCAGCTGCCGCCCGCTTATTGAGAAAAGCATTGAGCGGCACGGCAGGTGCAATCTGCTGGCCATCCCGCTCATACGGCACACCCAGGTACACATAACGCAACCCATAGGTCAGAGTCAGCTGTGGTGTCGCCTTCCATTGGTCCTGGACATAGTATTCCTGCTCCACGTTGCGATAAGTATGTGTTGGGATCACCCCGGATGCACTCGGCACCAAGGTGTTGTTCCGAACCTTGTACTCCGTCCCGGAGGTTGCTGTTTCGATGGATCCGACGTTGGCGATAATAGCACGGTTATAGTTATTCGATCCTGACGTCGATACCGACGCGCAATCCGCACAAGCAAACGCGCCCGGATCCAGGCTGCCGCCCTGGTTGGCAATGGCGGCCGTTGCCAGCAGGTTCGGGTTCACATTCGACACCGGCACCACCGGAGCATCGAAATACTGGCCATTGATGATCAGGTAAATGTTTGCGCCAGCTCCGATCGTATGCCGGCCCTTGGTGTAACTAAGATCATCCGCGAAATTGTTCGCAGTGACCTCATAGATGGAGGTGGTCGTGGTTGCGGTCAGCGGGCTGATTACTGAGAAGTTGGTGTAAGGCAGACTGCCGGTGCCGCGACGCGCATTGCCCAGCCGCGTCACCCCGTAACGTGCGTTGTTGCTCAGGCTGTTGTTGATCGACCATACATCCCCAGCGGCAAGCCCCTTGTTGTTGCCGTAAATAGTCGACGCTGGCGGCAGGCCAGGGAACTGGAGTGCTGTGGATTCGTTGTCGCTTTGGAGGTTGCCGCGCACAAACAATGACTGCCGCCCACCCACGTTGTAATCGATACGCGCGATGTTTGTAACCTGGTCGATCGGAGCCGGCGAGGTGAAGTTATAGCCGCCAGTGTTGTAACCGTCGCCCCCGGGGGCGTTCGCGAGCGGATACTGCTTAAAGAATGCAATGGCCGCAGCATCGGTCATCGGTGCAAAACAGGTGGTCGTCGCGCAGTTCGGATCCGACGCGCGGCCATCCAGTTTCGCGATCTCTGCCGGCGTCAGCGTCTTGAAGCTGGTCCCGTTCTTACACGGGGCCGAGGTCGGGCACGCCTCATACGTCACATTGCCGGTCACAAGACCGCCACCGGCCAGCGTCGACGGCACAAGCTCACCCACGGGGATATCGCTTGCCTGCTTGAAACCCTCATAGGCTCCGAAAAAGTACAGCTTGTTCTTTTTGACCGGCAGCCCTAGCGACGCGCCGTACGTGTGCTGCAGTACCTTGGCCGCGATGTTCGGCTCACCCGAATTCAGTTGCCCCTGCTTGATGAACCAGTTATTGGAGGTGACACCGGGGTCGCGATAATACTCATAGGCACTTCCATGAATGTTGTTGGTCCCGCTCCTCGTCACGAGTGAAACCTGCGCCCCCGACGCCCTGCCCGCGTCCGCGTTCGCGTTGGTCGTCACCACGCGAAATTCTTCCACTGATTCGCGAGTGGAGCGCAACACGCCGTTAAAGGCATAACCGAAGATCTGGTCGTTGTTGTCAACGCCGTCCAGGGTCAGGTTGCTCTGGTCCTGCCGCGCCCCGTCCACAATGCCCGTGCGTTCGTCCGTGTTCAGGCCACCACTCGCCGCGCCGCTGTCCACCGCCAGCACGCCCGGTTGCAGCGACAGCAGGTATGTCACGTTATTCGCCAGGTAGGGCAGGTTCTGCACCTGCGACGGGTCAAACGCATTGCCCAGCGTTGCATCCGTCAGATTGATGGAGTTGGTCTGCGCGGTTACCTCGACGGTGGTGTTACCGGAACCTACGGCTAGTGCCACATCAATCGTCGCCGGCTGATTGACCAGCAGCTGCGCGCGCGTGGTCTGCTCTGAAAACCCCTGCGCCACTACCTTGACCTCGTAATTGCCCGGCGGAATCTGTTGAAAGCTGTACTCGCCCTGCGCGTTGGTCTTATGCATCTGCGAAAAACCGATCGAACTTTCGGTCAGCAGGACGCTGGCTTCGCTCATCACGGCACCCGACGAGTCCGTCACCACGCCTCGCAAGGACGTGGTCGCGGTTTGCGCAAAGCCGAGCGAAAGGGAGGAGGGAAGCAGCAGAAGAGACAATGCCAGGGGTGAACCACGCATCAAGAGGGAGCTCCAGTGAAAAGGCGATGAAAACAAACCATCGGTCCGGGCCGAGCCTGGGAACAGGTAGCGAAGAACAAGACTCATTCGCATGCACACCAGCGAAAGAGTAGTCGGAACTGCTGATCGGTACACGGCGCGGGGTCGCCGGTGTGAGTTGGATTATGCGCAGGGTCCGGCACGAAATCAAGCAGTTGGCCGCCTGGTTATACGGCGGATAAGCCGGACCTATGCCGCTGGGAAACAAAGGCCGTGTCCGTGTGATCCGGTTCGTCAAACTGGTTTAAAAGACGAGCGTCAGAATCTGCGGCCAACGCGAAACGAGGATAGCGCGAAGCGCCGGAGATTTCACAAGCGCTCACGCAAGAGTTCGCGCTCCAAGCTGGGTATTCAACCGTAGAAAGCAGAACGATCGATGCGGTCAGAAAGGTAGCAGGCCTGTTGCACATGCGCAGATCGTTACACCCGTCGTGTCCGATAATGTATATTCTGTGTCGTGTGCGATCAGGCTGAAGTATGTTTGGGAGCAGTCCAACCACGCTCCAGCCAGCAAACCTGGCGTGGCGCAGCAGCCCGAAGTTAGCCCAATCGCATCGGCTTCCGGCCAAACAGCCGTTGTTATCTGTAGTTTTGGACGGCTTGGTCCTCTCGAGACTGTGCATTCCGAGAGGATGGGCACACCGGGCGCGAACCGGCCGTAACAATGCGTTTGCGGGAGATAGGTATTCTCAACTCCGCATGAGCCACCAAGAATCTTCGCTTGCTCTTCGCCCCGGCTTGAAGTACTGTAGCTTCATGGAAGAACAAAAGGAGAACGCGCTTTTTCCTATTCTGCAAAACAGCACGCCGCCACTTGCCGGAATCGCCCGGCTGGCGGCGGACGCGACCTCGGCCGGCGAGGGACATAACGTCCGTTTTCACGCGCTCCCCGTGCGTTCCGCGCTCAACCGGTCCGTATCCAGGCGCAAGCTCCGTTTCGCGCGCACGATCAACCCGTATCGCGGTTGCGAGTTCGCCTGCCGGTACTGCTATGCCCGCTATACCCACGAGTTCCTCAACTTTACCGATCCAGCTGCGTTCGAACGCGAAATCTACCTCAAACAAAACCTGCCCTGGCTGCTGGAGCAGGAGCTGCGGGGCTTCGATCCGGCCGAAGAGATCGCGATCGGGACCGCTACCGACCCGTACCAGCCGATCGAACGGCACGCTCGGGTCACGCGCGGGGTGTTGGAAGTTCTGGCGCGACAAGATGGGCTGCGGATCGGCCTGGTGACTAAGTCCACGCTGATTGAACGCGACATCGACCTGCTGACCGCGATCGCTGCCCGCAACACCCTGACCTTGCACGTCACCATTACAACGACCGACATTCGCCTTGCCCGCAAGCTGGAACCGCGTGCGCCACGACCTGATCTGCGCTTCGAGACCGTACGGCGATTGCGCGTGGCCGGCCTTGTCACAGGTGTTCTGTGCTCCCCGCTGCTGCCCGGCATCACTGACAACGGTCCCGCGCTCAACCTAGTTGCGCGCGAAGCAGTCGCGGCCAGCGCGAGCTTTTTTGCAGCCGAGCCGCTGTTTCTCAAGTCCTGCTCGCGCGATGCTTTTTTTCGCTTTATCGCGAACGAGTTTCCCCGCTTGTCGGCCAGCTACGCAGAGCGCTACCGTGAGGGTGCATTTGTCGGCCCGGCTTATGCGGCTCGCATACGGGCGCTTGTTTCTTCCATCGCAAGCCGTCATGGGCTCCCGCAGCACTCCACCTACGCCATTCTGACTCAGGAACCGCAGGGAACGGCCCCTTTGTCGCCTCCCGCAAAAGCGTCCGCGCAGGCTTCGCTTTGGCCGGAACACAGCCTTGGGGACCGGCTCACCGGGTGATTCGCCCTACCGGGTAATGATCACCTCATAAAGGTTGTCCTTGGCCAGAAACGACCGCGTGTTGTTGAAGGCGGAAAACAGCTTCTCGATGTTGCGGTTCGTATACACGCGCCGTACGGGAAACTTTTCCGTCTCCTGCATGTCCACTGAGTCACTGTCGGTCAGGTGATATCGGTAGTACTCCGTGTTCGGGCCCACCATCTTGGTGTGAAAGATCGCCAGCAGCCGTCCACCCGGACGCATGGCCGAATGCAGCTGGTGGATCAGCGGCTGCACCAGCGGTTCTGGGATGTAATCGAGCGCGGTCCACAAGAGCACCACGTCGAACTCGCGGCCGCCAAAATCCATATTCTGCGCGAAGAACTCGTCCGCGTTGAAGCCGGGCGGATCCCCAGGCTCAAGCGGCGGCAGATCCCAGCCACCACGCAGGGCCTCGGTGGCCAGGTCGGCCATCCAGATGCCATGACCGGCCTGCGTTAGGTAGTTTATGTTCGCCGGCGACGTGGGGCCCACATCAAGCACACGAAGACTTGGCTCGGCAGCCAGGTGCTTGCGCAAAGCGGCCCACGCGCTGGAGTGCCGCGGGATGCGCGGGCCCGACAAAATGGTCGGGCTCTTGCTTTTTGGGCCGTCTTGCTTGGAGAACAGGCTGCGGAGCACAGGGGTCGCCTTACATGAAACGGGGTATAAGAGCCGCAAGGAACGGCTCCTAAGGGATTCGATGCACCGGCCTAGACCCGGCGCTGCAGGCCTAAAACGCTTGTGCGACGGGCACGGCGGCCTGGGCCTGGCCGGTCGCGCCGGTGGCCGCGGCAGCCGTGCTCTGTACCAGGTCCACTTTGCCCGAAAATCCGGCGTTCTCCTCGATGGAAAGCCGGGAAGCCTGGATATCGCCAACCAGGGTCGCGCCCGAGCGCAGCTCCACCCGGCCCGTCGCGGCAATATTGCCGGTCAACTGGCCGATCACAATCACGTCGCGAGCCGCCACGTCAGCCTGTACCTTTGCGTTGGCGCCGATGGTCAGCCGGCTGCCCGAAAGCGTGATGGTGCCTTCCACAAAGCCGTCGACCACCAGATCTTCGCTGCCGCGCACTTCACCGCGTACCTGCAGGCTTTTGCCGATGCTTGCGCTTACCGCTTCCACCACTGCCATCTGTTGCTTCTCCTCAACGCCCGCTTCGCTGCCGGCTCCAGTTCACTGTAAATGCTCATCATGGGCGCAGCAACCGACAGTCTCGCCGTGTGCTCTACAGTACAAGTCGCGCGCCGATGCTCCAAGTTACTTTGGCGTACGTCCAAGCCGCAAAGGCGCCGGGTCGCCCTGCCGGACACGGCTGCCATCCAAGGATCGAGGATCAAACACCATGCAACGCATTTCAGGCACGTCCAGGACAAAGCTGCACCGCGGCCTTTTGCACGGATGCTTCGCTCTCCTGGGCACGGCTTCCCTGCTTCCGCTCCCCTGCCATGCACAGTCCGCGCCCGATCCGCTTGAGTTGGTGCGCCACGCCTCCTACAACGAACTGCATGCGTCCGGCACGGGGCATACCTTTCGCTATCGCATTCACAAGGTCGACGACGGCAAGTCCATCGTCCGCGAGGTCGTGGAAACCAGGGACGGTGACGTGGTGCGCCTCATCGAAACCGACGGCAAGCCGCTGGATCCGGCCGCCAACGCCAAGGAACTGGCCCGCCTAAATGGCTTGCGCAATGATCCTGGAGCGCAGGCGGCCAAGCACAAACACGATGCGGAAAACAGCAAGCGCGACAACGAGATGGTGACTCTGCTGCCCGGCGCGTTTCTTTACACCTATGTCGGCATGGCTGCAGGACCCAGTGGCCCCTGCTACCGGCTTCGCTTCGAGCCGAACCCGCAATACAGCCCGCCTGACCGGCAGGCCGAAGTGTTCCACGGCATGGCAGGCGAGCTCTGGATTGACCAGGCCCAGCAGCGCATGGCCCGCTTTGAAGCCCACTTGATCGAGGATGTTGACTTCGGATGGGGTATCTTCGGACGCCTTTATAAGGGCGGAACCATCCTGGTGGAGAACCGCGATGTCGGCAGCCATCACTGGGAGACCGCGCACATGCAGTTAAATCTGACGGGCAAGATCGCCATGATAAAGTCGCTCCGCATAGATACCACGGAGGACTCCTCAGATTTTCAACCGGTTCCGGACAAGGGATACCAAGCTGCGATCGGCCTGCTCGAGCAAGCGCCATAGTCGTGAAAAGATCCATGCAGCACGGGAGATACCAGCTTTCTCGACCCGGTGAAGCGCGGCCGAGTCCGGTTCCCGAGCTGTGGGCCCCCGGGCTCGGGAGGCTGAACACTGTCCGGGCAGCATTCACCCGTGTGCGCCGTTCTCTCGATCATGAAGGCCCTAAAGGCTGGTGCGCACCGTCCTTCGTCTGTCCATGGATGGCAGCGCCGCGCACATAGAAGAAGCGGCGCAAAGTTCTACGCCGCCCTCGCTTTGCTCCCGGTTGGGCTAGCTGAAGTTTGTATCATCCCCGCCGAAGTCGCCGCCGCCATCGGAGAAATCGTCTCCGTAGTTGGAGTCAGAGCCCGAGTCGAAACCACCCTGCGGCTGCTCATCCGGGCCGGCCACATAGTCGCCCCCGCCGCCGCTGTTATCGCCGTAGTAGTTGTTGATAACTTCCTCACGCGGGGCTCCTTCAAATCCGCCACCGAAGCCTCCGCCACCAAAGCCCCCACCGC
>CAXTWU010000011.1:23881-26676 GCA_964248025.1 uncultured Acidobacteriaceae bacterium | reverse complement strand
CGTTATGTTGGACGAGGAACAGTTTCGCCGCCACGCCGACCACGCGGTCGAGTCGCTGAAGCAGGCCCTGATCGCGCTTGAAGCAGACGGCGGCTTCGAGGTGGAAGAGAATAACGGCGTGCTGAACGTCGTCTTCGAGGAGCCGGCGGGCAAGTTCGTCGTCACACCCAATACGCCGGTGCAGCAGATCTGGATTTCGGCGCTGTCCACCTCGTTCAAGCTGGACTGGGACGAGGCCGCGGCTCAGTTCGCTCTGCGCAAAACCGGCGAGAGCCTCCAGCCGTTGATGGCACGACTGATCCAGCAGTTCCAGGAAAGCTAGCCCCGGCGTGAGCGCACCAACGCGGCCGACGCTTTCCGTCGCGATCGTGGCCAAAAACGAGGAAGCCAACCTGGGGCGCATTTTGCCGGGCGTGGCTGCCCTGGCGGATGAGATTGTATTGGTCGACTCCGGCTCGACCGATGGCACGGTCGCGCTGGCGGAGAGTTTTGGGGCGCGGGTCGTTTATCTGCCATGGCCCGGCTATGGTGCCCAGGTCAACAATGCGCTTCGAGCCTGCACGGGTGAGTGGGTGTTTTCGCTCGATGCTGATGAGGCATTCACCCCTGAACTCGCCGGCGAAATCCGGCAGATAATTGCGGATAGTCCTCAGTACGAGGCCTACTGGGTGCCGCGCCGCAATTACTTTCTGGAACGCGCGATGCGCTATGGCGGCTTCTACCCGGATCGCAAGCTGCGTCTGTTCCGAAATGGGCGAGCCTGGGCCCGCGAAGACACCGAACCGCACACCACGCCCAGGTTTGACGGTCCGACAGGCCGACTCAAGGGTGACCTGCTCCACTATGCCTATCCGACCCTCGCGCTTTATCTGGAACATATGAACCGCTACAGCTCGGCCAGCGTGCCTCTCGTACTTCAACGCGGCAAACGGAGCCGCTCGCTTCCGGCGTTCTGCTGGAACACGATTCTCAACCCGGTCGCCACGTTCATCTACAACTACGTCCTCCGCGGCGGCTTTCTCGATGGTCGCGAAGGTTTACTGCTGCACCTATATCACTCCTGCTATGTCAGCTGGAGGTATGCGAAAGCCTGGGAAGCAGCGCGCGGCACCCGGAACGGAACGAGCTAGGCGCGGGGCCGGGCGCGATGTAGTCTCAGGGGCAAGATGCCATACGCTGCTGCCCTGCTTGCTCTGCTCCTGACCGCCCCCGCCCTGGCCGTGGGCACCGCCACCGCGCAAACACCCGACCGGCACCTCGACGGCTTCTTCCCGGTCACCTGGCAGGCGCAGGCCGGCAAATTGCTGCTCACGGTGCCGGCTGCGTTGCTGCAGCCGGGGCAGCAGTTCCTGCTGCTCGATACGCTGCGCGAGGGCGTGGGCGCGAACGACCTTGCGCTTGATCGCGGGCAGCTCGGCCACACCCGCGTCGTCGAGTGGTATCGCTCCGGCTCGCGCCTGCTTTTGTTGGCCCCCAATCTCGAGTACCGGTCGTCCTCCCCGAACCCGGAAGAACGGGCCTCGGTTGCCGATTCGTTTGCGCGCTCTGCCTTGTGGGGGTTCAAGATCGAGTCGGCAGCTCCCGATGGATCGCTCACGATTGATGCAACGGAGTTCTTTGGCCACGACATCCACGGCGTCGCCGACCGGCTCGCGGCCGCAAAGCAGGGCGCGTACAAGCTGGACGCGCAGCGGTCGGCGATCGAGCCCGAAAGCCTAAAAGCCTTTCCGGGCAACACGGAGGTCGAGTCGCTGCTCACCTTTTCCGATGCCGGGGAAAACGACAGCTCCGCGAAGCTCGTCGCAGCCGTCACGCCCGACCCTCGGCACGTGACAGTGGTGGAGCACTTTTCCCTGATCGCGCTGCCTGCACCGGGCTACCGGCCTCGCGCGTTTGATCCGCGCGCGGGCTATTTCGACCTTCGCTATCGCGACTATTCCGCCCCCCTTGGAACACCGATGGACGTTCGCCTGATCACGCGACACCGGCTCGTAAAGCGCGATCCAAACGCCAAGCTGAGTGACCCGGTCGACCCGATCGTCTACTACGTGGACCGAGGCGCGCCCGAACCTATTAAACGTGCCCTGATCGAGGGCGCGAGCTGGTGGGATGCGGCCTTCGAGGCCGCCGGATTCCGCCACGCATTTCAGGTCCGGGAGCTGCCCGCCGGGGCCGACCCCGAGGACATTCGCTACAACATGATCGACTGGGTGCACCGGTCCACGCGCGGGTGGAGCTACGGGGCAAGCGTGGTCGATCCGCGCACGGGCGAGATCCTGAAAGGGGTGGTGACGCTGGGCTCCCTGCGCGACCGGCAGGATTTTCTGATCGCTGAAGCGCTGCTTGCGCCTTACAGCAACGCTCAGCCCACGCCTGCCGAAACACAGGCCGAGCAGGCGGAAGCAACGGCCATGGTGATGCAACGGATCCGTCAGCTGGCCGCGCACGAGGTCGGTCACACGCTGGGGCTCGCGCACAACTTTGCCGCCTCCTCCATCGCGCCCGGCACATCCGTGATGGACTACCCGCATCCGGTGATCACGCTGGGTCCCGACGGCAAGCCCGACCTGCGGCATGCTTACGCGAACAGCATTGGTCCCTGGGATGTGGCAGCCATCGCGTACGGGTACACCCAATTTCCGGCCGGTGCCGACGAAACGAAAATACTCGATACGATGCTGCGCGCCGACACCGACCGAGGCCTTGTTTTTCTGACCGATGAGGACGCGCGGCCGCTGGGCTCACTCAGCCCGCGTGCCCACCTGTGGGACAACGGCGCGAACCCGGCGGACGAG
>CAXTWU010000011.1:21465-23781 GCA_964248025.1 uncultured Acidobacteriaceae bacterium | reverse complement strand
TGCCGCAGCCCGTTGCGGCGGCGGAACAGCGCAAGGCGCTTGCCGCTGTGCTTTCGACGCTCGACCCAGAAACATTGACCCTGCCGGAGACTCTTGTGAGGGGCATGCCACCGCGGCCGCCGGGCTTTGATCGCACAGCCGAGTCGTTCACGGGCCAGGCAGGCCTCGCTTTCGATCCGCAGGGTGCGGTCGCCTCTGCCGCCAACCTTACCTGCTCGCTCTTGTTTGAGCCCACACGCGCCACGCGGCTCGCGGAAGAACATGCTCGCGATGCGTCGCTGCCCGGCCTGGACGAGGTGATCCACGCGACACTCGCGGCTACCTGGTTTGAGGAGCCCCAGCCCGGCATGCCGGGGGAAACGGCGCGTACGGTGCGAACGGCTGTGCTGAACCACTTGCTTGCGCTGAGCGCCGGCAAGAGCAGCAGCCCGGAAGCACGGGACGTCGCCGGAGCGCAGGTGGAAGAGCTGAAAGGCTGGCTGCTGGGTCATACTAGCCCGGCACCTGCGACTGCGGCGCAGCAGGCAGCCGCTTTACGAATCATTGCCCGGTGGGAAAAGGATCCAGCGGCGTTTGCCTCGCCGGAGATGCTTGCAGCGCCGCCGGGTCAGCCGATCGGCAGCGATGCGGACCCGGACGGCGAATAGGAGGGGCGGCAGGAAGTCGCTGCGGAGTCGCCGGCGAGCGAAGGCGATCAGCCGGCCGAACCCTTGGCCTGCCCGCTGGGTTCAAGCGCGCTGCCGACGGCTTCGAGCACTGCTACCCCGGTCGCGACAACCCGGCGCACGTCCTTGGAGGTAAGCAGCCGCCAGGTGCTCGCCAGCAGGGACGGCGGATCTTTGCTGACCTGCGGCTTGAGGACCGGTTGCAGGTTCTCGCCCAGCTTGTGCAGCATGTCGGGGCTGATGTTGCCGAGAAGATCCGTCAGCACCAGCAGGTTGCGAATGGCGCGCGTCGACTGCGGCGAGGTGGCGACGTCGACCACGTGCGACAGCACCTCGTCGCCCGCGCCGAGCAGGCCACGCACAAAGTCCAGCGTGTGGGTGTCGTGCAGGGTCTGCAGCGTGCGATAAGCATCCAACACCGCCTCCGCATGGGCCATGGGTGCCGCGTCCAGCTTGCGCTGGGTTTCTTCCGCGGCGGGTGTGGGCCGCGGCCTGATCTCGATCGCCTTCGCCATGTTGCCGTCCCCTATCGCTTCACCTTTACGCTTTTGTGCCCGTTCTTGATGTCGATCTGCACCAGCGGCGGCGGTGCGCCCGGTGCAATGTAATCCGCCCGCGCCCACTTGCGCTCGACCTCCACACCGTTTTGCGGGGTGGGGTGGCCATTGCGGAAGTTCTCGCTTCGCAACGGCCGCGCGCCATGCCATTTCAAAGGCTTGAACTTCACCGCCAGCTCCTTGTACGCAGGCGTATGCGTGGCATCATCCACGTCGCTTGAACTCAGCAGGTTCACTGGCCGGTCCGGCGAGTTGAGCGGCACAAAAGCTTGGCGACCGCGGACGCGGTCCGTGATCAGCACCGGCAGCCGCAGCGTGTCGCGGCGCGAGGTCACGTCCACCCATTGCCCATCCGTCAGGCTGTACTCCTCCGCAAGCTCGGGCGAGACCTCGATCCAGCGATCGGGCGTTTCCCGGAGAATGCCCGGGACGCGGTAGGTCATGTTGCCTTCGTGAAAGTGCTCCAGCAGCCGGCCGTTGTTTAGGTGGATCGGGTACTCGTCATCGACCACTTCCATCGGCACCCGGTGCTCGAGCGGGTGAAACCGCGCCTTGTTGCCTTCCAGTGGAAAGCCGGTGGTATACAAGAGCGGCTGGTCGGTGCCGTCGATCGCCACCGGCCATTGCAGGGTTTTGTAGCCTGCGAGCCGGTCATACGTGACACCTGCAAACAACGGCGCCAGCGAAGCCGCCTCATGCATGATCTCGGATGGATGCTGGTAGTGCCAGTTCGCGCCCAGGCGGTTCGCGATCAGCTGGATGATCTGCCAGTCGGGCTTCGACTCGCCCAGCGGCTCAAAGACCTGGTAAAGCCGCTGGATACGGCGCTCGGTGTTGACAAAGGTGCCTTCTTTTTCAAGCGACGGGCTGGCCGGCAGCACTACATCGGCAAACTTGCAGGTTTCCGAAAAGAAGATGTCCTGCACCACAAAGAACTCCAGCTTCTCAAAGCCGCCACCCACGCGATTCGCATTCGAGTCCGCCGAGTACATATCCTCGCCGAACAGGTACACGCCGCGCAGCTTGCCGTCGTACACGGCGTCGATCATCTGGTGGTTGTCGAGGCCGTGTTCCTTTTTCAGCTTCGCGCCCCA
>CAXTWU010000011.1:0-21365 GCA_964248025.1 uncultured Acidobacteriaceae bacterium | reverse complement strand
ATGTCCGTGCCGGGCGTGGGCGAAAAGAAAATATCTGCCCGCCGCGCCATCTCGTGCTTACGAATATCGGCGACGATCAGCTTTTGTCCACGCAGCTTGTGCGCCTGCTTCACGCGCGTGGCCAGCACCGGGTGGCTTTCGCTCGTGTTGGTGCCGATGCACAGCACAAGCGACGCCTGCGCGATGTCGTGGATGGACCCGGAGTCGCCGCCGTAGCCCACCGTGCGGAACAGGCCCTGCGTGGCCGGCGACTGGCAGTAGCGCGAGCAGTTGTCGATGTTGTTGGTGCCGACGACTGCGCGCGCCAGCTTTTGCATCAGGTAGTTTTCTTCGTTGGTTGTCTTCGACGACGAGATAAAACCAAGCGCATCCGGACCGTGCTCGGCCTTGATCCCGCTGAACTTGGTGCCGATCAGCTCGATCGCTTCGTCCCAGCTCGCCTCGCGAAACGTGGCGCCGTCGGGGTTGCGGATCAACGGCTTGGTCAACCGGTCGGGCGAGTTCACATAATCCCAGCCGAACTTTCCTTTCACGCAGGTCGAAATGTCGTTCGCGGCACCTTGGCTCGGCTCCACCTTGAGAATGTGCCGGTCCTCGGGACGTGTCCAGATATCGAACGAGCAGCCCACGCCGCAGTAGGTGCACACCGTCTTGGTGACCGTGTTGCGGGTTTTGCGCATGGCGGATTCGGTCTCCGAGACCTTCAGAATGGGCCCGTAACCCATCTCCGGCTCGATCGCTTTCACCAGGTCGATCAGCTGCTCGAGCGGCTTCGCGGGCCAGCCGGTCATATAGCCGGCCTCCCCGATCATGGATTTTTCCATCAGCGCATTGCACGGGCATACCGTGATGCAGTGGCCGCAGCTGACGCACGAGGAGCCCGCGATGGTGTGCCCGCCATCCCACTGCACGCGCGGGTGCTCGCTTTCCCAGTTGATCGACAGCGTTTCATTCACCTGGTAGTTCTGGCAGGCCTCCACGCAGCGCCCGCACAGGATGCACTGGTCCGGGTCGTAGCGGTAGAACGGGTTGGTCTCATCTTTCTCGTAGGGCTTCGCGCGATACGGGTGCTTCTGGTGCTCTACCTCCAGCAGCCCGGTGGTGTTGTGCACGGTGCAGTTGCCGTTGTTGTTATCGCAGACCGTGCAGTACAGCAGGTGGTTGGCGAGGATCCGGTCAAAGCCCTCCGTCTGCGCCTTTCGCGCGCGCGAGCTTTCGGTCACAATCACCGCTCCGGCTTCCACCCTGGCGGCGCAGGCCCGCTCGAGCGTACCGTTGACCTCGACAAAGCAGGTGTCGCAGGTCTGGATGGGCCCCAGCTGCTCGAGATAGCAGACGTGCGGCACCTCGCTCTTGGTCCCGCCCAGGGTGCGCTGCAAGGCGTCGATCAGCAGCTCTCCGGCCAGTGCTTCCGTCGGCACGCCGTTCACGCTGATGGTGCATTCGTGGCGATGGTTCGCGCCTGCGGGACGGGCGAAGGCCAGCAGCTGAGAAGGGTCGGTGCGAGGTGTCGGTTCCATAAGGTCCTGCTACTACGATGCCACAGCGGTCGCTCGGGCGGCATCCAGCTTTCCCGTCCGGCCCAGACCCGCCCGGGTTGCGCCTCGTAGCTCTGGCTAGACGTCCAGGCGCATGGTTGAGGCGAGTTTCATTACTTTCGGGTAGATCGTTACTGCCTCATCCTGCACAAACGGAGTGAACTGCCGATAACAAAGGCGCGGGAGACAGGGACCCATGAAGATCTGCCCTGAGCTCGGCCGCTTGAGGCAATCGTTTATGAAGGTGTTCTTTACGCTCCTACGCGCGACGGCACTTGCAGGGTCGGCATCCTCGTGCCTGCTGACGGCACAAACCGCATCGGTCATGCCCCCAGGCGCTTATGCCGCTGCGGCCGCCCCTCCTGCGGTCACGGCTCAGTCAAATCCGGCTCCGGTCGCTCAAAAGCCGCTGACGGAGCGCTGGCTCGATCTGCAGACAATGTCGCACTCCCAACGCTACCGCAACGCCTACAACCAGGGTGGATACCACCTCTATGAGGAAGGGCAGGAGCGGTCCCTGCTTGCGGGGCGCGTCAAGCTCGACCGGAAGGCCGACTACACCATCGGGTTTCGCGCTTCGACGGGCCATTACTTCAACTGGGCTTACTCCGACTACGCCGGCGAAAGCCAATCGGAAAGGGCGGGCAATCGACCGGCTGTTCTGGCAACCTATAACCCCGGGCAACTGTACGAAATCCTGAACTCAGTCGTCGCCGATCCCGCCGGGGTCCGCTTACTCAACACTTTGAAGTCGAATGGTTGGCAGTTCTACCCTCGCGAACTGTTTTTCAGTGCGACGCCGGTCAGGCCGGTCACAGTTGAATTCGGTTCGCTCGGCATCGAGCGTGGCCAGTCCACCGAGATTACCTCGTTCGACGAAGATGGCTATGTCACCGGCGAACGACTGAGGCTGCGTGACCCACGGCACCTGTTTTTTGATCAGGTGGGCTACACAAGTGCTTATTTCGGCGACATTCCGACTCCGAACTTTTTCGATCGCGGCTCCAGCCTCAAACACAACAATTACCGGCAGTGGTTTGCGGACAAGCAGATTTCTTCGCGCATCGGTTTTTCGGGGGAGTACAACTGGCTCAGCAAAACCGAGACCCTTCGCGAAGCGGCGGTGATCGGCACACCGGAAACACACGCTGTCGACAAAGTGCGGGTGGAGCTCTACCAACGGCTGAACGCGGTGGACCTGCAAGGCTTGAATGTGAAAAGCGGCTCCGGTTTTTCAGCCGCAGCCTATAAGAAAGTGGGCAAAAGTCTTTCAGGCGACTTCGGCTTTGCTTCGGTCGACGGCAACTACAGCGTTTACGCAAGCAGCCGGCTGTTCCATGCGCTGGGCTACAGCCTCAATGGGGACTCCTACAGCCAGGGAAAGCGGGTGTTCACTCATGCCTCTTACGCGATAAATCCCTTTGTTTCCGCCTTCGGCTTCTACACCCACGCGGTCGGCCCCAAGGTATTGGACTTCAATCAGCAGGGCCTGAGCGCCGGCATGAACTTCGATCTCAAGGCACTGGTCAACACTTCGAGATCAGTGTTCTAGGTCACCAGAAGTGCGTAGCCTCCGTTTCAGAACGGTAAAAGCCTTTAAAGGCCTGGATCATCAAAAGTCTAGGCCTGGCGGCTTTTCTGGGATTTACTCCCCTTCCAGGATCTCCATGGCCAGCGAAGGCTCGTGAAAGCAGTCCATCTGTTCCACCTCGGCCAGGGCCCGACGCAGTGTCGAGCCGGAGCAGGCCTCCACAGTCACGATAAAAGGCAGAGTGGCTTTCGCGTGGCCGGGCTTTTGCAGCAGCGCATCGATGTTGATGCCTTCGCGCGCCAGTGCCGCCGCAATCCCGGCCACGATGCCGGGGCGGTCGTTGACCGTGAACCGGATCGAGTGGCGAAGATGGAGGTCGCTGGTCACGGCAGCCTCGCGGCTCGGCAACTCAACCGCGCCCGAGCCGTGCGCAATTGCGAGCAGGTCGGAAACTACAGCAACTGCCGTGGGATGGCCCCCCGCCCCGTGGCCTGAAAACACCACATCGCCCCCGTAAGCGCCCCCGATCAGGACCATGTTTTCCGTTCCGCGCGACCAGGCCAGCGGCGAGCGCCGGGGCACCAGCATGGGCCCGACCATGGCGACCACGCTGCCGTCGTCCGCCAGTTCGGCGCGCGACACCTGCCGGATCGTACAGTCCAGCAGCCTGGCATAATCGAAGTCGACCGCCGTCAAACGTGTGATCGGCCGGCAGCGCACCGATTCAACCGGTACCCGCGCACGCAGTGCGAGGCGCGACAGGATCACCAGCTTGGCGCGCGCATCGAAGCCGCCGACGTCCTCGGTGGGGTCGGTTTCCGCATAACCGCGAGCCTGCGCTTCGGCCAGCATCGGTCCGTACTCCGCGCCGGCCTCCATGCCGCTCAGGATGTAGTTGCAAGTGCCATTCAGAATGCCCTCGATCCGCTGCACGCGCTCGCCCGCGAGCCCCTGTTGCAAACCTGGAATCACGGGGATACCGCCGGCGACAGCAGCGCCGTAGAAGAGGTGTGCGCCGTGCTGCCGGGCCAGCGTGTGCAGCGCCACCCCATGCGCCGCGATCAGCTTCTTATTCGCGGTCACTACGCTTTTGCCGGACTGAAGTGCACGCCGGACCCAGCCCTCGGCCGGGTCGAGCCCCCCGGCCAGCTCGGCAATGACCTCAACATCCGAGCCGAGCACGTCCTCGATGTTTTCTGTCCACTGCACCGGTTTCGCGGCCCCGGCACTCACCCACTTGGCGCGCTTTCTCGCGATGTCACGATTGAAAACGTGGGTCAACGCCAGCTCACTCGCTGCCGGCCCCTCCAGCAGGATGCGCGCCACCGACGAACCCACTGTGCCGAAACCGAGGATCGCTACCTTTTTCCTGCTCGTACTCACCCGCTTGCCTCCGATTTGCGATTGCGTTTGGCCCATGCTACCGGATAGGTGGGCCGGCGGATGCGCGAGAATGGGAGCATGCTCCCCGCACGCGACACGGAACTGGTCCAGATCGTGGACCGGGCTTTGGCCGATGCCACCGCTCGCGGAGGTTCGTGGCTGGCGTGCCGGCCCGGATGCACGCCCTGCTGCCATGGAGTTTTCCGTATTTCCCCGCTCGACGCGGAGCGGCTGAGAGCCGGCTGGCGCGACCTCCAGGACCACGCGCCGGAACGTGCCGAACCTATGCTGGCCCGGGCGCGCGTTGAAGTCGCGAGGCTTTGGGCCGAGTTCCCGGGCGATCCTGCGACCGGATTCCTAGGCGAAGAGGATGAGCTCTGGGAACATTTCGCCGACCTGCCGGAAGCACCCTGCCCCGTTCTGGACCCGGAGACAGGCCGTTGCGAGCTGTACAGTGCGCGGCCGCTGACCTGCCGTGCGTTCGGACCGCCGGTTCAGAGTGAGGGTGGGATCGGCCTATGCGAGCTTTGTTATGTGGGTGCGAAGCAGGAAGACATTCTTGCCGGCGAGCTGCACCTGGAGCACATAGCACTGGAGGCCGAGTTGGACGCGGAGCTGGCCGCCTCGGGACAATCGAAGGAAACCGTGATTGCCTGGGCGCTTGTGCAGTCCCACTGCTGACGGCCAGCTTTTGCTTCTAAGCTGAATGCCATGGCTTTCACTTGCGTCCATCATGGGTCTGTTGCGGCCGTCATGAGTGAGAATGCGCAACCCTGCCTTAAAGAAAGCTGGAGGCGAAACTGGAGGCAAAGATGGTCGGGTTTTGGTGGTCTATGGCTCATTGGGCGCCGGTTACCCTTAAGCTGGGCCTTGCTGCTCGCCGCGAGCCAAGCCGGGTCGCTGAAAGCACAGCAGCTTCCCGAGGCGCCGTCGACTCCCTGGCAGGCACCCAGCCACCTTCATCTCCCCGGTCCCTCCGAAGCACCTTTCCCAGCTATCAGCACCGGGAGCGGGGCCGAGCCGCTCTCTCTTGCCGCCCTGATTGACCTGGCCGAACGACGCAACCCGGAGACCCGCACGGCGTGGGAGCAGGCACGGGCAGCCGCCGCAAATAAGGGTATCGCTCAATCAGCGCTTTACCCCACCCTGCTGGGCCTGGTGCTGGGGCAAACCACACGCAATGGAGTGCTGTTAGGAGCAGCGTTTGTAAGGCAGACTCTTGGGCTAGTCGAGCCGGCGCTGGAGCTCGATTACACCGTTTTCGACTGGAACGCACGTCTCGACGCCGTACGCGCGGCCCGCTACGACCTATTTGCGAGCGATTTCGCCTTTAACAACACACACCTGGCGCTGATCGAGTCGGTGGCGACCAGCTATTACCGGCTGCTCAACAGCCAAGGGCAGGTTGCAGCGGCACAGGCCAACCTGGCCAATGCGCAAACCATCGCGAGCGCCACGGACGCGCGCCTGGCGCAAGGGCTGGCAACCCTGCCCGACGCGCTGGAGGCCCGGGCAGCCGCCGCGCAGGCCGGGTACGCGCTGGTGAGCCTGCAGGGCGCGCAGTCGAACGCGCAGGCCGACCTGGCGACCACCTTGCGGCTGCCCGCCTCGACGGTGCTGCCGGTGGTGCCCATCGACCGGCTTGCGCCGCCTGAGGCGCTGGGCGAAACCGCTGCGGAGGCCACCGCGCGGGCACTTATCGACCGGCCTGACCTGTTACAGGGTGAGGCACAGGTCGCAGCCGCGGCCGAACGGGTGCGGCAAGCACGTACAGCCTACCTGCCAACCATCACATTCACAGGCACATGGGGACGGGTTCGCGCGTTTGGCGAGCAGGACCAGCTGCCGGGCCTGTACGGGGCGGTGGGTGTATGGAATGCGCAGTTGAGCCTGCGATGGACCTTGTTCGACGGCGGCCGCCGGGCGGGCGAGGTCGCACGGGCGCTGGCCGAACAAGCCGCCGCCGAGGCCGGCCTGGATACCGTGCGCGACCGCATCGAAGACCAGGTGTGGACCGCCTACACCAACGCGCAAACAGCCCTGGCCCAGCAAAAGGCGGCCGATCTGCTGCTGGGTGCTTCGCAAAGCTCCTACGCCGCCGCGGCAGAAGCCTACGGGGACGGCGTGCGCACTCTGGTGGACGTTGTGACGGCGGAGCGGACGCTGGCAGAAGCGCGCTCGGAGCAGGTGAGCGCGCGCACGAACGCGTTTCAGCAGGCAACGACGCTTGCCTTTCGCACCGGCGAGCTGCTGCGCTCGCATCCTTCGCCGGCGCAGAAGCCAGGGAACGGACCGGCTCCGGGTAGCGCACCTGTTCCGCGCGGTGCAAAATGAAGAGGATGGATCGCCGGGCGGCCAACACCTTCCCTGTGGAACCCGCGTCGCTACGAGCCTGGCACAACAGCCAAGCGCCCAGCTCCGGCCGCAACGCCTGCTCGACCACCCGCAACGAGCGGCATCGTTCCCGACGGGCGCGGAGGCTGCGATCCGGCTTTTGCGTGGCGCTGATCGCCGGCCTGAGCGGATGCCAGCGTGCGCCATCCTTCAGCCTTTTGGGGTCATTTTTCCCGGTCTGGCTGTTTTGCGCGATGGCCGGGATCCTGCTGGCCTTTCTGGTGCACCTGTTACTGTTGCGCCTCCGATGGGATGATCAACTGGCACCGAGCCTGCTTGTATGGCCGGCACTGGCAACGCTGTTTTCACTGGGTTTGTGGCTTGTATTCTTTGGCTGAGCGCCTCGGGAAAGGATCCACCATGGCCGAAGACATTGCGCCGCATGGAGAGCTGCGAGAAAGGCCGGACGCGCGCCCAGGTAATGCCTCGAAAGGTGGAAAAACATCCGCAAAGGAAGGGCCGGGCGATGGACCCGAGTCCGACCCACCCCGGCGGGGGCTCGCCGGACGGCTCGCCAGCCTGCTGATCCTGCTGCTCGCCGCGCTCGCCATCGCCCTGGTCGTTGCGCAAACTCGCCTCAACCCCCGCACAGACGACGCCGAGGTTTTTGCCAATTACATCGGCATGGCTCCCGTGGTGAACGGACCTATCACGGAGATCCATGTTCGCGATAACCAGTCGGTGCACGCGGGCGAGGTTTTGTTCCGCATCGACGATCGCCCATACCGGTACGCACTGGAGCGTGCCCGCTCGGACCGCTCGGCCCTGGAAGGGCAGATCGAGGACGAAGCGCGCCGCATCCGTGGGCAGCAGAGCGCGGCCGTTGCGGCGGCGGCTGGTGCGCGCTCTGCCGAGGCAAACGTGGGCAGCGCAGCCGCTGCAGTGGACGAAGCGACCGCGGACATAGCCAACGCACAAGCGGCGCTCGACCGGGCAAGGGCTGAGTACAACTACTCGGTCAACAACCTGAAGCGTGTGGAACCATTGCTGCCCAAGCAGTTTGTGACGGCCGACCAGGTGGACCAGCTTCGCACCGGCACAGCCGCCAAAGAGCTGGCCGTGCAGCAGGCGGAGTCGCAGGTGCGGCTTGCCAAGGCGCGGCTGCAATCAAGCTTTGCATCCCTTGCCGCGTCCCGCTCGGGTGTTTCACAGTCGCAGGCCCAGCAACGGGAGTCCCAGAATGTGGTCACCACGCTGGCTCCCTACACCGCCCAGCGCGGCGCACGCGACTCGGTGATCCAGAATGCCGAGTACAACCTGAACCACTGCGTGGTGCACGCACCGTTTGACGCGAGGGTCACCAATCTCACGCTTTCCGAAGGGGCGTTCGCACATGCGGGCGAGCAGGTTTTTACCCTGATCGACACGAGAACCTGGTGGGTTGTCGCGAATTTTCGCGAAACGCAGCTGCGCCATATTCTTCCCGGCATGCCGGTCGAGGTATACCTCATGAGCGAACCGGGCCGCTTGTACCGCGGCGTGGTAGAAAGCGCGAGCTTCGGCGTGACCCCGGATACGTCCACCATCGGTCGCCTCAACCCGGCGGGCCTGCCAGACGTGCAGCGTACGCTTTCCTGGGTGCATCTTGCATCACGTTACCCGGTGCGCATCCGCATCCTCGACCCCGCGCCGAACCAGTTCCGCATTGCCGAGTCGGCGGTGGTCGTCGTGCGGGGCGGGCGAAGCTGGTGAGTCTCCTGGTGGTGCAGCCAAGCGCCGAACGGCCGCGGATCAGCGATCGCTCCCCGGCCGGCGCCTGGTTCCGCAACTTCCTGTTCCGCGAGCTCGCACCTTACCCGGGGCGCGCCACCCTGGTCGCTCGCATCGTCGCATCCACCACGCTTGCGATGCTTGTGATCATGACGTTTCACATCGCGGGCGGCGCCCTGGGCGGTTTCTTTTCGCTCGCCATTTCACGCGAAAGTCTTCGCAGCACGGCGCAGGGGACCTTTCTCACCATCGGGATGTTCGGTCTGGGGACCGTATATGTCATGGTCAGCGTGATGCTTTTTCTGGACTCGCCCGTGACGCACTTCTTGTGGGTCGTGGGATCGCTTTACGGGATTTTCTTCATCATCCACACGTCCCGCAACTACGCCGCTGCCGCCGGCTTCTCGTTTCTGGTCGCGACGGCGATCCCCACCTGGGATCGCCCGGGCGACCTCAACACGAAGGTGAGCCTCACGCTGGTGACATTGCTCAGCATCATTATCGGCACGTTTAGCACACTGCTGGTGGAATGGGTTTACAGGTTCTTCAGCACAGGTGATAGGGTGGTCGCCGGGGTTTCGGACCGGCTCCGGGTGGCAGGGCAGGTGCTCCGCTCGCTCGCTGACGGACGTACACCGGATCCACAGGTTGAGCAACGGCTGTTGCAATACGCCATGGTCGGGCCCAGCGATCTGCGTCAACAGGTGATCCGCGCCGGGCAAACCCCAGGGGTGCGGGCGCGGAGCAGCGCGGCGATCGCCACAAGCGCATGGATCGTGGAGCTTTGTGCTTCCGCGCTCGGGCAGCGAGGCCCTGCGTCACTCGAATGGGAAACTTCAGAGCGCCTCCTGCGTGTGTCCGAGGCGCTGGCCGAACAGGCGGCACGCATCGCGGCACTGCCCAGCATCGCTCACATCGGCGGCGAAACACTTCCTCGCTGGACGGGGAGCGAGGAGCCCTCGAAGAGTCTGCCGGTACTGCCGGAGATCGAACGGACCGTGTCCCTGCTGAGCGACATCGCCAACTCGTTCGGGGTCAAAAGCCAGCAGGAGGACGCCAGGCAACACGGGGCTGAAGCTGTCGGACCCCACATGGGATGGTGGGCCAGGATGTCAACGGCTGCGCCGAGGTCCATCCTTCGCGCGGCATTCGTGCCGGAAGCTTTTACCGATCCTGCCAGCCTGATGTTTGCGCTGCGAGGCTGCCTGGCCGCCACCCTTTGCTACCTGGTCTACAACGGGGTGGACTGGCCGGGGATCAACACGTCGGTTGCGACCTGCATCATTACGGCGCTCGGCACCGTCGGGGCATCCCGGCAGAAGCAGCTGCTGCGCATCGCGGGCGCTTTTGCCGGAGGATTTTTGATCGCGCTGCCGGCACAGGTGTTTCTGCTGCCGAAGATGAACTCGATCGGTGCGTTTACGCTGTTTTTCGCAACCGTCATGGCGGTTGCTGCCTGGTTTTCGACTGCCAGTCCACGCCTCTCCTACTTCGGTTGGCAGCTCGCGCTTGCGTTCTACCTTGTCAATCTCCAGGAGCCTTTTGAGCAGATCTCGCTTTCCGTGGCGCGCGATCGCGTTATCGGAATCCTGCTGGGACTGGTGGCCATGTGGCTCGTCTTCGACCGGATCGCGGCACCGCGCGCCATTGAACGCATGGACACACTGATGCGATCCACCCTCCACATGCTTGGCGAGCTTGCATCGACGATCGCGGCTGCGGAAAACCTTGCAGGCGCGCGCTCGCGGGGGCGCTTCCAGCATCTGCGCGAAGGCATCAACAACAACTTCAGCCAGATGAACGCGGAAGCCGATGCCGTGCACTTCGAGTATGGCCGCCATCGGGAACGGCAGCTGCGGGAGCGGGAACGCATGCAAAACATGCAGCCGGCCATGCGGTCGTTGTACCTGCTTGAAGTTTCGTTGTGGGACGCGATTTCGCTCTCCCATGGAAGCCCCGTCGGTGGTGCCAAAATGCCTTCAAGCGGGCCGAGGTCCTTTGCCGTTCTTGAACGGCTCGCGGAAGCGTTGGACACCCTTGCCGCGCTGCCGGTGCCGCACGCCCGCACATTGCCGCGGTACGCGGGGGTTCAAGCCCGCGCAGATGCCGCGGTCGATGCAGTAGGGCGAGAGCTGGAAGCGATGCGCGGCACGCCGGAGCAGGGACGGGGCACGCCGGCCTCCCTTTGCGCAGGGCTGGTCATGTCACTTCGAGCACTGCAAAACGCCACGAACACCCCCTGAGGGGTAGGAGACGGGCCGGCGCAGGCTGCGGAAAACCAGCAAGCGCAGGATGATCCAGGTCGACAGTGCGAGGGCTCCGTCGGTGACAAGACTTGCAAAGGCAGCGCCCTGCCAGCCCCAGCGCGGAATCAGCAGGAGGTTGAGAAGGAGGTTCAAGACCGCCACGCCGCACTGTGCCCCGGTACGAATCCACTGGTTGGCACAGGCCGTAATCGCCGTGCCCCACGCGTAGTGGAGCGCCCGCAGCAGCGGCAGCACACATAGAAAGCGCAGGGCGCTGACAGACCCCGCGAAGGAGTGTCCAAAGAGACGGGGCAGAAGCGGCGCACCGAAAGCAAGCACGGGTGCGGCAAACAGGCCGAAGGGAACCGCCCAGCGCAAAAGGGAGCGGGCGCCGCGATCGGCGGCAGGCGCGCCCCCCGCCGCACCCTCTCGAAACAGCCGGGGAGAGGCCGCGCCGAAAAGGCTGATTACCGGTGTGGACAGCACATCGACCACGCGGTAAGCCGCGGCATAAACACCTGCCTCCGCAAGCATTCCATACGAAACCAGCACGGCTTTGTCGATGTCGTTGTAAACAGAGATGGCCGAGCTCGAACAGGAAAAGGAAAGTCCCTCGAACAGATGCCGGCGCTGGATGGTCTCCCACTGAGGCCAGCCCAGCAGACGCGTGACCAGGCAGAAGCCCGCAACAGCCACCAGCAACGACGAAAGCGTATACATCTGCGCCCAGAACAAAACAGAAATATGTGCGTGATTCAGAAACGCCCATAAAAACAGAACGGCAGCCGCGGTGGCGCGCGCGGCATTGGTCAGCGCCAGCAGCTTGGCACTCCATCGCGCCAGGTCAGCCCCCTGGAGGGCACGGCTGCCAAGCTGGGTCAGCTTTCCGAACAAGGCATCCGACAGGGCAAGATACGGCAGAAGCTGCTGTAATCGCGCGGACAGGAAGAAATGTCCGTAGAGCATAACAGCCCCGAACAAAACGGCGAAGCCGGCCGACGAGACTGCCAGGGCACGGGCCCAGGTAACGGCAAAGTTAGCGCGGTCACGCGAAACGGTACGGAGCAGCACCATTTCCATGCCGAGAGAGGAAAACTGCGAAAGCACGTTGACCAGGGCTACGACTCCGGCGAAAGCGCCGTACTCGCCCGATCCCAGCATGCGTCCGATCAGCAGAAAGTAAAGCGCCTGGAACAGTGTTGCGGCACCATTGCCGGAAAGCATCCAGCCGACCTGATGCCGGAGCCGGGTGCTGTGCCCAATCGGCTGCGGACTGGCAGAAAGGGGGCTGTCCGACGGAGCCGGGGTTCTCCGCGGCATCTGGAGCGTTGTTCCTCGCTGCCTTTGCCGCGAGTTAAATCCGTCCGTTTCGTGGGGAGTGGGTATGGCGAGAGCTCCGGCGAGTGGAACAAACCCGTAAATCCTGCGACGTGGCTTGTGGTTCGCGCCGATCGCTTCGTCATACAGGTTTTCCAGCAGCGAAGTCTGACGCCGCAGATCAAAGCACTCCTCGACGCGTGCACGTCCAGCCACTCGCAGGCGCGCCGCGAGAACGCCATCGGTCAGCAGCGCGAGCAGGTGAGCAGCCAGTGCTTGGGCGTCGCCCTCCTCCGACAGCAGACCATGCTCACGGTGGACAATTAACTCGGGAATGCCCGAGTGCCGGGTGCTGGCGACCGGCAAGCCGAGCGCGAGCGCTTCGCACAACACGGTAGGGAGGCCTTCGGCATCGCCGTTCGCGGCGGTTCGGGAGGGTGCCGCCAAGCAGCGTGCGGCTCGCATCAAGCTGCAGATCTGCTCTCCGGTCTGCATCCCAAGAAAGCTGGTGCCCACAGTGCCGCTCCGTGCGAGCTGTTCCAAGTGCTGCCGGTCCGGCCCGTCGCCCGCGACGATGAGTCGTGCTTCGGGAAGCCTCGCTTGTACCTGGCTGAAGGCTCGGATCAAGATATCGCAGCCCTTCTTGGGGACAAGTCGCCCGACAAAAAGCACTGTTGGATCGACAGGAAGCGGGTTCAACGCCCGGAGTGCTGACGTGTTGACACCGATGGGTATCACGCGCAGCTTGTGGGCCGGGAAACCGAGTGAAAGGGCACGGTTCCTGATAGCGTTCGACACGCAGACAAAGAAGGCCGCCTCGGACCAAAGCTGTGCCCGGTCACGGAGGAAGAGGCGCCCGCGCCGGGTTTTGCGATGCTCCTCGTCCTTGCACATGACGTCGTAGCCATGCAGCGTGACCACGAGCGGTACCCCGAGATCGCGCCGGAGCGCCAGGGCTTCTGCGCCATCAAGCGCGAAATGAGCATGGATCAGAGCCGGCTCGTGCGCCTGAGCTGCTTGTCGGAGGCGCGGCGCGTACGGCAGCACCCTCGCAAGCTGCTTGAACCCGGACGGAAACCGCGGGCAAAGAACTTGGCGAGCCGGCAGTTTCAAGGATTTCGCGTGGCGGCCAAGGCCTGTAAAGACCGGCTCATAGCGGGTAAGCTGGAGCGCCTGGGCGGCAATAAAAGTTTCGGATGGGGGCAGCAGATCGCTGCGATAAATCAACACACGCGGCTTCATCGGCTAACGCGCCTCCCGGCTTTGCACAAACGTCCAGCGCTGCTTGAGGCGAAGAAATGGCAATTCCCAGTAGTGATAACTGAGCCACGCAAGCAGCCCGGCGAGCAGCAGAGCAGAGAGTTTTTCCAGCGTGAGCGAAAGAAAACCTGGACGGAGACCAAGCAGCCGGGCAGTTGCGTTAGCGAGGAAAAATCCGGTTTCATGAAACACGTACAAGCCAAACGAGAGCTGACCCAGCCGAACAAGATACGGCGGGCAGAATCGTGCCGGAACGCCCAGCGCGGCGAAAAACAGCGCGGCCGCTCCAGCGCCGGCGAGCCCATACCCGGCAGAAAGCGAAAGGGCTGAATGCGTCGTTGATGCTTCCTTGATATGTCCCACGCTGGCGGCCAGCAGCAGGGCGCCTGCTCCGGAGACTCCCAACAAACATCGCATGGGTGGCTCGATTTGTGGGAGCCTGCCGCGAAGCACCAGCGCACAACCCGCGCCCAGGGCGAAGTACTGGAACTGCACACCGCTGTTCACCCAGGCCGTGACGTGAAGCGTCCCCGGATCCGCGGTACGTGCCAGAACAAAGAGGATCAGGTGCGAGAACACCACCGTTGCCCCGCAAAGTGCGAGCAGCCGCTTCGTCGAAAAGGCGCGTCGCAGCAATGGCCACAGCAGATACCACTGTTCTTCGACAGAAACACTCCATAGTGCCCGCATCGGCGTGGTAATGAGGGGGTGAAATGCGATGTACCAGTTGCCGGCCAAAAGCAGGGATGCGAGCAAACGCCCTGGTTCGATGTGGAAGCCATGAAAGTGGAGTCCAAGCAGGCCGTAGACGGCGAGAACGCCCAGGTAAAGAGGCCAGATCCGGAGAATGCGGCGCAGATAGAAGGACCGCAGGTGGATCGTGCCGGTAGCTTCTCGCTCGCGGCGGAGCAGTTCAGTAATTAGGTAAGCAGAAAGAAGAAAAAAAATCGGAACGCCACAGCTTCCCGCGCCCTCAAGGGTACTGAGGACCGCGGCAGGTGCGAGGCCGCGAAACGAGAGAAGGGCGTGGGAAAGCCAGACCATGAAAAACGCACAAAGCCGCAACAGATCGAGCTCTGGGCGGTAAAAATGGTGGCTCGCCGAAACTGCGCGATCATCGGGGCGAGGGCGGGCACCTGCCTGGACCTTTACCGCCATTGGGCGCTCCCGACCTGTTGTTGAGAACGCGTGCGGTCCGGTGCCCGATACCCGAAAACCGAGGGCTGAGGGAGAGCGACATCCGCGGGTGCGGCGGCGGGCCAGAAGTTCAGGGGGAGCGTGGACGCCGTCTTTATGTCACCACGGGCCACGAGGCGCAACACTGTTCGGCGATCGGCTGCCATCATTTCAACCTGCGTGAGAGCGGCGATGTATAGCACCCAGAACAGCCCGTTGAACGATAGCAGCGTATTTTCATCCAGGTCGTACACGGCGACCAGCAGCAAGGTCGCGACCGGCCAGGCGGCTTCGACGTAGCGACCTGCCCGGAGTTCAGGCCAGAGCAACCACCCCGCCCTCAGAAACCCGAGCGCGAAGAGCACCAAGCCGGCTGCTCCCAGCTCAAGCCATATCTCCAGAAACCCGTTGTGCGCGTGGAACAGCACAAAGCGAAGCGCTACAACCACATCCCACGAGGCGCCCTGGGCGCCGCGCCAAAAGGCGGAAAAGCCATAACCGAGAAGCGGGCGATGCGTGATGGAAATCCAGACCTCGTGCCAGATAGCGGTGCGCCCGGTCAGGGTGGCATCACGTCCCAGCAGCGGCGCAATCACGGAGAAACCAGCTACGCCGGCCATAGCGACAGCACACGCGGTCACACCTGCGGCGACCAGCAGCGCTGCGCGTGTTTGCCGGTCAAAGCGGCAGCACACAGCAAGGATGCCGAGCGCTGCAACAAGCACGGCCCCAAGCAGCCAGGCACCTCGAGATCCACTCAGCGCGAGTTCTGCTAAGAACAGCAGCAACAACAGGCATCGCCCGGCGGAAAGTTGGCCGAAGGCGAGAACGCTTGCGATGGCAAAGACCATGGCGCGACCACACGCATTTTTTTGCGTAAACACTCCTTGCCAGTCGCCGCCATGGCCCGTGGACGCGTCCAGGCCGATTGCGGGAAAGCCAAGGGCCAGAACAGCCGACCACACGGCAAGCACCGCGAAGCTCCACTGCAGCAGACGGAGGAAGTGAGGACGCGTAAGCCGTGCGGCCAGGTAGACGCCGAAAGCAGCTGCCAGGCTGAAGGGAAAAGCACGCCGGGCTGTGAGCATCCTGTCCTGCGACCAAAGGATGGAGATCACAGCCCAGACTGCAAGTAGCAGCGGCCACGCTGCCTGTGTGCGCGCACGCCAAAGTGAGCGGCCATGGCGCAGCAGCAGGCCGGCGATCAAGCCGTTAATCAGCAACTGCGAACCGATGCCGGCCATGGTTTGAAGGGTGCTGGCTGAGGCACCGGTCATCTCGTTTGCCTGGTTTGGCGCAATGCCTGGAATCGCACCAGCAAAGCCGAAAAACATCAGGACCAGAACAATCGCGACGTCTTCGACACGGATTCGGCCTATAGCTCTCATCATTAAAATGCCGTGTAGATAATGGCCGACGAGGCTGAGGCAGCGATGGTCGATGCGCCCAGCGCAAGATTTTTGCCCATCGAAAATGGGACGTATACGATGTCGTTGTTGCGCAGCGCCACATCCGGCAGGCGCCCATGCTCCACGTCACGGAGATGAAGCGGGATCTCAGCCGTGCTTCCGTTTTCCCTGCGCAGCAGCTTTGCCCTGCCCTCGGCCGCCGTTTTTGTAGAGCCCGCAGCAAGCGACATGACTTGCAACAGCGATAGTGTTGCGTCGTCCTGCATCAGGTAACCCCCTGGCCGACCCACATCGCCCAATACATAGACAATGCCGGCGCGCGGAACCAGAACCGTATCGCCCGGTGCTACCAGCAACCCACTCGATGCAAGCTGCTGCTGGGCGTCGTTCGCCACCAACACCGTCGAGGACAAGCCGGAAGAGTGTCGAATCGTGACATGCCGGTCTGCCGTTTTGAGCAGGCCGCCGGCCTCGGCGAGTACATCCAGCAGGCTACGCGGGCTGGTGAGTAAAACAGTGCCCGGACGAGCGACCTCACCCAGGACGGCCACGTTCTGGGCCGCAGACTCTTCAAGCAGAACCTGCACCTCGGGATGATTAAGAAACCCGCCCTGCTGATACCGGGCTGCGATGGCGGAGGCAGCATCTGTAGCCGGCAGGCCAGCTACCGGTACAGGCCCGATCAGCGGCAGCGAGATCGTACCCGCATCTTTTACGCGGAGGCGTACATCGAGGTCTGGTTCTCGAAAGACGTGCACCGCTATCAGGTCGCCCGGCCCGATGACGAGGCTTTCTCCGGAGCGCTGTGCGGACGCAGGAAGCAGTGCCGCGAAGAGGAGGAGCAAACCTAAGCAGTTAACTCGCATACAGATCTTCCTGTGTATAGCCGTAGTGCTGTCGGAACTCGCCTGAAGTTGTTGTGACCTGGTTCAGAATTACCCCGATCGGCACGGCAGGACCGACTTGCCCTCTTAGCCGGTCCACGCTGCGAAGAAGGCTTGTCCGGCTGGTGCGTTCATGTCGGGCGACCAGCAATACCGCATCACTATGCTGGGCGAGTAAAGCGGCATCATGGACGGGTAAAACTGCCGGCGAGTCCAGAAGGACGACATCATATGCGCTTTTCCACTCAGCAAGCACTTCCGGAAGTCGGGAAGAAGCGAGCAGGTCCATCGCCACCGGGGCACCTTGCGCATCAGCAAGCATGCACAGGTTTGGCAAAGCCGGTATCGGCTGGCGAGGCTGCACACGTTCGGGACCCGAAAGGGCAAAGGCCAAGCCCTGACCTGGCTGGAGTGAACCGTATGGACTTGCAGCCGGGCGACGCAGGTCTGCGTCCACAAGCAACACTCGCGAGCCGCCGAGCGCAAGCGTGGCAGCGAGATTGAGTGAGAGCGTTGTTTTCCCTTCGCCCGGCAAGCAGCTTGTGACCAGGAGTATTTTTGGCAACGGCCGATCGGCTGCGACACGAATAAGAAGGGTGCGAAGGCAGCGAAGCTGTTCAGAGTAAGCGGAATGCTTTCGGTCAACAGCGGGTGTCAGCAACGAGGATGCCGAGACGCGGCCCCCAGCTGGCGTCGCCCTGTTTCCAAACGCGATATTCCCAATCCAACGTCTGGCTTTCATCCACCTTCCACCCCCCGACACTCCACGGTCTATCGTGGGCAGAGCAGCGAGCAGAGGCACACCTGCCAGGGTCTCGATTTCCGCGAAGGAGTGGATTGATTGGTCCACCAGTTCCTTGTAGCCAGCAAAGCAGAGCCCCAGCAAGAGTCCACCTGCACCCGCCCCTGCTATCCGCAAAGGAATGTTTGGCGAAGAAGGACGGTTTGGCGGAGGAATGTTTGCAGCACTTACAATCGAGATGTTGCTGAACCGGAGCCCACCCAGCAGGCTGGCCTGCTTGAGCTTCGACAAGAGACCCTCATAAAGCGCACGACTGCTATCTGCTTCTTCCCGCGCGAGCTGGTAAGCGAGCACAGAATCGTTTTGGTTGACAGCGAGTTGCTTTTGCCGCTCAAAAGCCGCGCGCGCCGCCTGCTCGGTGCGGACAGCGACCTGCCAATCTGTGTGCGCACGCTGGCCTAAACGGCTCGTTTCCGCGATTGTGGCGGCCTGCAGGCCAGAGAGTTGCGCTTTTAACTCAGTAATTTTGGGGTAAGAGGGTCCGTATCGCGCGCTCGCCTCTGCCAGTTCCGCACGGACCTGCGCTTCCTGCGCCCGAAGCCCTTGTATCAAGGAAAGCGAGGTGTTGATCGAGGCGACTGCGCCACTGTTCGAGTTGCCGCTCAGGCTGGAAATGAGTTCAGGATTGACCTTGGAGGCGACCTGATCGATGCTCTCCTTGAGAATGCGATTACTTTCCGCCGAAGTCAGCGTCTGGTTTAGGCTCTCAAGACGCTCCAGCACAACATTGCGCGATGCATCGTTGCCAAACACGCCGGTACCGCGCTGCAACCGTGCGGCGCGTGCTTGCGCCTGTTCCGTGCGCTTCCGGAGCTCCTCCAGTTGACCGGAAAGCCAGCTGGAGCCCTGAAGCGTTGCCGTCAGGTGCTGCTGAAAATCCATCTCGGCCAAAGTGCGTGTACATGTATTTGCGACTACGGCAGCGCGCGCTGGATCAGGATCAGCGTACGAGACGTCAAGCAGGCGGGTACCGGCGAGCGACTGAACTTTGAGGTGGGCTTTGAAGATCTTTTCAGCTACAGAACGACGATTTGGGGCGTCACGAAGCGGCGTGCCGAGCGATTCGAGCGGCTTACGCCAGGGTAGCCGTGCGCCCCATTGGGCAAACACTGACGCGGGACCAGTCCTGGAACGTGCAAAGTAGTCTGGCGTGCGCTCGAGCCCTGTCGCTTCTATCACGGCGAGCGCCAGTGCCGGCGAACGGAGGATGCCGGCTTCCGTTTGCAACGTCATGTTGTAGTCCAGCGAATCGCCTGCGGGGGCTGCTCCAGCCTGCCCCGTGACATTGCTTTCCAAGCCAAACGCCCCGCCGTCCTCTTTCAGGATCTGTATTTCCGCAGTCGCCCGATATCGGGGTGTTGAAGTAAGGCAGCTTACTGCAGCGAGGACCAGCAGGACGACAGCAGGCCAGACCAGTAGCCGTTTGCGGCGTCGCGCTGCTTGCAACAGCGAAGCCAGCGTCATTGTATCGGCCGATATTTCGCGCGAAGTGCCGGAATCGTACATGTGGAACTCAAGTCTCCAGCGACGCCGGCTTGAGGGAAAACCGACCTATGCTCATGGTGAGGCTGAGGCTACCATCGCTCGCCCAGGAGCGACAGATTACGTAAGTTTTACAAACTTTCCGAAACGCTTCACTTTCTTTTGCGGAACAGGGTAAACAATAGAAGGAGTAAGAGCTCGTTCGCGGCAGGGGGTGGCGCTGCCGTGTAGCCATGGAAGGAATGTTGTATGCAATCACTCGGGTTCGGTGGCGATTTACTGACTGTCGGGTTGCCGGTCCACAATGCGATGCCCTACCTGCCAGAGTCAGTCGAGAGCATTTTGGGTCAAACCGCCCAACATTTTAAATTACTTGCGATTGTGGACGGCTCGACCGATGGCAGCCTTGCTTACCTCCACTCCATTCGCGACGCGCGTTTACGAGTCGTAGAACAACAGCACTGCGGCATCACCTTTACGCTGAACCGCATGCTGCGCGAGTGCCAAACGCCATGGCTGGTGCGGCAGGACGGGGACGATGTATCCGTTCCGGAGCGGCTCGAGGTGCTCCTCGATGCAATCCATCAACATCCGGATGCAGGTATGTTTTACTCGAATGCCGCCTACCATCCTTATCGGAAGAGTGTAGGACTTTACCGCTGCACACGCGGCACGCCGGACCAGATTCGTTCCGTCGCGCGTTCCGGTTACCTGCCGGCCATCTGCCATCCGAGTGCAGCTCTCCACGTGGAGAAAACCCTTGCAATCGGCGGCTACCGGCCCGGGATCCAGTGTGAGGATGCCGACCTGTGGTGGCGCATGGCGCTGGCCTATGACATCCAATTCATGCCGGACGTACTGCTGCTGTACAGGCAGAACGCAGGGAGCCTGACTTCAAAAAACCTCCGTCAGCAGGCACTTCATGGACTCTACGTGCAGTATCTCCTTTTATCGCAGCTGCAAAGCCGATCGCCGGAAAAGCTTAGCGATGTTGAAGGCGAACTCGTGCGCCTGCTTGCGGAAACACCACTCATCGCGAAAGAAAAGCTTCGGCTCTTTAACATGCACATGGGTGAGGGGGAGTACCTTGCAGCAAGTCGCGCACTTCTCAGCTCACTTCGGGCCTCACCCGGCTATGTATGGCAGCGGCTGCGCGACGAGCTCCTGCCGTCAGGTGCCATCAGCAACGGCGTGGAACCTCGGCTGTTTCAACAGCGCAAAGACTTGTTCTGGCCGCAGCACTCATCGGCGTCGGCTTGAGTCGCTGAGGATGGGAGACCTATGGTGAAGCACCCTTCAGCAGGCCGCGTATGGTTCGGCGCCGCACCCGTGGATGCCGTCGACATGCGATCGTCTGTGCAGTGGCTCATGGAGGAGCTGCACGAAAGGCAAGCCGCACTGGCGTGGAGGCCTGTCCAGATCATGGGTCCGAATGCGTTTCTGGTCACGCTTGCGGAGAAGAACCGCGCCTTTGCGCAGGCGATGCAGCAGGCCTCGCTTTGCCCGCCGGACGGCATGTCGGTGGTTTGGGGCGCGCGATTGCTGGGCACTCGCATGGCTGAGCGGGTTCCTGGTGGAGAATTCATGGAACAAGCGTGCGCGGCCTGTGCTACGTATGGCTTTTCGGTGTACTTTCTCGGCGGCTTGCCGGGTGCGGCGGAAGGTGCGGCGCGTGCACTCAAGAGGCGTTATCCACGGCTCCTGGTAGCCGGCACCGACTGCCCGCCGATGGGTTTCGAACAGAATGAAGCCCAAAACGAGGCCGTTCGCGAGCGCATTCGTGCACGGAGGCCTGACCTGCTTTGCGTGGCGCTGGGGGCACCCCGGCAGGAGATCTGGATGCTGGATGAGTGCGGCACACTGCCGATCGGAGCGGCCTTGTCTGTGGGCGCGGCACTGGACACGCAGGCAGGGTTGCGCAAGCGCGCACCGGCCTGGACGCATCGGATCGGTATTGAGTGGTTGTACCGGCTGGCCATGGAACCGCGCCGTCTTTGGAGACGCTATCTGCTTGGGAATGCTAGGTTTATAGCTATTACGGCACAGGAGTGGGCGAGGGGGCGCAAACGCCGGGCAACGGAAAACCTGCTCCGCACGTACTCGGATAGCAGCGAGCCCGGACGGTATGAGGCCGCTACCGAGCCGATGGGTGCCGTCGCGAGTGCAGGAGCAAAGGATCTGGGAGGGTCCGGTCCGGTCGAAACACCGGGCAACCTTCCTACGCACTAGAAGC
>CAXTWU010000010.1:15950-27391 GCA_964248025.1 uncultured Acidobacteriaceae bacterium | reverse complement strand
TCCAGCACAAAATGGCCGTCCAGCTGGATGGCCTCCACTTGCGTCAAAAAGCTGTAATCGCGGTTCAGGTGTGTCCACCGCGTCTGCACCATGCCGATCGCAGGCTCGGCAAAGTGGTGGATCACCTGCATCAGCCACTCGGGCGGCGGTACAAAGTCCGCGTCAAAGATCGCCACAAACTCGCCGCGCGCTGTGCTGAGGCCATGGTCCAGCGCGCCGGCCTTGTAGCCGTACCGGTTGGTTCGGTGCACATACTCGATTGGGCAGCCTGCCGCTCGGTAGCGCTCGACGATGGCCGCCGCTACCTCCTGCGTCTCGTCCGTCGAATCGTCCAGTAACTGGATGTCGAGCTTGTCGCGCGGGTAGTCAAGCTTGCTGCAGGCCTCAATGAGCCGGTCGATCACATACTGCTCATTGAAGATCGGCAGCTGCACAGTGACGCGCGGCAGGTCGGCGAAATGCTTTGGTGGATCGTGGGTAGCATTCTTGCGATGCCGGTAGTACAGCCATACCAGCTGGTAACGGTGCACGCCGTAAAACGCCAGCACCACCATCACGATGAAGTACGGAATCAAGAGCAGCGCGTCGAACCAGTTCCATTGGTACAGGTGCTGAAACGTGGGATCGGTGTAGTGCGAGCGGAAATAGTGGCCGAAACCGCGAGTGACCAGCAGCAGGGCTGGGAAGCATAAGGGCATCTGATCTCCGCAAGCGAGCACGCCTGATTGTAGTGAATCGCAGGGCATTGCACGAGGGCGGCTTCCTTCGATAATATGTATATAGTTATAAGGAGGGCATCATGCAGGCATCGCTCAAGCTCACATCTGTCGGTACGTCCACGGGCATCGTGATCCCGAAGGAAATGCTTGCCAGCATGAACCTGCAAAAAGGCGACGTGCTGCACATCGTCAAAACACAGGACGGCTACCTGCTGACCCCTTACGACGAAGAGGTGCAAAAGCAACTCGAGTTGGGCCGTCGCTTTATGAAGCAATACCGGGAAGTATTTCAGGCGCTGGCGAAGTGAACATCGAGATCAAATGGCTCAACCAGCGGTCTCTGTTGCTGCTGCACGAGGAAAGCCTGGCACAGCATGGCGGCCTGCCGGGTTTGCGCGACGCTGGGTTGCTCGAGTCGGCGCCGGCTAGGCCACAGCACCTGCTGACGTACAACGCCGATACGACGTTGGCTGAGTTGACCGCCGCTTACTGCTACGGCATTGCACGCAATCATCCATTCACCGACGGCAACAAACGCGCCGCCTTCAGCGTGTTCGGACTCTTTTTGCCAGCAAACGGATGGTGGCTCCAGGTCGAGCCACTGGACGCTTTCGAGACCATGATCGCGCTGGCAGCAGGCGAGCTCACCGAGGAGCAGCTCGCCGCCTGGATCGCCGGGCGCATCGTTCCGCTCGACCCCCAACCCTAGTTCAAAAACAGGGTCGTATACAGGGTGTCCCGCTGTGCCGGACGGAAGCCCGCATCGCGGATCACTCGCCGCAGCTCTTCTTCCGTCGTGCAGTTCTGCGTCCCGGCCGCGCGCACCACGTTCTCCTCCAGCATCACCGAGCCCACGTCGTTGCCGCCAAAGCGCAGCCCCATTTGCAGCACCTTCAGGCCCTGCGTCACCCAGCTCGACTGCACATTTTCAATGTTGTCGAGAAACACGCGTGAGATTGCCAGCACCTTCAGGTAGTCCACCGCCGTCGCTTCCTCCCATCCGCGTCCACCCAGCGCCGTGTTGTTGGGCTGAAAGCTCCAGGGAATAAAGGCCGTAAAACCGCCCGTCTCCTCCTGCAGACGGCGCACGGCTTCAAAGTGGTTCACGCGCTGCTCCACCGTCTCGCCCACGCCGAACATCATGGTCGCGGTGGTCCGCATGCCCAGCTCGTGCGCGGTGCGGTGCACAGCGATCCAGTCCTCGGTCCGGCATTTGAGCCGTGCGATCCGGGCGCGTACCTCGTCATCCAGGATCTCCGCGCCTCCGCCGGGGATCGAATCCAGCCCGGCATCGCGCAGACGCATGATCGTGTCGCGCAGCGAGATCTCCGAATATTCAGCGATCGCCAGGATCTCGGACGCCGAAAAGCAATGAAGCCAGATGGCAGGAAAGCGCTGCTTGATGCCCGACAGCAGACGCTCGAACCAGTCGATCTTCAGGTCCGGATGGATGCCGCCCTGCATCAGCACACCCGTGCCGCCCATCTCGAGCGTCTCGGCGATTTTGGCGTGGATCGTCTCGAAATCGAGGATGTAGCCTTCGCTCGCGAGCTTGCCCTTCAGCGGCCGGTAGAACGCGCAAAAGGTGCAGTACTCCGTACAAAAGTTGGTGTAGTTGATATTGCGGTCGATGATATAGGTCACGACGCCCTCGGGATGCAGCCTGCGCCGCACCGCGTCCGCGTCCAAGCCGAGGCCCAGCAGGTCGTCCGAGTGGAAGTAGTCCAGCGCCTGTTCCCTTGTAATCGCCATGGTGTTAGTTTACGCCCGGCTCGCGTCCGTTCAAGCTCTGGTTTGCTGCCCGGTCAAAGCCCCGGCTTCAGCGGTTCGCCGCTCAAGGATAGGAGGTGAGCATGCACGATAAATCGCAAGGGTGCCGCGCCCACGTAGTGGAACGGGTAGCAGGTCACCAACACAAGCTCCGGCGTGTCAGCCGTTGCGATCACGCCCACGTTTTCCGGTTGCACGATCTCCGTGCGATCCACCACATAGTGGTACAGCGAAGCCCGGTAAGCAACATCCATGCGCATGCCCGGGGCGACTCGCGCCAGTGGCCGCAGAAACGTATCTCGATGCCCGGCGAGCGCCACCGTGCCCAGGCCGCCCGGCACCGCCGTGCCCGGAATATGACCCAACCCGCGAAGAAGGCTGCCGCTGGAGTCATCCCCAAGCACCGGCACGCGCAACCCCAACGAGCTCATCCGGAGCTCCCCTATCACTCCGCCCGCATCGCTCTGCCGGCTTGCGGAAGCCGCGACACCCGGAACTGCATGCGCGGCGGCATGGGCCTGCTCCCACGCCGCGCCCAGGTACACAGCGCAGCCTAGTCCGGTGGCCCAGCAGGCCCGTTCCAGCACCAGCCGCCAGCGCATACGCATGCTAGCTCCGGCGCTCGGTCGAAGGCCGCGCCACCCGCAACCCGGCGGCACCGGCCAGCGACAGCGTTCCCAGCAGCACAAACCACGGCAACTCGCTTGCGGTATGCGGCAGCTTCGCGGGTTTGGGCGCCGCGCTGGCGACCTGCGAGTAGCGTGCCGCCGCGATCCCCGCGGGGCTGCTCGGGCCCACACGCGTCGGCGTCAACAGCCACAGCGTGATGATGTGCATCTCGTTCGGCGACAGGGTTGTGTTGGAAACCATGCCCTCGGACTCCGGATCGATGGCCGGTACCTGCGCGCCATTTGCTTTCGCGATCGCGACCGCGTCGTTTTTCGGGTAGGCAAACTCCAGCCCGGGCAGGGCAGGGAACTGCCACCCGCGCAGGTAGGTCGTACCGCCGGCGGGCTTGCCCCACACCACCTCACCCTGCGAACCTGCGGGCAATGCCTTGTTCGGAATGCCGATAAACAGCGCCGTGTTGCCGCCATTCGCGTTTTGCACCTTCAGAATGTACCGGTCCGACAGGTGATCGACTACCTGCACCGAGTAGGTGCCGGGCGTCAAGGGGTGGCCGGGCACCGCCGACGCTTCCGTCACCTGAAAGGTCTCGGAAGGGTGCTCAGGGGTGGCGGCGTAGAGGGGAGTGGTCTGGAAAACAAGGGTCAGAAGGGAAGCAGAGCAGGGAGCAGCGAACCTGGCGACCTGGATCATCGGGATGAACTTGCTGGGCACGGTTGATCTCTCCTTGGTAGTGATGCCATGCGGAATCTCGTCAAACTAGCTTTCAATAAACTTATCGCTTTGTTTCCAACCCGGGCCGACAGGATGTATTCACCTGACACATAACTTTCGTCGTTTGATAAGTCCGCTGTCTGGATACTGCTTTCGTACCTGCCGGCCTGCACCTTGGTTTCCCTGCGGCGATGAGAATGGTGACTTGGTGCCCCTTGTAGTAACTCCTGGTCGGCACCCTGCCCGGCGGGGTCCCCGGGTGGCGACACGCTACCATGTGTGAGCGGGGCGGGCAGTTTCCTCCAGCGCCCCGACGCCTGCTCCCTTGGACGACCCAGACCCTTGCTCCCGCACGCCTCCTTTTCCCGCCTTTGCTTTCGAGCCGTATTCGCGGTATTGGCATCCATCGCGCTTCCCGGTGATCCCCTGCTGGGCTTTGCTGCGGCTTCTTATGCTGCGGTCGCGCCGGGTGAGCCGGGCGCACCTCACCCGAAGCCGGCCGCCACAGCCCCCGATACGCTGACCTTTACCAACGGCGATACACTGCACGGCAAGCTCAACCGCGAGGTCGGCGGCACCGTCTTTTTCCAGTCCGAGATACTGGGTGAGGTCAGTGTCCCGTGGAGCAAGATCCGATCCCTGGAGACGCGGGCGAGCTTTGTGGTGCTTGAAAACAAGCCCGGAGCTCACATCCGGCGCTCCCTGCTCCAGGCCTCGCAGGGCACGGTTGCGGTCGCGGACGGCAAGATCGCAGTCGAGCCCGGCGACGCGCCGCCACCCATCGTTTCCCGTGCCGCCCGGCAGGAGATGGTGCGCCCGGTCCAAATGCCGATTCCGGTTGCCGACGCGCCATACATCCTTGACCTTGAAACCTTTAATCGCCAGGTGCGGGAAACCCCCAACCTCTTTGCCGGCTGGAACGGCAGCGCGACCGCCGGCGTCACGCTGGTGGAGGGCACGGAAAACCAGCGTACCTACACCAGTTCCATCGCGCTGGTGCGTACCGTACCTACAGTTTCCTGGCTTAACTCGCGCAATCGCACGCAGGCCGGCTTTTCCTCGTCCTACGGCAAGATCACCCAGCCGGCTTACTTCAGCAGGGGTGTGCTTGTTCCCTCGACTTACACCAAGAGCTCTATCTTTCATGCAGATGCGGAGCGCGACCAATACTTCACCAACAGGCTGTATGTGCTCGTGCAAACAGCCTTTGACCACAACTTCTCGCAGGGGCTCGACCTCCAGCAGGTCTATGGCGGCGGGCTCGGCGTTACGGCGATCAAGCGCCCTGCCCAACAGCTCGACCTGAAGGCGACTCTTCAGTACGAAAAGCAGCAGTTTATTGCCGGCGCGGCCGGTACCAGCCATAACCTGATTGGTTCCACAATTTCGGCGACCTATCTGCTGAAGCTACCGCGCAGCATCGTCTTTAACCAGCAGATCGCCTATGTGCCGACCTTCAACAACGTCCGGGACTACTCAGCCAGCGAAACCGACGCGCTTACCTTCCCATTCTATAAAAACGTCGCGTTTACCGTCGGCACCATTGACAGCTACCTCAACGACCCGGTGCCGGCCGAGCCACCCACCACGCGAAACTCCTTCCAGTTCACCACCGGCATCACTTATACCCTTAAGTCGAAGTATTAAGAACGCCTCACCTCCCTCCGAGTCAGCCGGACAACCATTCACAGGTCACTCAACCAACCGCGATGAGAACGCCGCAGTGGCCCGGGATCCTGACGCGTCCTGCCGTAGCGTTGTAAGAAGTCTCGGAACACGCACGCCGGAACCTGCGCTGCACACGGCCACGGCAAGGGTCACTGCCGCGGCTGCCCCGGGATATCGGTTCTCCCCGGCGAACCCGCCGCGTCCGGCTCCATCCGTTCCAGGCGGCCACTCTCCACCAGCGGCTGCTTCACGGCTCTAAGCACATCGGCCGGCAAGGGTTTGTCGGCGTCGGCCAGCAACAGCGATACTTGCCACATCTGCGCTTCGTTCAGCACCGCCGCAAAGGCAGGCATGCCCGAAAGCCGGATGCCGTTCTTTACCTTCCAGTAGGTTTCGCCCACCGGGTCATCGCTCACGCCCACCACCCCATGCCCATGCGGAGCCCAAAGTTGCGGGGCATGCGGAAACATGTGCGGGCCCAGCTCTGAACGGTAACCATACCCGCCGTGGCAGGTGGAACACTGCTCGCGATACACCTGCGCGCCCAGCAGCAGGTTGGCCGGGCTTGCGGCCATGGCGGCGTGCGCCGGCATTTGGCGGTCGATCCGAGCATGGAGCGCTATGTCCACAATCTGCTTTTCAAACGGCAGCGAAGGGTCGGTGACTGCCACCGGCGGGTGCCCATACCGCAGCCACCCCCAGGCGGCCGCCGGCAGCAGCAGCAAACCAAGCAACAAGCCCAGCAAGAATTTCAGCATGTGCTTTCCCCTTTGGTGTTTCGCGGTTCTGTCGCCAGTATCCCACCTGCGCGGCCGTTCCCTTGCAGTCCACCAGCCCCATCCTTGTCCCACGCGGCGTTGTTTAGCCCTGTCGGGGACCTCTCACTGCCCCATTTGGTAGCAGGGGCAGGCCCGGCCAACAGTGTTCTAATAAGAGCGGGCCTGCCGGGCGTTTCCGGCCGCGACCCTGCCAGCTGTTTCCGCCGTGGGAGGCTCACCCGTTTGTTGCAGATCCGCCGTTGCCGTATCCCGTTCGTCACGCTTCCTTTGCTCGGCTCCACACTTCTTTTGCAGGCGCAGTCCACGGGCTCCGCGCCCGCCCCGGACGCCCAAAACACGCCGGCGCCAACCGCGCCACGGGCCACGCCCCAAGCCGCGCCAGCCCAGGTGCCGGACAGCTCCACCGATGCGACCCAAAATGCACCGGCCGCTATCAACGGCTCCGTCGCCCCGCAAACGCCCGGCGAACGAGCGGCCATCCTCCGCGACGCTCAGGCTCGCGTCCAGGCCCGTCGCCGCATGCGCGAGCAGGCCATTGAGCAGGACACCTACACCCACAAGTACGAAGCTTACCTGGGCGGTGGCTACCTGCGTTTTCGCCCCGGCCCCAACCTGCAGCACAACACGGAGGCGGCCTGGAACGCCGGCATCACCGAGTGGGTCCGCCCCAAGCTCGGCATCACGGGCGACTTCCGCGGCTATTACGGCACGGCCGTCACCAACAACTTCACTTACCAGGTCTACAAACCGTCCATCAGTCAGTACACCTTTATGGCCGGACCGCAGTACCGCTTCTTCCAAAGCCAGCGCTGGAGCTGGAACGCGCAGGTACTGGCGGGCGTGGCTCACGGCAACTTTTCAACCGGTCTGGGCGCCCTTCACGGGGCCAACGTGGGCCTGTACCCCGACGGGAACAAGCTGGCCGTCAGCGTGGGCGCGGCGGTCGATTACAACCTGGGCCCGGCGCTTGCCGTGCGGCTCATGCCCAACTACCTGCTGACCACCTACGGCTCCGACTCGCAGCAAAACCTCGGCTTCACCCTGGGCCTTGTCTACCGTTGGGGCCGTCAGTAAGCCTTACGGCAGCCGAAACAGTCCGTAGCCCACCGCCAGCAGGCCGGCCACAATCAGCACCCCGCGCCGCCCCCACCCGGCCCAACGGCTGCCCAAGGCCCAACGGCTGCCTGGCGGGGCCACGAGCCGCGAAGGCCGCGCTGTTGCGGCGTCCCGCAGCAGCAAACCCGTGAGCGCCAGGTATGCGCCCATCACCACCACCACCCAGTGAGAAACATTCGCTGAAATCGGCATCGGTGCGCCGCCCACTCTTCTCGCGCCGCTCTTGCGCCTCCAGCGGGATCACAGTCGGCGCCTGCTAGCCGGCGAGCCGGATAGAGCTTTTCCGCCGGGAAAAGTCGCAATCCATTCCGCTCGGAAGCAGCACACTCCCCGTGGTTCTGCTCTAGCTGTCGCGTTTGCGGGCCGCCTCCAGCGGGTACTGCGGCTCCGTCATCCGCGACGGGTCGAGAATCTGGGCGATCTCCTCTTCGCTGAGCAGCTTTCGCTTCCGGGCCAGCCCGATGATTGATTCACCGGTCGCCACTGACTCCTTCACGATCTCCGCCGCCTTCGCGTAGCCAATATACGGGTTCAGGGCCGTTGCAAGCGAGACTGTTTTTTCGCTGTACTCCCGGCACCGCATTTCATGGGCCGTAACGCCCGCAATGCACCGCGTGTCGAACTGCCGCACCGTGTTCGCCAGGATCGTGATGCTGCCCAAGACATTGAGCGCCATCGTCGGCATCATTACGTTCAGCTCCAGCTGCCCCGCCTGGATCGCCATCGCCGTTGCCGTGTCGCTGCCGATTACCTGGAACGCCACCATGGCCACCAGCTCCGGCAACACCGGGTTGATCTTGCCCGGCATGATCGACGAGCCCGGCTGCAGGCTCGGCAAAAAGATCTCGTTAAAGCCTGTGTTCGGTCCCGACGACAGCAGCCGGATATCGTTCGAGATCCGGATCAGCTCCAGCGACAGGCCGCGCAGGGCCCCGCTTACCTCGCCCATGACCGCGTTCGACTGCATCGCCCAGCGCATGTCCGCCGTGGGACGGAGGGGCTGCCCGCTCAGCCGCGCGAGGTTTGCAACCGCCTTCGCCCGGTAGTCCGGGTGCGTGTTGATCCCCGTGCCCACAGCCGAGCCGCCCAGGCCCAGCTCGCGCAGCCCTTCGGCGGCCAGCCGCAGAAATCGCACGCCTTTCTCGATCGCCAGGCCATAGGCCGCAAACTCCTGCCCCAGCCGGATCGGCACGGCGTCCTGCATGTGCGTCCGGCCCGACTTCATGACCCCGTCGAACTCCGCCGCCTTGCGCGCCAGGGTCCCGGCCAATCCATCGAGCGCCGGGTATAGCTCTTCGAGCGCCAGCAGGGTCGCCAGCCGCATCCCCGTCGGAAACACATCGTTGGTCGACTGCCCGTAGTTCACATGATCGTTGGGGTGCACACGGTCATACACGCCCAGGGCGCCGCCCAGCAGCTGGTTGGCCCGGTTTGCCACCACCTCGTTGGTGTTCATGTGGAGCGAGACCCCAGCCCCGGCCTGGAAAACATCCACCACGAACTCATCGTTCCACCGGCCGTCAGCCACTTCGGCAGCCGCCGCGACAATCGCGTCGGCCCGCTCCGCGTCGAGAAGGCCCAGCTCGCGGTTCGCCCCGGCGGCCGCCGCTTTCACCAGCCCCAAGGCGCGAATCAGCGCCGGGTGTGCCCGCTGCCCGCTGATGGGGTAGTTTTCCACCGCGCGCTGCGTTTGCGCCCCGTACAGCCGCCCGGCCGGCACTTCCACAAACCCCAGCGAATCCTGTTCCTGCCGCGTTCCTGCTTCAGTATTGGCCACGTCACTCCCCGCCGCCGGTCGCCCGCATCGCGGGGGCCCGGTCCTGCGTCTTATGGTATGAGATATGAGCCTGCCTGACGCGACCGCAACGGAGTTCCTGGAATCCCCTGAAACGTTTCCGGAGACGTCTCCAGAGATGTTTGACCTGCTGGTCATCGGTGCCGGACCAACGGGACTTGCCTGCGCGCTGGAAAGCAAGCGCCTCGGCCTCCGTGTGGTCCTGGTAGACAAGGGCTGCCTGTGCAACTCCATCTACCATTACCCCGCGCACATGACCTTTTTCACCACGCCTGAGCTGCTTGAGATCGGGGAGGTGCCCTTTCCCAGCCAGAACCAGAAGCCCAACCGCAACGAGGCTCTCGAGTACTACCGCAAGGTCGCCGAGCGCTTCGGGCTCGATGTGCGGCAGTACCTCCAGGTCCATGCAGTCTCAGGCTCCGACGGCGCGTTCAGGGTATCCACCACCGACCGCTTCGGCCGCAAGGCTACCATGGTTGCACGCAAGCTGATCGTGGCTACCGGCTACTACGACCTGCCCAACTACCTCGGCATCCCCGGCGAAGAGCTCACCAAGGTCATGCACTACTACGACGACCCGCATCCTTTCTTCGGCATGGAAGTGCTGGTGGTGGGCGGTAAGAACTCTGCAGCCATCGCGGCCCTGGACCTGTGGCGGCACGGCGCGCGCGTCACGCTGGTCCATCGCGGCCCCGAGATGCACGCCCACGTTAAATACTGGATCCTGCCGGACTTCAACAACCGCGTCGCCAACGGCGAAATTACGGCTTTCTTCAACACGGGCGTCGTGCGCATCGAGCTTGACTCCGTGTCCTTGCAAACGCCGGGAGGCCTGCGAAGTATCCCCAACCAGTTCGTCTTCGCGCTCACCGGCTACCATCCGGACTTTGCTTTTCTCCAGTCACTGGGGGTCGAGCTTCAGGGCGACGACCGCCTCCCGGTCTGCGACCCGCTCACCCACGAAAGCAATGTGCCTGGCATCTACTTGGCCGGGGTGATCGTGGCAGGGAACCGGACCAACGAGATCTTTATCGAGAACGGCCGCTTCCACGGCAAGGAGATCGCCGCCGACCTTGCGGAGAAGCTGACCGGCGCCACGGCTTCTCAGAAGGGTCCGAAAAACGGCCCGCAGGTGCACAACACTGTGCTGTCGCAGGCCATTGCCGTTTCAGTCGGTCCCTGATCTTGAAAGCTGCCGGCGCTGCGCGATCAGGAGCGCCCGCGGAACGCACGGCGCGACCTGCGGCTAGGCCGCCAGCGTCGGATCGGTCGCAGCCGCCACGCCAGGCTCGCCGTGCACCGGCTTCATCTGGATGACGCCCGCGCTCACCGCATGCATCCGGCGCACTTCGCGGCGCGACAGCGGACGCATCTCTTCCATCGAGTAGAACACCTTCTGGCCGCACTCCAGGCACATCATGTAGCTCTGCTTTTGGATGGTGAAAGGCCGGGTCAGGCGCTCATGGTGACAGCCAAAGACCGACGATACTGCGTGAACAACGTGGCGAAGAACTCGCATTCTGGGATCCTCCCAAATTGATTTTTCGTTTCACCTGTGATTAGACGGTGGTGAGATGCAGGGCGCAAGTAAGCGTTGCCATAGCAAGGGAAAAATGTACACCGTGTCCTGGCGTAAGGCAAGGGTCACCCGATATTGCCGCTTTTCGGGTGACCGGTGGCCGTTCTTTCGCCTGCCAGCAAGTAACCCCTATTCGGTTCCCCATTGTTCTACATCGAAACAACGATTTTGCCGAAATGCGCCGAGGCTTCCATTCTCCGCAAAGCCTCAGGCAGCTCCGCGAACGGGAACTCCCGGTCCACCACCGGCCGAATTAACGTGCCTTCCAGCGCCCGGTTCAACCCCAGGAAGTCGGCCCGCGATCCCACATAGATGCCCTGCACCCGCAGCTGCTTGCGCAGGATCAGCCGCACGTCCGCCGCTTCGTCACTGGCTGACAGCACCCCGATCTGCGCCACCGCGCCGCCCGTGCGCGCTGCCGCCAACGACCGGTTGAATGTCCCGGCCCCGCCGACCTCGACCACCAGGTCCACTCCCGCGCCCCCCGTCTGCTCCAGCGCCCACGCTGCCCAGTCCGGCCTTTGCCGGTAGTTCACCCCGGCGTCCAGCCCCAGCGAACGGGCCCGTTCCAGCTTTTCGTCGCTGCCCGAGGTCCCGATCACCCGTGCCCCCATTGCCTTGGCCAGCTGCAGGGCCGCGATCGACACCCCGCCCGTACCCTGGATCAGCACCGT
>CAXTWU010000010.1:0-15850 GCA_964248025.1 uncultured Acidobacteriaceae bacterium | reverse complement strand
AGCTTCGAGCTGTACCGGCCTGTCACGGTCATCAGGTCGCGATAGTTCAGCGAGCAGGCCCGTACCTGCACCAGCACCTTTCCCGGCCCAGGTACCGGCACCGGCGTCTCCTCCATCGCCAGCCGGTCGATCCCAAACGCCGGCATTGTCCATCGCTTCATGCTGTTTTCCTCTCGCAGGTAGTTCGGCATGCCCGCAGTTGACGGCCTTTTGATGCCCGGCTAAGCCGGCTTGCGATGAAAGGAAAGCGAGTTCGCCTGGTCAATGGACGTCAGCAGCACCCGTGCGATATTCACGTGCGCTGGACGCGACGCGGTCCACACGATCGTTTCCGCCACGTCCTCCGGCGTCAGCGGTGTGATTCCCGCGTATACCTTGGCTGCCCTCTCCTCGTCGCCGCGGAAACGGACCCGCGAAAAATCGGTCTCTACCGCGCCCGGATCCACCGAGGTCACCCGCACCGGCGTGCCCAGCAGATCCAGCCGCAAGCCTTCGCTCACTGCACGCTCGGCCGCCTTGGTCGCGCAGTACACCGCACCCCCCGGGTACGTCATCTCGCCCGCGGTTGAGCCCATGCTGATCACGTGGCCCCGGCCGCGCTCCACCATGCCTGGCACCACTGCCCGCGTCACATAGAGCAGCCCCTTGACGTTGGTGTCGATCATCTCGTCCCAGTCTTCGATGTCTGCTTCGTAGACCTTATCCGTGCCCCGCGACAACCCCGCATTGTTCACCAGGATGTCGATCGTCGCCCACTCCGGCGGCAGCGCCCCGATCGCCTTCGCCACCTCCGCCTGCTGCCGCACATCCATCTCCAGTGCACGCACTGCAGCTGCCCCGGCTTCCAGAAGCTTGGGGCGCAACGCTTCCAGCCGGTCCCTGCGCCGGGCCAAAAGCAGCAGTCGCGTTCCTTCGCGCGCAAAGGCGTACGCGCAGGCCTCGCCGATGCCACCGCTCGCCCCGGTGATCAGCACCAGCCGATCCCTAAGTTGATTCCCAACCTGAGCCCCGGGTCCGCTCATAGATCCAGCCCCTTGGCCTGCAAACGCACCAGGTTCAGGTATCCGGCGGCCCAGTCCTCGCTGGCCGACCCCTGCTCCATCGCCGCGTTGAAGTGCTGTTGAAAGATATCGGCCATGGGCGTCCGCATCTCGATCTCCTTGCCCGCTTCCCGAAACAACCGCGTATCCTTGTCGCCAAGCGCCAAGGTCGCCCCTGCTATCTCCGGCGGGTGAAGCATCACCTGCCCATAGCTTGCATAAAATGGCGACTGGAACAGCGCGCTGTTTACCGTTTCAAGGAACTGGTCCTGGTCGATGCCCGAGTGCTCCGCAAACACAAACGCCTCCGACAACGAGGCGATCATGGCCGTAATCAGGAAGTTGCCCCCCAGCTTCAGCGCATGTGCCTGGCTGGGACGCTCCCCCACCACCGAGATCCCCCGCGAAAACACATGGAGCACGGGCGTTATCTCGAGAAGCAGCCCGTCGGTGCCCGCGACGGCCAGCCATAACTTGCCCTGCTCCGCCACCTCCGGCCGTCCAAACACCGGGCACCCCAGGTAGCCCTGCCCTCGCCCGGCATGCTCGGTCTCCAGCCGCTCCGCCAGGGCAACGCTGATGGTCGACATCGAAACATGAACAGCGCCCTTTGCCATGCTGTCGAGCGCGCCCTGCGCAAACAGCACTTCTTCCAACGCCGCATCATCGTTCAGCATCGTGAACACGACGCGTGCCCCGCCCACGGCTTCCCCCGGTGTCCCGGCCGCTGTCGCTCCCAGTTCGGCCAGCTTAACGCGCGGGCCTTCCGACCGGTTCCAGACCGCTACCTCGTACCCCTTTTTCACCAGCAGCCCGGCTATCGCGCTGCCCATCCTGCCCAACCCCAGAAACGCAATCCGCATAAGCTTTTCCGATCCTTCTCACGCTTTGGATGCGTCGGCCCAAGGAAAAAGGGACCGCCCCAGGGCGGTCCCTTTCTCGTCATCGCATCGGCTACTGCGGCGGCTGCCCACCCGCCGGGGCGCTGGTGCCGCCCGAGGGCTCGGCCTGCTGCTCCACCCCGATCGCCTGACCCGACACCACCAGCTGCACGCGCCGGTTCTGTGCGCGCCCTGCCGCGGTGTTGTTGTCGGCCACCGGGTTGTTCATTCCGAATCCCGTCGCCGTCACATTTGCAAGCGGTACACCCTGGCTCACCAGGAAGTCCCCCACGGCCTGCGCCCGGTTCTCCGACAGCTTCTGGTTGTACTCCTGTCCGCCCACGTTATCCGTGTAACCCTCCACTTGCACCTTCAGACTTGGATACGCCAGTAAAATGCCCGAAACTCGCGCCAGCTTCACCTTGGCATCCGGCTTCAGCGTGTACTTGCCCGTATCAAACAGCACGTCCGACATATTTACGATCAGGCCGCGCGCCGTTTCCTGCGTGTTCAGCACGGAGTTCAACTGTTCCCGGAGTTTTTGCCGCATTTGCGCTGTTTGGTCAACGGCCTGCTGCTGCGACTGTTGGGCCTGAGCGGCCTGAAGCTGCGCCGCTGCAGCCTGGGCCTCGGCCTGGGCGGCCTGCGCCTGCGCCCTGGAGCGTTCCATCGCGGCCTGCTCCGCCTGCAAGCGGGCCTGCTGCGCTTCCAGCGCCGACTGCTGCGCGGCCTGTTGCGCCTGTTCGCGTGCCTGCTGCTGCGCCGCCGCGTCCATCTCCCTGCGCCTGCGGATGGCAATCACCCGCGAGTCTTCGGCCGACTGCACTGCTGCCCGCGCAAAGGTGATCTCCTGCTTTCGTTCGCTTTTGCGGTTGTCCATCGCCTGCGCGTTTTGCAGACTCTGCAGCGCATTTGCATAGGTCTCTGCCGCCAGCTTGTCCGCCCCGGCCGCCTTGGCGATTTGCACCGCATTGATAGCCTCGTACAGCTCCAGCGGCGAGTGGTCGTTGCGCGTGATTGGATTGGCGACCGTGTTGGCACCTTCGGTCGTTGCATACGTACCGCGCGGCAGCAATGTCGCATGGGCATTCACCGTGTCGATGATGCCCGCGGTCTTGTCTTTCAGCACCACGTTCTGCATCACCACCACGTCGCTTGGCATGCTCACGTAGAAGTACGGCTCCGCCGTCACAATCAGCGCAAACGCCTGCAGGTTGGTCGTCACCTTCAGATCCACCTTGTTGTCTCTGCCGCTCGGCAGCACCTCGCCCAGGGCCTGCGGCGCTCCATCGGGCGAGATCGCCCACATCACATATGTCAGGTATTCCACGCCGAAGCCGTTGGCCGGCGTCAAGCCTTCCAGGTGCGCGTTGATTGAAACCTGCCCCTTGTTGCTTTCCACGGTGGCATAGCCCTTGGCTCCCGGCAGCAGTGCCGTGCCTTCAAAGCCGATCTTGGTTGAGCCCGAGCGATGGAAGTAGTTGATCGCCGGGATGTCGCGACCCACCACCTGGATCTTGTAAACCGGGACGCCGTCGCGCACCGTCGAAGGGCCCTGCCCCTGCGGAAAATGATCGGTTGCCGACGGGTTCATCACCTGCCCGTGGGCGGTAGTCGCCAGCAGTAGTAGGAGGGCAGGGCTCTGCTTCAGAAAGTTGTACATGTTTGATCCGTTTCCACGCAGCAAAACTGCGTTCAGCCGCATGCCGGCTGTAATGGTCCGCCTTACAGAGATGCCGTCATTCGCAGGGAAGGTCCAGCATTTCTGCAAACCACCCGCGCAACCGGACCCACTTCGGGAACCGGATCGTGGTCCGCAACAGAGGCTACGGTGCCTCGGCCGCGGGAGCGACCAGCTTCTTCTCGATCGCCATAATGGCCAGCTCGAGACGTGTTGAAATGCCCATCTTTTCAAATGTGTTCGACAGGTGGCGCTTGACCGTTTCCTCGCTCAGGTTGAATTCCTTCGCGATATCGCGGTTGGAGTAGCCCTTCACAATCAGCCCCACCACCTCCAGTTCCCGTCGCGTCAGGTTGAAGCGCTCCGTCGTTTCCGGCTTGTTATGCGCGCGCAGCTCGGCTTGTACCTCCGCGAGCGTTTCGATCTCTCTTCCGTCCGCCCAGTAGCGGCCCGCCATCACCGTCAGCATTGCGGCGGCAATCTGCTCGGTCAGCGCGCTCTTCAGCACAATGCCGCGCGCCCCGGCCCCAAATGCTTCCAGGAGTTTGTCCATCGGGATAGACCCGGTCAGCAGCACGATATGGGCTTCCGGTGCCTGGAGAGCAATCTCCCGCACCACGTCGAAACCGGCCGCGTTCGGCATCTGCACATCCAGCAGCACCACATCCGGCCCGTGTTCCAACGTGCGCGCTACCGTTTCCGGTCCGTCCTCCGCCTCTCCCACGACCTCGAACTGAGAGTGCGCTGCCAGCATGTTACGTACGCCGATTCGAACCACCGGGTGGTCGTCGGCAATCAGAATCCGAATAGGGGCTCTCCCCGCGAGCTCACGCTCGGCCAGCACAGACTCCCCGGGCCTGCTCATAGCGCCACCCGCTCCCGGCCCAGCGCCACCCGCAGCTCCGTGCACGCTTTGGCCAGTTCATCGGCAGTCTGCCGGAGATCAGGCTTCCCGGGCAGCTCCTGCTCCAACCGCGCCGCCAGCGCCGCCACCCGGTTGGCTCCCAGCATGCCCGCGGTTCCTTTCAGCGTGTGAGCCAGCCTCCCCAGTTCTTCGCCGCGGTCGCGCAGGCCCGGCAAGGCCGCTACCCGCGCCGCGGTGGTATGCAAAAACTCGCGATAAATGTCAGCCAGGGTTTGGGGGTCCAGCACATCCCGGAACGCTGCGAAAGTCGCGAGATCCAGCACTGGATCCTCTGTCGGCTTAGCCACACCCATCCCGGCGGGCTGAGGATCTGCCCCGGCGTTCTTCGCGTGAGGCCCGGCGTGGGTGTCCCATCTTGAAACCCGCATACCGGCAAGATACCCCAGCCGTAAGCTAAACCATAATTACCGATGTAACAGTGTTTTGGGAGCGAATGGCATCTTTGGCATAAAGCGCGCCAACTCCCGAACCACTCCCCCGCACCGGCCAGGGCTGGAAAACGTTACATTGCAGGAATGCAGGGGATGGACGCAGAAGAAAACAGGCAGTTGCGGCGGGAAGTGGCTACCCTCGAAGCCCGGGTGGCGCGCCTTGAAAGTCTTCTCCCGGCCACCCGTCCTACAAGCTCGTCCGCTTCCTCGCAGCCCCGGGTCCCGACGCAACCGGCGCCCCCGATGCCTTCCGCGCCGGCGCTCTCCTTTACTCCGCCTGAGCAACCGTCGCTTGAGTCCCGCATCGGCTCACAGGTCTTCAATCGCATCGGCATCGTGGCCCTGCTCATTGGCGTCGCCTGGTGCCTCAAGTATGCCTTTGACCGCCAGTGGCTGGGCCCGCTTGCGCGCGTCGGGGTGGGCCTCGTCGCGGGCCTGCTCGTTATCGCCTGGTCGGGCCGTTTTCGCCGTCGCGGCTACCCTGTCTTCGCCTACTCGCTCCAGGCAGTCGGCACGGGCATGCTTTACCTTTCGCTTTGGGCCGCCTACTCGGTGTTTCACCTGCTTGGCTACCCCCCTGCTTTTGCCGGCATGGTGCTGGTGACCGCCGGCAACGGCTTGCTTTGCTGGGCGCAGCGTTCCGACGTCCTGGCCCTTTATGTCGCCGTTGGCGGCTTTCTCACCCCTGCCCTGCTGGGCGGCGAGCAGGCCTCCGTGCTCGCTCTCGGCGTCTACCTGCTGCTTCTCAACACCGGTCTGCTCACCCTGGCAGCCCTGCGCCGCTGGCCCCGTCTGCTGGGCGCGGCTTTTCTCGGCACGGCCAGCTATCTGCTGCCGCTGGCTCTCCACGCATCCTCGCTCCGGGCCACGCACCAAGCCGTCACCGGGCAATCCCTGACTCTGGTGTTTTTCGCCTTGTTTTCCCTAGCCTCCATCTTTCTTCCGACTCTGCGCCCTGCCCCCATCCGCCCCGGCGCCGAGGCCGCTGTACACCATGCCCCAAGGAACCGTGCTGCCGAAGTCAGGGCCGACAGCGTGGCTTTCGCCCAACACTCCACCCCCCCACACACCGGCACAGAAAACTCACCCATCCTGGCCGTTGCCGATTCCCGCGAACTTGCGGCCTTTGCGCTGGCCAACGCCGCGTTCAGCTACTTCGAACTCTGGTGCCTCGTGCCGGCCCTCGCCGGCTTCCCAGGCTCGCTTCGGGACTGGCTCCCGCTCGGCTTCACCCTGTGGTTTGCCGCAGCTACCCTTTCGGGTCGCACGCGGGCCGCCGCCCGCATTCCAGGCGTTCACGCCACCCCGCTCCTCGGCATGCACGCCGCCTTGTTTGCCGCCTTCGCCGCCTTTGGCTGCTGGACCCTTCTGCCCGGTGCAGCCACGGTTCCCGGGTGGGCCGTTGAAGCTGCGATCCTTCTGCTCCTCAGCCTGCGCCCGGGCTGCCCCGCCCCCCTGCGCTCGCCCCTGCCCAGCGCCCTGCTGCTCGGGGCAGCCACCCTCCTGCTGCTTGTTGACTCCCTCGTCGGCAGCCTCAGCAATCCGCGCCACGTCCTGTGGAACGCGCGTTTCGGGCTCTTTCTGCTGCTCGTCTCGCTTGCCGTGTTCGTTGTTCGCATCGCCGCGCGCCACCACGCGGAAACCCAGCAAGCCGGCAACCCGGCCCCATCAACCGACTCGACCGGCTGGACCGCTGCCGCCGCCGGCGCCGCCCTGCTCGCCTCCATCCTGCTTCTTCTGGCCGGCGGCCTTGAGATCCACACGTTTTGGGCCGGCACCGGCGGCACGGCCGAGCAGTTCTCCTACTCCGCCTGGGCCGCCCTGCTCGGCGTTGCGCTGCTCGCGCTCGGATTCCTCATCCGATGGGCGTTTCTTCGCTGGCAGGCCCTTGCGCTGCTCACCCTGGCCGCCGTCAAGGTCTTCGCCTTCGATACCCGGGCCCTCAGCCAGGGCTTTCGCATCCTGTCGTTTCTTGGTCTCGGGGTCCTGCTGCTGTTGGTCTCGTTTATCTACCAGCGCGACCTTCTGCACCTGCGCGGCCGCGAGCACGGCGGTTAGCGGCTGCGCGCCTAGCCATTCTGACAGGGCGGGCGCTGCGCGATGAGAAAGTGGCTTAAGCGGCCGCAAGCCGCTTCGTGGCGGGTTCTTGTCAACAAAGAGCGGCGAATGACGACATCCTGACCGCTGCCGGAGGGGCACAGGTTTAGCAGCTCGCTACCGCATGGCCTCGTCGCTCTCCTGCAACCATCCCGCCCCCTTCAGCAGCTCCCGCGGCTTCGATCCCTCGGGCGGCCCGACCAGCCCGTCGCGCTCCATCATGTCAATGAGCGCCGCGGCCCGGCCGTAGCCGATGCGCATCCTGCGCTGCAACAGCGACGTGCTCGCCTTTCCGAATTCAAACACCAGCCGTACCGCGTCATCAAACAAGGGATCGTTCTCGTTGACCGGATCGCTGCCGTCCCCTTCCAAGTCGCGCCCGTTCGCGTCCTTTGGCGCTTGGAGAAACGCTTCCACGTACTGCGCCTCGCCCTGCGCCTTCCAGAACGACACCACCCCGGCAATTTCCTTTTCCGTCACAAACGGCGCATGCACCCGCTGCACCCGCGAAGTGCCCGGCGGCAAAAACAGCATGTCGCCGCGGCCCAGCAGCGACTCGGCCCCGTTCGCGTCCAAAATGGTGCGCGAATCGATCTTGGTCGCCAGGCGAAAGCTCATGCGCGTCGGCACGTTCGCCTTGATCAGCCCCGTAATCACATCGACCGATGGCCGCTGCGTCGCCAGCACCAGGTGAATGCCGACGGCACGGGCCATCTGCGCCAGCCGCGTGATCGCCTCCTCCACATTCGATTTATCCAGAATCATCAGGTCGGCCAGCTCGTCGATGATGATCATGATGTAGGGGAGCGGTTTTTCCTCGACCCCCTGTTCGTCCCAAAGCGTCGGCTCCAGGTCGAACAGCCGGTTGTACTGGTCAATGTTGCGCACCGAGCGCGAAGCCAGCAGCTTCAGCCGCCGTTCCATTTCGCGGACGGCGTTTTTCAGCGCGTTGGCCGCCAGCTTCGGCTCGGTGATAATCGGCGTGAACAGGTGCGGTACGCCCTCATACATCCCCAGCTCCACGCGCTTCGGGTCCACCAGGATGAGCCGCACCTGCTCCGGCGTGGCCTTGAACAGCACGCTCATGATCATGGCATTGATCGCGACCGATTTGCCCGAACCCGTCGAGCCTGCGATCAGGACGTGCGGCATCGTCGCCAGGTCGGCCACGATGACCCGTCCATTAATGTCCTTACCCATTGCCATCGCGACCTTTGACTTCGAAGTCGCGAACGGCTCCGACTCCACGATGTCCCGCAGCGAAATAGTTTCGCGCTCCGCATTCGGCACCTGGATGCCGACCGTCGACTTGCCCGCCATACGCTCAATCAGGATCGACTCGGCCGCCATCGCCAGCGCAAGGTCGTCCGCCAGCCCGGTAATGCGCGAGTACTTCACCCCCGCGTCCGGCCGGAACTCAAACGTCGTCACCACCGGCCCCGGGTTGATCTGCGTCACCTGCCCGTTGACATCAAACTCGCCGCATTTCTGCACCAGCACCTCGGCTTCCAGCCGCAGCGCATCCTCGCGAACTGTGTGCGACTGTTCCGAACGGTGCAGCAGCGTGGTCGGTGGCAGTTTGTAGGTGCTTTCAAAGCCCGTGACCGAGCGTGCCGTCAGCGTCACCGGCCGGGCCTCCGGGGCGGCATCGGCGCGCTGCCCAAACAGCACCGCGGAGGTTTTCGGCTCCTCGACCTTGGCCGGGAAGGCCAGTTCTGGCCGCAAAGGCACGGCCTCGATCTCCGCCGCTTCCTCAAAGATCTTGACCCGCGTCGCCACGGCAGCCGGCGGCTCGCCCCCGTCGAACGCGTCGTCGTCCCAGCCCGAAGCCATCGCCGGCCGCTCGTCAACGTCCGCAAAGCTCCCCCGGCGCACGGGCACCTGCAAGAACTGCATCGCAGGCTCGTTAGCCGCGGCCACCGACCCGTCCTCCCTGTCAAAGTGATCCCCGGCGTCCAAAGTGTTTGGCAGGGCTCCGTTCCTCTCGTCCGCCTTTTCGTCGAGCTCCAGCTGCCGGCGCAGGGTCTTCGCCTCCGCCTTCAGCTGCTTGCGATGGGCGCGCGCCGCACGCCGGTTCGCCCAGCGATCGCGCCAGCTCTGAACAAAAGCAAAGCGCACCAGCACCCACTCCCGCGAGGTCGCAAATGTAAACGAAGACAGCAGGTACACGGCCATCCCCGCAAGAAACAAGAGCAGGACGCAGGCCCCGGGAACATTGATCCAGGTCACCAGCGAGTCCAGCAGCAGCGCCCCGGCCACCCCCCCCGCCGGCACCGCCCCGAACAGCAGGGGATGGCCCGGCAGCATGGCAAACAGCGCCGGGCCCACGATCGCCGCCAGCAGCAGCCCGGCTATTTTCACCCGAAACTCGGCCCGCCGTTCAGCCACGCGGGGGCGAAGCAGTGCCCAGCCCAGTACCCCCAGCAGCAGCGGGAGACCAAAAGCTGCGGCACCTTCTGCCTGCAGCAGCAGGTCGCTGGCAGCCGCACCCATCCGGCCGGTCCAGTTCCCAACCCCCAGCGCGCCCGCTGTATCGAGCGAAGGGTCCGACGGCCGGTACGAAACAAGTGCCAACAAAAGCAGCACGGCGGTGAGCAGCAGCAGCAGACCGCCAATCTCATGACCGCGGCGCCCGGCTCTGGCCGGGGAGGGAACTGCGAGGGTGAGTGGCTTCATGAGCAGGTGCGGAAGGCGTAACGGTTCCTCCACCCCTTATGGGCGGGATCAGCAGCCAGACACCAGAGCCCCTTCAGTATGGCAGCTTTCCTTGGCTACAAGCCCCGATACGCACCCGGTTGAACAACGGAAGTCACCTGGCGGGCAGCCGCCGGGTATGGCCCGATCTCCAGTCCCGGCCGGTTGGCCGACGACTTCCCTGCCATGGCCGGGAGTTCCGCTGCACGGACCGGCACCTCTGCGAGTGAGGGCAGGGAAGCCGCGACCTCTGCCGATCCACGTGGGCCGGGGTCGCCCAGCTCAAGCAGGCCGCAAAGCCCCCAGGTGATGCCGTAAGCCAGGTTGCCTGCCAAGTGGCCTACTGCATCAGCAAAAAAGGCGTGAAAGCGGCCGCGCGCCGGTGGGTTTCGCAGAAAAAGCTGTGCATGCACCTTTCCGGTTTGATGTTCAACAACAAGCATGGGGTAAACAGATTCGGTCGTCATGGACACTCCTTCGCGGCGTACGCAATGCAGAACATGGAAGCTTGAAGCGGGAAGTGCACGGCACATCCGTCGACGTCTCCTGCAGCAGCCGGCCCGCTTGGCATCGCAAGCGGGCACTCTGCCCGCTCTGCATTCTTTATCGGCAGCCGGCGTAAAAGGGTGAGCATCCAATGTGTTTTCTCGTTGCCGGTGCCAGATAGCTCAGGCAAACTGGTCCGCAGGCACGTGCACCCGTGCGCTCCCATGCTCCCCGCCGTCTCCCGCCGGCGACTCGGAACCCTACGCCCTGAAAAGGCGCGCGCCGAAGACCATCAAGGTGATGGCCAGTGCGATACGGTACACCGCGAACACCGTGAACCCATGGCGCCGCACAAAGCTCAGGAACCAGCTCACCACTGCCAGCGCAACGAAAAACGAAACCACCAACCCGATCAGCAGGATCACGTAGCCATGCGCGTCAACATGCAACGGCGCGATCGTTTCCCCGGCTGCTGCGGCTTTCGCCATCGACTTGTGACTGGGGTGCACCGTTTTCAGCAGGTCAAAGCCGGTCGCGGCCACCATCACCGGAATCGACACCAGGAACGAAAACTCCAGCGCCGCTATCCGGGTCATTCCCGCGATCTGCCCCGCGGCAATCGTGGACATCGACCGCGAGGTTCCTGGAAACACCGCCGACAGCACCTGGCACAAGCCGATCCATACCGCCTGGCCCGGGCCCATCGAGTCCACGTCGCGCGTCGGGTTTTCGCGCTGTTCGCTCCACGCGTCCACTGCCCACATCACCACGCCGCCGATCAGCAGTGCCCACTCGATCACAACCATGCTTTCCAGGTGCTTGCCGATCACCTTTTGCAGCAGAAAGGCCGGCACCGCCGTGCTCACAAACGCCAGGGCCACCAGCGTCAGAGGGTGAGTCAGCACCGTGCGATCACGCCCCTCGCCCGCCGGAAAGGTCCGCACAAACGTCACAATGCGGCTCAAAAACAACAGCACAAGCGCCAGGATCGCCCCCAGCTGGATCACAATGGTGTACATCTTCCAGTACGGGTCCGTGAGCGACAGGTGCAGCAGTCCCTCCACAATGCGCAGGTGAGCGGTTGAAGAAACCGGCAGAAATTCAGTAAGGCCTTCCACAATGCCAAGCAGAACAGAGACGACGTAATCGTTCACGGGGCGGGGGGATCCTTTGGGCACAAAGCGCGCGGTGGCGGCAATGGCGCGATAACGGTTCGAGCGTTCGGGCAGGTTCTTTATATCACCCGTTTGTTGGCGACAGTTCTTCGGATGGCGATCCGCTGCGATCCGCGACCGCGCCATTCGGGGCTATTCCCGGTCGCTGCCATACACCGGAATCCCGTGCTGCACCTTGTAATCGAGCCCTGCCCCGCGGGCAGCATAGTCCGTCGAGCCGTACCTGCCCAGTAACTGCCCGGCGATCTCCGCTGCGCGCTTGCGGTCCTCCGCGGCGCGATGATCATTCCCATCTGACGCCCACATATCCCCCGCGCAGGCCAGTCGCCATGCCGCCTCGTACAAAGCCTGCGGTGCGCGCGGCGAGTCCGGGTACTGATCCGTAAACTTCAGGTAAAAGGCGGCTTCTTTCTCCGGGCACCCCTCCGACCCCTGCCAGTCTCCGCACAGTTTGTTATCGATCAGCGAATACGCTGCATAGCCGGCCCACTTACTGCCGGGAAACTGCTTTTGGATCCCCTTCATCTCTCCTTCATCGGGCAGCTGCCGCAGGTAGTTCTCCTTTTCGTGGGCCGAAGGCAGCGTCGCCGCATCTTCTTTCTGCAACTGCCACCGGATATCCGCCGAGCGCCACGCCGCCTCTGCCGCCCGCGGGCCCGCCGGGAACAACTCCGCGTCCATCCGGTACAGCCGTCGCGCTGACAACGCCGCGTCCGCCGGCGGATGCGGGCCACTCGCCGACTGCTCCCACGAGATCGCTTCGCCGAACAGGATTGCCTCTCCCTGTGGCGTGTCGCCGGCAATCGCGTTTGCGTCCTCCATCCACCCGGAGATCGGTTGGGCCGCCTGCGTGCCGCCAAACGCCGGCTGGTCTCCCTGCCGCACCGTTTCCTCATCCGTGTTGGCGTACACGCGCAGCCAGTGCCCCGAGTGTTCCAGCACCGACATCTCGCGCCCCGGCATCACCGTTCCGATTTTGTCGGAAGCTGTGTCGCCCTGGATGTAGAGGGTTGTCGGTCGAATCACCGTGGCCCTCGGAGCCCCCTTTTGGGCGAAAGCAAGGATTGGAAAAAGCAACATCATGAAAAAAATCCGGCGAAGCATGACGCTAGTTTATCTCCCATGCGATGTGTATCGCGGTGCGTAACGGCGTGCCGCGATATCCTGAAGACTGTGATCCAGTCATTGAAAGACGAGGCTACGTCGGATCCATTCATCCATCGAAAAAGCAGACAGGGGAGCGATGCAGGCAATTGCGCTTCGCAAACTGGACCAGTTAGCGGCAGCCCCCATGTTGTCTGATCTGCAAGTGCCGCCGGGCAATCATCTGGAACTCCTCAAAGGCGACCGTGCAGGGCAGTACAGCATCCGCATCAACGACAAATGGCGAATCTGCTTTGTCTGGCGCAAAGGCGGGGCGTATAACGTACCAATCGTGGATTACCACTGATTGGAGAAGGGGCGATGACTGTTCACAAGCCGGCGAAAGGTTGGCGCATCGAGGGTGTAACACGCATCCAGGAATGATATTGCAGGAGGAATTTCTAAAGCCGATGGCGATCAGTGCCAATCATCTGGCGATGCGGACCGGATGCCTGCGACTCGCGTCGGTCAGATCGTCCACAGTCGACGCGGCGTCCCAACCGATACCGCCCTGCGCCTCGCGCGCTTTTTCGGGACCTCCGCGGAGTTCTGGGTCAACCTACAAGCTGCCTATGATCTGTCAAAAGGCCGCTTGGAACTGGAAACAACGGTCCTGCGCGATGTAAAACCATTGCAGGAAGTGAGCTTACAGGCGTGCTTCCATGCAGGAGTCATATACAACTTCGGTCCAAGTGAACCAAAGGCGGAGAGGATCGGGCGCGATAAGACCTAACTATCCTTGCAAGCAGCCCAGTGAAGGCGTGTCGATTTATAAATAGGCTCGCAACTAAACGACCACTGCCTACCCGACCCCGTTTTCCGCGATCACGTTCTTATAAAAGTGCGAGCTCAGCTTGGGCGTCCGCTTTTGCGTGTGGAAATCGACGTAAGTGATCCCAAACCGCTTTTCATACCCATCCGCCCATTCATAGTTATCCAGCAGGCTCCACAGGAAGTACCCCTTGACCGGCACTCCCTCGCTCACACCGCGCTGCAACTGCGTCAGGTAGTTCCGCAGGTACATCACCCGGTCGATGTCAATGACCTGCCCCTGCGCATTCAATGTGTCGTTCGACGACGCGCCGTTTTCCGTGATGTAGATTGTCTTCAGCCCCCACACCTCGTGCGCCAGCTTGGGCCCCCAGTACAACGCTTCCGGCCCCACAAATAGCCAATCTGAAAACATGTGCGGGTACGACGAGGGCTGCCGTACCACCGTGTAACCCAGCTCCCTGGTGGGGTCCCCCATCACCCAGGTCGCCACGTACACGTTGATCCCGACAAAGTCGAGCGGACTTGCAATCGCCTTCAAATCGGCGTCCGTAAACTTCGGCGCGTTCGGCCCCAGTCCCTTCAGGTAGGCGTCTGTGTAACGTCCCGTTTCAACCACGTTGAGGAAGCGCGCGTTCTCCTCGCGCATGGCTGTACGCGCCGCCGCAATGTGCTCCTCGGTCGCAATCACCGGCGTGGTCGATGCGATGTTCTCCGCCAGCCCCACCTGCGTCCCCGGCTTCGCCGACGCGCGAATCGCCTGCACCGCCAGCCCATGCCCCAGCACCGCATTGTGACACACCTGCGCAAAGGCCTGTGTGCCGGCGAGCTTCAGCCCGGGCGCGTGCCCGCCCGAGCCATACCCCAGGTCCGTAAACGTTGCGATCTCGTTCATCGTCATAAAGTGGCTGATCCGGTCCGACAACTTGCCCGCCGTGTAGCCGGCGTAGGCGGCAAACGCCTCCGAGGTCGCCCGGTTCTGCCAGCCGCCCTTGTCTTCGAGCGCCTGCGGCAGGTCCCAGTGGTACAAGGTGCAGAACGGCTCGATGCCGGCCTCGCGCAGCGCGTCGGCAAACCGTTGGTAGTGGTCCAGGCCCTTGGGGTTCGGCTTGCCCGTTCCGTTCGGAAAAATCCGCGGCCATGCGATCGAAAACCGGCAGGTTTTCAGCCCCAGATTTTTCATCAGCGCGATGTCTTCCTTGTAACGGTGATAGTCGTCGTCGGCCACGTCTCCCGTGTCGCCGTCGTGGGTCTTGCCCGGCGTGTGCGAGAACGTGTCCCAGATCGACACCCCGCGCCCATCCGCACTCACGGCGCCCTCCACCTGGTACGCGGCGGTCGCCGAACCCCACAGGAAACCCTCCGGAAACTTGCCCCTTCCCGCGGGCGAGCCGGTTTGCATCGCTCCGGCAACAGGCAGGGAAGGCGGCAGGGTCGCGACCGCCCCCGCTCCCAGCAGGCGTCCAAAAGTGCGGCGTGACATACGATGGCTGAAGCGATGGCTCAAAGGTTTCCCGCTTTCCCGGCTAGCATGCCTTGGCTAGCTTCTTTTCTAATAGGTGGATCGTTTGGCACAGCGAGTATATCGGCCCGGTGCGACGCCTGGCACCCGGCCCGGCGCCATGCGTGAATCACCGCCCAGCCTGATGCCTCAATCACCGCCCAGCCCAACGCCAGGCTCGGCTCCGAACTCGGCCCCAAGCTCCGCCCTAAGCTCGGCCCCAAGCTCGGCCCCAAGCTCGGCCCCAAGCTCGGCCCCAAGCTCGGCCCCAAGCTCCCCACAAAGCTTGGCACCCGGCCCGACTGTCAGTGCAGCCGCCATTCCCACGCCGGGCTCCGGCCCCGCCAGCCCTGCGCCCCGCAGCCCCGCGACCCGCCATGGGCGAGCGGTCCAGCCATTTCTGACTCTGCTCTCGCTCCTTCTTCTCCTCGAACTCGCCGCCTTTGTTGTTCTCACGCTCCGCTGGCCGCTGGTCGGCGATGCCCCCTTGTTCCACTACATCGTCTTTCTCACCCGGCACGGCTGGGCCCCCTACCGGCAGATCATCGACCTCAACCTGCCCGGCACCTACGCAGCGCAGGCGCTCGTCATGCGTTTTCTTGGTGAAAGCGCCCTTGCCTGGCGGCTCTACGACCTCGGCCTGCTGCTCCTCATCGGCCTTGCCATGGCCTCCATCTGCGGCCCCGGCCGGCGTTTTGCCGCGCTTTATGCCGCCTCACTCTTTTCCTTGATCCACGGTCGCGACGGCTTGATCGATACCGGCCAGCGCGACCTCCTGATGACCGCCCTGCTTCTGCTCGGCTGCGCCGCCCTCATCCGGCAACTTCCTCCCGCGCAGCCGCCCGGCGCAGGGGTCCATCCTCCTCAGCCCGCCCCCGAGCCGGAGGTCTTGCCCTCGGCCGACCCAGTACCAGCCCGCAGCCATCAGTCCGAGCCCGCCCCCGAGCCGCGTTTCTGGCCCGGCCGTATTACCGGCCTGCTCATCGGCAGCGCGGCAACCATCAAGCGCCTCGCCCTGCTCCTTC
>CAXTWU010000009.1:0-29731 GCA_964248025.1 uncultured Acidobacteriaceae bacterium | reverse complement strand
GGGTCCGGGGGAGTGCTCCCCCCGCTGCCTCCAGTCCCGTCTGGAGGGCTGCCGGAGCTGCCCCGGCCGGCTGTGCCCGGCGGAAACTGGACTGGACCCATGGACGGCTGCTGCGGGTTCTTGTCGATCGGCAGCGTTTCGCCGGGTTTGCGAAGGGTCGGGGGTGCCGAGGTGGGGGCATTCTGGGCCAGGCGATCCGCTTCCGAACGGTCGCCCAACTGTACCAGGCGGACGTTTGCGCCGCCATCGGCCTGCGTTTCCCAGTAGTTGCCTACTTCGTTGGCGCTGCGAACGGTAGGGCTGGTACCGACGGCAGCCTCCTCCACGCGCGTGACGCGGTTGCCCTGCAGGCGCACAAACTGCGTCTTTTCAGGAGGCGTCCCGTAGATCCACTCCTCGAATGGGCGGCTCCCATCGCGCTCCCGTACCTTTTGCACCGGCGACCCGAGTGCGTGGAGCACCATGTCGCGATCCATACCGACCAGCACCCGGTGATCCAGGATGGCTTTTTTCAGAAACGGCGGCAGGGTTTCTACATAGGCCTCGATCGGCGACTTTTCGCCGAAGCCGACCACTGGCGCAATCAGCGCCTTAACCTCGTCGCCCGTCACATTGGGTACACCGCCGGCAAAGATCAGCGTTAGCCGAGAGCCCGTGGCCTGCTCGCCATTGTCGCGCGCCACGGGCACAAATCCGCCGCCGGCTCCCACCTGCAAGTGCCGCAGGTACTTGTGCGGCAGGTCGGGGCCGCCGTTGAACTCAAGGATCAGGCGATCTTTGTTGAAGGTGATCTTGGTGACAATCACGCGATCGCCCGGCCGTGCCGAGATGCCTTTGCTGTTCAGCTCGGTCACATAGTCAGAGCCCGTAGGCGACAAGGCCCCGTTTGCCACCAGCACCAGGCCCTTGCTGGCCAGCGGCAAGGGCCGCATGGCATAGCCCTGTTCGGATGCGAGAGTTCGCTGGAGGCCGTTGTACGTGAACGGGCCGGCGTGCATCGCCGGCAGTACCACGTGGGTCGGCTGAAACTGGAGAAACCGGCCCTCGATCTGCTCCGTGCTGACGGTAAAGACCTGGGCATGCACTGCAACCGCGCAGAAAGCGGCTGCGAGCAGGGACAGCAGACGAGGCAAACGTGCGGGAGGCATCGCGCCCTCCATGGTGGATCGGGCAATTGAAATTAGGATGCACCGCCCGCATAGGAGTACGCAAGTCGCCCGATTGACACGGTGATACGAAGGTAACGAAGGCTCGAAATCAAGGAATGAACTATGGTTCGGAGCGATCAAGAGGCAGCGGCCTGGGTGGAATTGATTGGGGCGAAGCGGGCGCGTCTGACGGTGCTGGAAGACCTGCCGCGGGTTCACGGGAGGTGACGGGCTGGATCTGAACCAGGGTGACCGCGGCAGGCGGTGCGGAGAGCCCGCCCGGTCCCATGGCCTCACGATGCTGCCGTTCGGTCAGGGCGTCTAGGTTGACCGGCAGCCCGGCCCCGACAATCTCGGGCATCGCCCAGCGATGGCGCAACTCGCGCGTGGCCCGAGCCGTGACCCACAACAACAGCAGCAGCACGAGTGAAGCCAGCGCGGAACCCTCCGGGCCGTAGGCGCCGCCGGTCAGCAAGGCGGGGCCCGCTGCGTAAGCAGAGAAGATGGGTGAAAACCCGGTAGAGCCGCTGATCGGCAGGCCGAACAGCACGGCCATGCTCGCCATCCACGCAAAGCCGAAGCCCCAGCCAACCCACACGGCCCGTGTACGGAGATAGGCCACAGCCAGCAGAAGCCCCAGCAAGACGGTCGCGAGCACACTGCCGGGCGTAGAAGCCGGGCCTTCACGGGCGTAAGCAAACAAGGCCGTCATCAGCAAAGCCGCCGAGGTCGGGCCCGCCGCCTCAATCAGACGTTGAAAGGGATAGCCACGAAAAAGCAGCTCATCGGCGAGCGCCGTCGCGGCCAGGCTGAGCAGAACGCCCAACAGGTTCCCCAGCAGAGGCCAAGCCTGATAGGGTGTGCCGCCGCTGGACAGGGTGACGAGCAGGCCGCCGAATAGCGCGATCGGGGCAACACAGGCCACTACGCCGGCCCAGCCCAGGGCAGCGCCCAACGCCCACTCCCGCCCCTTGCCGGGGCGCAGCGGCAGCCCAACAGCCGCGCCCGCGCCTTCTGGACGGTTCTGCACAGCAGCCATCACGGCAAAGCCCAGCCAAAGCAGGAAAACAAACAGCAGGCGGCTCCCGGCAGCATACAGCTCGCCAGGCCCGAGTGCGCCACCGACTCGCGCCGCAAAAAGATGCGCAAGGGCGGCATAAACGACCGCAAGAGCAAACCAGCCGAGCGACCGGAGGCGCAGGCTGTTGGCCCGGGCCCGTTCGCTGCGCAACTCGGTCCCTGGCCCGGCGCCCAGCCTCGCCTCGGGCCGGGCTCGCCCGTCCGTCATGCCCGTGCAGTCAGCCGGGTCGGGTTAGCCGGCATAGAACTGCGCCATGTTGCGGAACTTGCGATAGCGCTCGGCCAGCAGTGCCTCGACCGGCAGGGCTCGCAGCGCGGAAAGGTGGGCACACAGTGCATGGCCCAGCAGGTCGGCAGCACCTTCAGGGTCAGCGTGCGCGCCCCCTGCCGGTTCCGGAACGATTGCGTCCAGACAGCCGAGTGCTTCCACGTCACCAGCGGTGGTGCGCATGGCTTCAGCCGCGTGCGCGCGCTTGCTCGCATCGCGCCACATAATGGATGCGCAGCCTTCGGGCGAGATGACAGAGTAGACAGCATTTTCCAGCATCAATACCCGGTCGGCCACGGCCAAGCCCAGAGCGCCGCCGGAGCCGCCTTCTCCGGTGATGACTGCGATCGTGGGCACCCGAAGCCGCGACATTTCGCGCAGGTTGCGCGCAATCGCCTCTGCCTGGCCCCGTTCTTCCGCGCCTAGGCCGGGGTTCGCGCCCATCAGGTCGAGCAGCACCAGCACCGGCCGGCCGAACTTTTCCGCAATCTTCATCACGCGCAGCGCTTTGCGGTAGCCTTCGGGGTCGGGCATGCCGAAGCGATGCGCGATTTTTTCCTTTGTCGATCGCCCTTTGACGTTGGCGATCACCAGCACTTCTTCGCTGCGAAAGCGCGCCATGCCGCAGCGTAGCGCCAGGTCGTCGGCGAAGGCACGGTCGCCATGAATCTCGGCGAAGTCGGTGAAGAGACGTTCGACGAAAAACAAAGGGTCGGGCCGCTGCGGGTGCCGCGCCAGCTCGGTTTTGATCCAACGCTGGGAGGTGCTGGTCGGGTTGTGCGAAGGGGTCAATACGTCAGCCATGGGCGAGGTAGGGGTCTCCGGCGCGCTTTCAAACAAGCCGAGCGCCTCCGTGATTGTACGCGCCCGCTTCAGTCCATCACCTGCACGGCCCCGCGTCCCAGCAGGGTCTCGGCCCGGTCGATAAAGGCGCGGTCGGCCGCGACCTCGAGCCCGGCGGGCTCAAGCACCACACAGTACTCGCCGCGCTGCTCCAGGCTGATCAGGATGCGGCCCGGGCCCGGCGCGTCGCCGATTATGCCTCGCAGCTCCCGGAGCATCGGGCCGCTCGCGATATCGAGCTGGACCTTGATGCGCAGGTTTTTCGGCAGGCGGACTTTCAACTCTTCGATGGGCTGGATGGACGAGACGCACAGCTTATTGGCGGCGTCTTCTTCCGCGCGCAAGGCGCCTCGGACCACAACCGGAACCTCGATCTTGAGGCTTTCGGCGAGCGCCGCGTAATCCTTCGGGAAGCAGATGAGGTCGATCTTGCCGACCGTATCTTCGAGCGAGGCCTGCGCGTACAGCTCGCCCGAGCGCTTGGATTTCGCGACCTTGAGGCCGACGATGACGCCCGCGATCTGGACCTCGTCGCCTTTTTCGCCGCGACGTGTCGGCGCGGGTGAAGGCTTCGCTTCAAGCGCGGAGGCCGTGTCCATCACGCCCGGAATGTTACGAAGCTTGTCGGCGTACTTGTCGAGCGGATGGCCGGAGACGAAGAAACCCAGTACCTCCTTTTCGGCCTGCAAACGCTCGTTCTCGTCCCAGTCCGGCACGTTCGGCAGCGCGTCGGTCGATGAGGTCGCGGCCGGCCCGTCGTCAAAGATGCCGAACAAGCCGTGCTGCCCGCTGGCGAGGTCGCGCTGGGCTTTTTGCGCGCGCTCGATCGCCCGGTCCGCTGCCGCGATCAGCTGCGAGCGGCGGCCGAAGGTGTCGAGCGCGCCGGCCTTGATCAAGGATTCGAGCACACGCTTGTTCATCAGGCGCAGGTCCACCTGCTCGCAGAACTCCCAGTAGCTGGTAAAGGTTTTGCCCTTGTCTTCGAGCGCGCGCCGGGCTTCCAGGATCGAATCAATCGCGTTGCGCCCGACGTTCTTGATCGCCGTCAGACCAAAACGGATCGCATTGCCGTCCGGCGTAAAGTCGGCACCGGAAAGCTGGACGTCGGGCGGCTGCACCTCGATGCCGAGCTCGCGACACTCCTTGATGTACTTGACGACGTTTTCAGGTTTGGAGATTTCGCTCGTCAGCAGGGCCGCCATGAACTCGACAGGGTGGTGCGTTTTGAGGTAGGCGGTGTGGTAGGCAAGCAGCGCGTAAGCCGCCGAATGCGACTTATTGAAGCCATAACCGGCGAACTGCTCCATCAGGTCGAAGACGCGCGTGACCGTGTCCTTCGGAAACTTCTTTTCCGCCGCGCCGGAGACGAAACGCTCGCGCTGCTTGGTCATCTCCTCGAGATTTTTCTTGCCCATCGCGCGGCGCAGCAGGTCGGCCTCGCCGAGCGAGTAACCGGCCACGGCATTCGCGATCTGCATGACCTGCTCCTGGTACACGATGACGCCGAGCGTTTCTTTCAGGATCGATTCCATGGGCGGCAGGTCGTACTCCACCTTGCGGCGGCCCCACTTGCGCTCGATGAAGTCGTCGATCATGCCGCCCTGGATCGGCCCCGGTCGGTACAGCGCGTTCAAGGCTGTCAGGTCTTCGACGGAAGTGGGCTTGTAGCGTCGCAGCACGTCGCGCATGCCGCCCGACTCGAACTGAAAGACGCCGGAGGTGAGCGCGCGATGAAAGATGCCCTCGTAAGTCGGTTGGTCGTCGAGCGGGATGGTGTCGAGATCGACGGCGATGCCCTTTCGCTTCAGCAGCTTCAGGCAGTCGTCGATGACGGTCAAGGTGGTCAGGCCCAGGAAGTCCATCTTGAGCAGGCCCATCTTTTCGATCGCCTTCATATCGTAGGCGGTCACGATTTCGTCGTTCTTCGAGCGCACGACCGGCACCAGGTCGGTGAGCGGCCGGGGCGCGATGACCACGCCGGCGGCATGGACGCCCGCGCCGCGCACCAGGCCTTCAAGCCGCAGCGCGGTGTCGATCACCTCGCGCATCTGCGGATCGGTATCGTAGGCGGCCTGCAGCGGCGGCGAGTCCTTGAGCGCCTGGTCGAGGGTGATGCCGATGGTCGGGGGAATCATCTTCGCGATGCGGTCCACGTCGCCGTAAGGCAGGTCGAGCGCGCGGCCGACGTCCTTGATCGCGGCCTTTGCAGCCATGGTGTTGAAGGTGATGATCTGCGCCACCTGCTCGCGGCCGTACTTGCGCGTGACGTAGTCGATGACCTCGCCGCGTCGGTTCATGCAGAAGTCGATGTCGATGTCGGGCATGGACACGCGCTCGGGGTTGAGAAAGCGCTCAAACAGAAGCGCGTTCTGAAGCGGGTCGACGTCGGTGATGCCCATCACATAGGCAACGAGCGAGCCGGCCGCCGAGCCGCGACCGGGCCCGACGGGAATGTCCTGCTCGCGCGCGTAGCGGATAAAGTCCCACACGATCAGGAAGTAGCCGGGGAACTTCATGGCCTTGATGCAGTCGAGCTCGCGCTCGAGCCGCGCGTGGTAATCGGTCAGCGGCGAGCGCAGCAGGCCCTTGTTCTGCAGGTGCTTGATGCTGGTGTCGAGCCGCTTTTGAAACCCTTCGCGGCACACCTGCTCGAAGAACGTATCGACGGTGTGGCCGGGCGGCACGGCGAACTCGGGGAAAGGGTTTTCAACCTTGTTGAGCTTGAGCTGGCAGCGCTCCGCGAACTGCATGGTGCGGCTCACAACCTCGGGCGCGTAGGAGAAAAGCCGCTCCATCTCGTCGGCGGTTTTGACGAAGAACTGGTCGGAGTCAAACTTGAAGCGCTTGGGGTCGTGGATGGACCCGGCGGTCTGCACGCACAGCAGGATCTCGTGCGCGTGGTGGTCGTCCTCGCACAGGTAGTGCGAGTCGTTGGTCGCGACCAGCGGAATATCGAGATCTTTTTCCAGGCGAAACATATCGGACTGGATCTTTTTGTCGAGCTCGAGGCCGTGGTCCTGGATTTCCAGGAAAAAATTGCCGCGGCCGAAGATGTCTCGATACTGACTGGCGGTCCGCTTCGCGCCCTCGTAGTTGTCCTTCATCAGGTTTTGCGCGAGCTCGCCGGCGAGGCAACCGGAGAGCCCAACCAGGCCCGCGGAGTGCTCGGCTAGATACTTTTTGCTGATGCGCGGCTTGCGATAGAACCCGTGCAGCGAGGCCTCGCTGGTGATGCGGACGAGATTGCGGTAGCCTTCCTCGTTTTCAGCCAGCACCAGCAGGTGATTGTAGTCGTCGCCCTGCGGGTCGGCACGGTGGTCTTCCTTTTGGCACACATACAGCTCACAGCCCAGGATGGGCCGGATGCCCTGCTTCTTGGCGGCCTCGAAGAAGTGCACGGCCCCATAGATATTGCCGTGGTCGGTGATCGCGACCGAGGTTTGCCCGATGTCGTGGACGCGCTTGACGAGCTTGTCGACATCGCAGGCGCCGTCGAGGAGCGAGAAGTCGGTGTGGAGGTGCAGATGGGTAAATTCAGCCATGTCTCGTACCAGTTTAGTTCCCGGGTGGGGTCTATGTTGAGCGCTGTGCGGAATGTGGATGCTTCGGAAAAAGGGTGCCGAATGCGCCGGCAATGGACTAATCTAAAGCCCATGGCGGCCCATGCACCCCTTATCCCGATCGAAACCTACCTGAGCACGAGCTATCGGCCCGACGTCGAGTTCATTGACGGGTATCTACAGGAGAAACCCTTGGGTACATGGGACCATGGCAGGATTCAATTGCTCATAGCGGGTTGGTTTTTAAGGCACGAGCTGGAGTGGGGAGTGCAGGGCGCGCTTGAGGTACGCACGCGGGTGCTGGACACGCGTGTCCGTTTGCCCGATCTGGTCGTGGACTGGGCGGGACCGCACCCGCCGGTTCTGGTGGAAGCGCCGCTGCTTGCGATCGAAGTACTCTCACCAGACGACACTTACTCTTCGCTCAAGAAGCGAGCCAAGGACTACCAGGCCATGGGTATTCAGCACATCTGGCTTGTTGACCCCGAAACTCGCACCGCCGAATCCTGCGAGGGCGCGTTCTGGGTCGAGCGGGAGCGCTTGGAAGTGGAAGGAACGGCGATTTATCTGGATGTGCCTGCACTGTTCCGGGCGCTCGACTCGGGTGAGCCGCTGTAACCGACAGATTCATAGCCGATCAGGCAAGTCCTGAGCCGGCATAAGGGTCGCTATGCAAATCGCCCAGGCACAAAAAGACGTGCGGACCGTCTTTATGGGAGGCTTCGCGGGGCAGCTTGTATCCAGCGCGATCTGGTTCGCCTCCGCTGCCTGTTTTACCTGGTGTTCGTTTCGCCTGGCTGCCATGGTCCTTGTTGGATCAGGCTTCTTTATCTTCCCCCTGACACAACTGCTCCTGCGACTGCTTGGGCGACCATGTGCCTTGCCAAAAGGTCACCCTATGAACAGTTTGGGAATACAAGTGGCATTTACCTTGCCGCTGACCCTGCCACTCGTCTTTGCAGCTGCGGCTTACCGCCATCAATGGTTCTACCCTGCTTTTATGATTGCCTTGGGTTCTCACTATCTGCCGTTTATCTTCATGTACGGTATGTGGCAGTTCGGAGTGCTTGCTGCGGTTTTGATCGGCTCGGGCGTGTTCATCGGTATGTATGTGGCGATAGCTCCGAGTTCCGGCGGCTGGCTGACTGCTTGCCTGCTTTTAGCATTTGCTTTCGTCGGTCGCCGTGTTTCGCTCTCTGATTGCCGATAAGTGCCCCTGGAACAAGCTGCTTCATCGTCTTAGGCGAAAGAACAACTCTGATGCAACCTGCTCCAGTTCCGCCCGGGTCGTCAGCACATCCGGGCAGATGCGGAGGCGGCCGGCACGCTCGTCGACAGTGATGCCCTGCGCGGCTAAATACCGCGAGGCTTCAGCTGCATCTGAAGTTGCAACAGTCAGAAATGCCCCGTGCTGCGCGTCACCCCCCTGGCTCTCCATTCCACGCGAATGGAGCAGCCCGCGCAGGAACTTTAGCTGCTCGAGCGAGTAGGCGCGCAGCCGGTCGACTCCGATCAGTCGTGTAAAGGCGAGGCCGCTTCGCGCCTGGTAGTAGGTAAGCGGACCGGGTGAGCCCTCGAGCCAAGCGTCGCCCCCGGGCCGCAGCGCCGGGCCGCCTGCGGCCCATGGGTCCGTGCCGGGCTCGAGCGCGAGCCAGCCTGTGTCAAGCGGCCGCACTGTGTCGGCCACGCTGGGCGCGAGCGCAAGAAAGGCCGCTCCCTCGCCGCCGCGCAGGTATTTGTAGCAGCCGCCGATTACGTAGTCGCAGCCCAACTCGGCCATCGTAAACGGCACTGCTCCGAGCGAGTGATAGGCATCCACCAGCAGCCCGGCTCTGCGCCGGCGGCACTCGGCGGCGAGCGTGGCCAGTCCGTCAAATACCTGCCCATCGGCATAGAAAACGTGCGACACCACGACCAACCTTGTTTCCGGCTCGCGCCGCAGAGCGTCTGTCATACAGGCCGCGGTCCAGCGCCCGTCCGCATCAGCCGCAACCCGAATCACTCGCAAGCGCCCCAACGCCGCATACTGCGCCAGCACAACCGCAACCGAGCTGAACTCGCCTTCGGTCGTCAGCACCGTCGCGCCCTGCGGCAGGGTGTTCAACACCGCCCGCAGCGCATGCCCGGCGGAGAGCTTCGGGACGACACAGTCCGGCCGGTCGAGCCCAAGCAGCGCCGCGAGCGCTGCCCGGTATCGCCCTTCTTCTTCGAGCCAGGGCGCGCGTGCTTCCCGCAGCCGCTCTGCCCACAGTCCTGCGCCCTCCTCGATATCCAGAAGGGTCTGATCGAGCGGCCGCCCCAATGAATGACCGGCCAGGTACACCCCGCTCCGCCTGAGGGTGCGCGAAAACAGCGATCGTATGCACCGGGCGATCCCTTCTTCGGTGAGCGGCCCGGGGCCGAGCTGCGCGACGGCTTGCTCCATCGATGCTTTGTTCGTTTCGTCCACAGTGGCCCTGATGGTACCGTAAGGGCCATGCGCGTCTTCTCTGCCCTTCCAGCGCTTCTCCTTTCGGCGACACTGGCGCAAGCCCAGCAAGCGCCGGACCCTGTCCGAACGACTGCCGCGCAGCCCAATGCCGTGCAGCCCCGGGCCGTGGTGCCGTCCCTAGCGCAAAATGAGGCCGCGCAAAACCAGCAGGCCGAGCTCGATCACCTGCGCTCCATCGCCTTCAACTACGGCCAGCTGGACCGCTACGCCGCGGCCAATGCCGCGCTGCCGCCACCGGCGCCGGGCGTCCCACGGGTCATCTTTTTCGGCGACTCCATTACGGATTTTTGGAAACTCGACCAGTTTTTTCCCGCAAAGGGCTACCTCGACCGAGGTATCAGCGGGCAAACCACGCCGCAGATGCTGGTGCGTTTTCGGCAGGACGTGATCGATCTCCATCCTGCAGTCCTGGTCGTGCTGGCAGGTACGAACGACCTGGCCGGCAATACGGGGCCTGAAACGCTGGAGCAGATCGAGGCCGACTTCAGCACGTTTGCCGATCTGCTGCAGGTCCACGGCATCCGTTTCGTGGTCTCATCGATCACCCCGGTCAGCTCCTATGGCCCAACCGGCGCGAGCATGCTGGCCACCCGGCCCCCGGCGAAGATATTGGAGCTGAACGCCTGGCTAAAACAGCTATGCACGAGCCGCGGCCTCGTGTACCTGGACTACTTCACGGCCATGGTGGACAGCGCAGGCATGCTGCGGCGCGAGCTTTCAAACGACGGACTCCACCCCAACGAGGCCGGCTATGCGGTGATGTCGCCGCTGGCGCAGAAAGCGATCGACGCCGCGTTGGCCGGTCCCCCACCGCCTTCCATGCACCCGTAGGGGCGGCGCGGAACTTCCGTTTTGCTATACTCGGGGCACAGTGCGGAAGTGGTGAAATGGCAGACACACCATCTTGAGGGGGTGGCGCCGAGAGGCATGGGGGTTCAAGTCCCCCCTTCCGCACCATTGATCGGGCCCGAGCTGAGAGAACCCCTATGACGATCCTGCTGACTATCATCCACGTGCTTCTTTGCCTGTTTCTGATCGGGGTCATCCTGCTGCAGCAGGGCAAAAGCGCCGACCTCGCCAGCGCGTTCGGCGGTCAAGGTTCGCAGACCGCGTTTGGACCGCGCGGGGCGTCCAACATTCTGTCGAAAAGCACGACCTGGTGCGCCATCGCTTTTATGATCACGAGCATCGGCCTGACCGTGCTGATGCAGCGCAGTGCAAACGCGAACCATTCTGTACTGTCGGGCACCAAAACGACCTCTTCCCCGAACCACGGCACTGCCCCCGCTAAAAAGTAGCGGCGCTTCCTTGCACGCCGCCCGGCTCGACCGCACCGATGCTGCCGGACTGGATCGAGCGCGGTCTGAATCAAAGGCGACTCAAAGCTCCTGCGGGCTCCCTCCAAACCGCCGCAACAGTGCGTCAATATCGGTCGCCGTCTTGGAGCGCCAGGTTTCTTCCGCGCTGACCTGCGCTTTGGGCGAGCCGCCGGTTTCAACCTCCTTGTACACATAGGACAGCACGCGGTCCGCAGGCTCGTCGGCCCATGTATTGCCCTTGCCCTGCACCCGTGTCGACCCACGCTGCCAACCCTCCGGCGTCAGGTGCCACTCCGTCCACTCATTACGAATCGCCATGGCTCCATTATTGCAAGCGCACAATCGAGCCATGGCTCCATTTCTACGCGAAACCTTTCCGGTGGGCCTGCTGGCCTGCAACTGCACCCTGCTGGGCGATCCGGCTACCGGTGAAGCCATTGTGATCGACCCGGGGCTCGCGCAGCGCGGTGGACCTGCGCACCTGTTGGCGCGGCTTGAGGCACTCGGGCTGCGGCTGAAGCAGATCATCATCACGCACGCGCATATTGACCATGTGGGCGGTGCACTGGCGTTGAAGGAGGCCACCGGCGCGCCCGTGCTGCTGCACCAGGCGGATCTGGCGCTGCTCCGTGCGATGGAGATACAAGCCGGCTGGCTCGGCATCGCAGTGCCGGCGGTTGCGGCCCCGGATGCGAGCGCGGAAGACGGACTGCGGGTCGGACTCGCTTCGCTGCCGGGCGAGGTCCTTTACACACCGGGGCACACCGAGGGCAGCATCTGCGTCCTGTTCGCTGACGCCGGGCTGCTGATCGCGGGCGATACCCTGTTTGCCGGATCGATCGGCAGGACGGACCTGCCGGGCGGCGATGGGCGCAGGATTTTGCGGTCGATCCAGAGCCGCTTGCTGCCGCTGCCGGACGGGACGCTGGTGGTGCCGGGCCATGGCGCGGAGACGACGATCGGGGCCGAGCGCGAGCGGAACCCGTTTTTGCGCGGGCTGGTCTAGATCCGAGTCCAGGTTTGGGTCTAGGTTCGAGTCTGGGCCGAGCTTCCCACGGCAAGCACAAGCGCGCGCGAGGCCGCGACAAACTGGTCCGGCGGCAACAGCAGACTGATGACCAGACGCCCCGCTGGTGGGAACCCAAACGACGAGCCCGGATGTACGAGAAGCCCGCGGTGTTGCAGCAGCCGGAGAGCGAGGGCTTCATCCGGCTCAAGCGCCGGCACACGCAACACTGCATACCAGCCGCCTTCGGCATGGAGCCGGGAAACTGCCGTACCGTGCAGCGCTTGATCAAGCAGGCGCAAATTGACGGCCACGCGCGCGTGGATACGTCGCTGGACGTCGCTTGCAGCCGTCAGCCAGCTCCCAAGCGCGACCTGGGCCGGCGCGCCCACGGAAAGGTATGCATCGGCGATGACCTCCAGCCGGGCCAGTGCCTCCTCGCGCTCGGGCTGGGGTCCAAAGGTCGCGATCCACGAAAGTTTCATCTGCGGCAGCGCAGCGATCTTGCTCAGCCCGCTGAGCACAAAGGTGAGCGCACGATGCGGGCCCTGCGCGAAGGAGCGCGGCGGCTGTTCGCTCACGTTCCACGGGTAGTCGAGAAAGACTTCATCGACGATCAGTGCGAGGCCATACCGGGCACACAGGGTTTCGAGTTCGTCGCGCTCGCGTGGGCTGGTGAAATGGCCGGTGGGATTGTTGGGGTGCACCACCGCGATGGCCCGGGTACGCGGGGTCAGGCGAGGTTCGATCGCGTCAGGCTCAATCGACCAGCCATGATCGTAGACGAGCGGATATGGGACGAGCCGGATATCATCGAGCTTAGCCAGGTAGTCGAACAAAGGGTAGGAAGGCGAGGCAATCAGCACCTCATCGCCAGGGTTGCAGAGCAGCCGGAACAGAAAGCTGTAGCCCTCGCTGGTGCTGGCCGTCAGGCATATCTGCTCGGGGTCGACGACGGCGGCGTGCCTGCCGTAGTAGTCGCTGACGGCTTCGCGCGCGGCCGTGCGCCCAAAAGGCTGCGGGTCGTAAGTAAAAAACGCCGGGTCGGGCTGAAGCCAGGCAGCAAGCAGCTGTTCGGCATGGAACGCGAGGCCGCACTGCGTCGGGTTCGCGATCGTCAGGTCAGTAAGCGGCAGCTCCTTTGCGCGGCGCAGGCGCGCGGCGCAAGCCAGCGGTGTTTCGTCGCGGTCCCAGTTGGTTCGTTCGGAAAACACCTCGTTTATTCTCCCACTTCTGCCGGCTCGCTAAAATAAAGCGGAAGCGAGGGGTGAGCATGAGTTTGCAGGCGGTGATTTTCGATTACGGCATGGTGTTGAGCACGGCGCAGGAGCCCGCCTCGCTGGCCGCGCTGAAAAAGCTGACACAGTTGGACGACGAGGCCTTTGACCGCTACTACTGGCGCTACCGCCACCGCTACGACCTGGGCGAACTGAACGGGCGCACCTTCTGGCGCGCCATCTCGGACGACGCCCAACTGGACTTGACCCAGGCCGAGATCGAGCGGCTGATCGAGCACGATGTAACCATGTGGAGCACCCTGAACGAAACCATGCTGCGCTGGGTGGCGGCTATCCAGGATGCCGGGTTTCGCACAGCCATCCTGTCGAATATGGGTGAGGAGCTGCTCGGCTACATGCGGCAGGAGTTCGGCTGGCTGGGCCGCTTTGACCACCACACCTGGTCCTGCGAGCTCGGCATTGCCAAGCCCGACCCGGAGATCTATCGCTGGACCTGCCGAAAGCTGGGCGTGTTGCCGGCGGACTCGCTGTTTCTTGACGACAAGCCGGAGAATATCAAGGCTGCTGAGCAGGTGGGGTTGCAGGCGATCCGGTTCTCGACGGCAGAAGCATTGCAGGCGGAGCTGGGACGGCGCGGGCTGCTGGGCGTGCTGCCCGCGCCGCTCGCAGCGGCGCAAAAGGCCTGACTGCACCGCGAACGTGATTGCAAGGGACTTGTAAGTCGCTCGGCGCGAATGATTGGGCGCTAAATCCACGGCGAGAACAGTACAACAAGAGGGGCATGCATGAAGGGCTACTCCGACGAGCCTCAATTCTATTTCGGCGACCAACTCCGCAACCATTTTCGCCTCCTGATCGAAGGGGCGGAGAAGGTAAAGATTGCATCCGCATGGATAACAAAGTCGGATATGCTTCAACTACTTGTAAGCCAGGCTCAAAACGGAGCGGGCCGTATAAAGATACAAATTCTAGTCGGAGTTGGGGGGTATCACACCAGTCCTGTTGTCCTCAAGCAGCTCGGTTCCACCGCAGGAATCGCACTCAAGGTCTACGGGGATGCAACCAAGCCTCCGCTCTTTCATCCGAAACTCTACCTTCTTCAGCGCCAGCACTGGCGGAGGTGCCTGATCGGCAGTATGAATTTCACTGGCGGCGGTACAGTTCGTAACATTGAGAGTGTTTATTCATTCGAAGACCGGCCCGGGATTGCTGAGCGGGAGTTTGAACGATTCTGGGATGCAGCTGATGCAAAACCATTCAGTGACTTTGATCTCAAATCCTATGAGAGTGAGCGGAGCCGGCTGTTGACTGCCGTTAAGGAGGTCGGAGCTACGGATGTGTTAGAGCAGGAAGTCGTTGATATTGCCGGTGATCCTGTACAAGTGGACGCGCTTCTTGAAGGATGGAAAGACTACGTTTCAGAGCTCAAGAAGGCTCCATCGGGAGAACGGCGAGCGAATTGGCGCGATGTGCTTAACAATCGACACAGGCTTGTAAATCGAGACTGGTCTCAGGACCTCAGCGACGACGAGCTCGATCTTATGTTCGGTACGGGGAGATACAAGGCATTCGGTAATCTCAAGCAAGCGAAGGTTAATTAAAACTTTTTACGAGGACCTGACAACTTGGCGCGCAAGGTTATCGGTGAAGCGCTTATGAAAGCGACGATATTAAGCCCGATTCCTCTTAAAGAAGAAGTTGTAAAAGTCGTTGAGAAGCTGCACGGCATTAAAGGTTTTGGAGGTGCTCTCACCACTCGCCTTCTCGTCCTTGCTCGGCCGGATCTTTTTGTTGTCTTTAACAAGAAATCTTTTGAGAAGCTTCAGAAGCGCTTTGACGTGCCCGTCAGCAACGCTGAGTTCGAGCCACGCACTTACGTCAGTTTGTTGGTGAAAATCTGGGAAAAAAGTGGTTTCAAAGTTTAGAACCAGAGGACCCATCCGAACGTGAATTTTGGCACGCGCGCACCGCACTGCTCGACTTAGTCGTCTACACTGACATCTGAACAAGTATAGAGCTGTTAGCGCAGCTTCCGGGAGATGCTTTTACCGGTACACACTTTAGATAACGTGCCTGAAAATTGCGAGTTGAGGGCGCGTCGTAACTAATGGCTCGCCGGAGCCCACTCCGGGATTGGTACCTGCTCGACGATCTCAACTCCGAAGCCCTGCAGCGCGGGGACGTGGGTGCGGGTGTTGGACAGGAGGCGGATGCGACGGATGCCGAGGTCTGAAAGGATCTGGCCGCCGAGGCCGACCTGCCGAAGGATGCGGCTTTGGCGGTCCTCGGCGAAGGACGGTTCACGCCCGGCTCCGCGCGGGGCTTCGCGGTGCAGCGCGATGGCGGCGAGCGCGCCCGCCTGGGCTGGAGGAGCGACGTCGAAGCCGCGACCGCCATTGTGGAGATAAACCAGGGCACCGCGACCGGCTTTGGCGATGGCGTGAAGCGAGCGCTCGACCGAGCCCCGGCAGTCGCACAGGGTCGAGCCGAAGACCTCGCCGGCCAGGCAGTGGGAGTGGACGCGCACCAGCACCGGCTCGGCTGCGTCGCCCCCCTGCGCAACATCGCCGCGCACCAGCGCCAGGTGGCTTTCACCGCCGTGCACTTCACTTTCATACGCGATCATGCGGAACGGACCGTCGGGGGTCGGCAGCTCCGTTTCAGCGATGCGCACAATGTAGCGCTCATGCTGGAGCCGGTAGCGGATCAGCTCGGCAACGGTCAGTATCTTCATGCCGTGGGTGCGGCAGAATCCGACCAGGTCGGGGATACGGGCCATGGTTCCGTCGTCGTTCATGATCTCGCAGATGACGCCGGCGGCCCGAAGCCCGGCCATGCGCGCGAGATCGACGGACGCCTCCGTCTGCCCGGCACGCACCAGTACGCCACCCTTGCGGGCGCGCAAGGGAAACACGTGGCCGGGTCGGGCGAGATCGGCGGCTGTCGACGCCGGATCGATCGCTACCTGAATGGTGTGCGCGCGGTCGGCGGCGGAGATGCCGGTGGTGACCCCTTCGCGGGCCTCGATACTCTCCGTAAACGCGGTGCCGAAACGCGAAGAGTTGGACGCGGTCATCGGCGGCAGCCGGAGATAGTCGGCGCGCTCCTCAGTCAGGGTAAGGCAGATCAGCCCACGGCCGAACCTGGCCATGAAATTAATGGCCTCCGGGGTGACGAACTCGGCGGCCAGGGTCAGGTCGCCCTCGTTTTCGCGGTCTTCGTCGTCGACAACAATGACCATGCGCCCGGCGCGGAACTCGTCCACTGCTTCTTCAACCGTTGCGAACGGGGTGCTGAAAGTCATGGCCATACGTGTTCGCCCACCCTTTGCCTGCAAGGAAAAGGCCGCCTGCCCGGCGGCCTTTGGTTGTTTTCGCACGATACTACAGCGTGGACTCGATCTCAAAGCCCCAGGCTTCCAGCAATGCTTCCGGGATGTACTTGGAGTTGCGATTGCGACGCGCCCACTCCCGCAAACGGGTGGAACGCTCGTACTGGTCCGGGGTCAGCTTGTACTCTTTTACGACCAGCTCAAAGGAAGTAACCGTGGGGACGACGGGGCCGATCGGCTCCGGCTTGCCCCAGTTTGGATTCCCGCGACGTTTCGCCATGTGTAAGGACTCCTGCTCGCAACCCTTGTCCGACCGTGCGGAGACGATCCGGGAACGCGAGAACTTCATCCTATTTTACGCAGAAGCCCTACGGATTTCAATAGAATGCGGCTCTTACTTCGCTGCCTCCGCGTAGAACGGTCGCAGGTCCTCGCGCATCTGCCGCAGGGCGTCCACATTGAGGTAAACCATGTGGCCGGCGGGGTAGTAGGTGTAGCGCACATGCCGGGCCAGCTCCGGATCCAGCATCATGTGATCGAGCTCGTACTCGGTCGCGAAGAATGGCGTTGCGAGATCGAACCAGCCATTGGCGGAGAGCACCTGGAGCTTGGGATTTTTTCGCATGGTATCAGCCAGGTCACCTGCCACGTAGGGCAGCAGCTGCGGCCGCCCGCTGCCGCCGTTTCCGCCGCCTGCCGGCCGGTGATGCCAATCCCAGTCGCCGATGGTGCCGGCCGACAGCTTGTACTCATCTGTCGTTTCATAGTGCAGCTCGCGTTCGAGGTAGTTATGGACCGAGGCGACATAAGCGCCGACAATTCCTGTGTCCGACGGGTCGTAGTCCGGGAACTCACCCGCTGCGTCGGGCTCGGTGCCTTCAAAGCGGGCGTCGTAGCGCCCCAGGATTTTCCCTTGATCCCGCAGCAGTTCACGCCGGAACCGGGCGGGGTTGATGCGGAGCTTTGCCTGCTTGATGTAGGTGACGGACAGGCCAGTATAGCGGTGGAGTTTTCCGGCAATCTCATCCGCACGGGCGTCCGGCAGCCGGTCTCCTTCGGCCAAGGCCTCGGCGTACTCGCCGCGCGCGAAAACGCGGGCCTCCTGCACAAAAGCGTTCATGTCAGACGGCATTTCGGGCAGCTTCTTATGGTAGAAGGCGATGGCTGTGTAGGACGGCAGGTAGTTGACGTACGAGACCTCAAGCCCGGCACCGATGGAAGCGTTGTAGTTCAGCACGCTTGACAGCAGCGTGATGCCGTTCAGGGCGATGCCGTCTTCCATCAGCACCGACGAGAGACCGGCGGAGCGGGTTGTCCCGTAAGACTCACCGAAAAGAAACTGGGGCGAGTTCCACCGCTTGTTCACGGTCAGGTAACGCTTGATCGCCTTTGCAAACGCATGGAGGTCCTGGTCGACCCCGGCAAAGTCCTTGGGCGTGGCCTTGCCGACCGCGCGCGAATAGCCGGTCAGCGGCGCGTCGATAAAAACCAGGTCCGACTGGTCCAGCAGCGTGTACTGGTTCGGTACCACCTGGTACGGGCCTGAGCCGGTGGCCGCGGGCGAGTCGGTCACCACGCGCATGGGTCCGACAGATCCCATGTGAAGCCACAGCGTCGCGGAGCCGGGGCCGCCGTTGTAGAGAAAGGTCACAGGACGTGTCGTTGCATCGGACCCGTCCGCCGTATAGGCGACGTAGAAGATCGATCCGTAGGGCTTTTCTTCCTCGTTCCGGATCAGCAGGGTGCCGGCAGTCGCGGTGTAGCGCAGCGGCTTGCCGTTCAGGTTCATCTCGTGCGTGGTGACGGAGGTATGCTCGACCGGCGGAGCTTCGTCGGGTTTGGTCGCAGGGGGGTGCCCAGGCTCGTCGGCGTGGGTTGCCGGCTCGGCCGGGGGCCGCTGCTGAGCATGCGACAGAAGCGGCTGTAGAAGGGTGGCCAGGGCCAGTGCGGCCAGGGTGCGGTGAGAAGTACGAGAAGCAATCAGCAAGGGTGGAAAACTCCTCACAGCAAAGCTGCTGTGTGGTCGATCATGCCACAAAAAGGCGCGGCGAGCAGACTCTCGGTTACCGGCTAGGTGCCGGTGCCCTTGACGACGACCTGGGCGGTGCGAAAAAGGATCTTCAGGTCCAACCAGAAGCTCCAGTTCTCGACGTAGGCTGTGTCCAGAGCGATGTAGCGGGCAAAGGAAGAATCATGCCTGGCCTGCACCTGCCAAAGACCGGTGAGGCCCGGCAACACTTCCAGACGGCGAAAGTGTTCCAGCGCGTAGTTGGCGACCTCGCTCGCAATGGGCGGGCGAGGGCCCACAATGCTCATCTCGCCGCGCAGCACGTTGAAGAACTGGGGCAACTCATCGAGCGAATACTTGCGCAGGATACGGCCGATCACGGTCACGCGCGGGTCTTTGGTCATTTTAAACAGGATGCCATCGCGCTCGTTGTGCTTGGCCAGTTCACGCTTTTTCGCCTCGGCATCGCGAACCATGGTGCGGAACTTGAAGCAGGGAAAGACACGGCCCCGCTTGCCGATGCGCTCGGAAACGTAAAACACAGGTCCGCGCGAGTCCAGAACCACGGCCAGCGCGATCACGATCATGATGGGGAAGACGATGATCAGCGCGGCCAGCGACAGGAGCACATCGATGACGCGCTTCATAAAAAAAGCCACGATGCGCGGGTCGCGGCGATGCAACGCGACCATGGGGTAAGCGCCCAGGTATTCGAGCGGCGCATTGTGCGACAGTTCGCCATAAAATCCGGACATGGCCCGGATGTCGATTTTGACGTCGTGTGCTTCCTCAACCAGGTGGATCACGGTTTCGACGGCGCAGGGCTGAGCGATCACAAGCTCGTCAATGAAGTGGAGGCGAGTCAACTCTCGGAGCCGATCCATGTCGCCCAGGATGCGATCCTTCGGGACCTCAAGCGCGTCGGTCGTGCCGGGAGCATGGAGAAAGCCGCACAGCCGGTAGCCCAGGTAATAGTCGTCCTCAATCTGCTGGCCGATGGCGTAGGAAAGCTGGTTGGTACCGAGGATGACCACATTGCGGGTCTCGATGCCCTTGGCATAGCGTGCAAAGCGCACCGTGCGCCACAAGGCCCGTCGAATGCCCAGTGCAACCGCAGTTGTGCCGACCAGCACCACGACCAGAATGCGCGAAACCTCGAGGTTGTGCATGAGATAAAGCCAACCGCAGAGCAAAACGCCGGCCGTAAGGCAGGCCTGCACGATCAATCGCTGCTCGTGCGCACCGCTTCGATCGGGCACACCGTTGTACAAACCATAGCGACGCAACACAAACAGCAGCACCAGCAAAAATCCGAGCAGGTACCACAAATCGCTGGGCTGGGGTGTGATGTCCACGGAGAAGCCACGAAGATGAGGCATGCGGTTCAGCGCCATCACGTGCACCACCACCGCAAAGACAAAGGCTCCAAACGTTACAAGTACGTCGTTCAGCATCATCACGGCAGCCGCTGCAAAAGCAGCACTGGTGTGTTTCGGCGGCGCACCCAGGGGATGGATCGCGTTGTCAGGCAGACGCGCCTCCATTTTGCCGCCTCTTCGAACGAACTCTGAGCTGCCCATGAAGCTTTCGGCGTGCCTTCCTGCCTGCTAAGTGATGAGATCTAGTGGCTGTACGCGTTTCAGTGACCCATGCCGGGCTTGTGGCGCTGCTAGCAAAACCATCCCGAAATCGGTAACCTGCTGCAAACCCCGGCAGCTCAGACTGCTCCCTACCCCGACTGTAACCGATAAGGACCCGGTTTCCGGTAGAATTCTACGGTTCTGAGGCAAACTAAAGGCACCTTGCACTCCGTTCTGTGCCGATCGCCGCTGACCGGGTCACTGCTTACTTTATTGCTCCGTCAAACCCTCTTTCCACCAATATGTCGCGACGTTCCAGCCGGTAAGAGAATCTGGAGCACCGGTTGGTCCGGTATACGGAGAAGCCAAAAACGGGCGATGCTGTTGCCTGCGCCGGAGATATGCTTGGAAACGGAGCCACCTATAAGCTCCAGGAACTTCAATCATCGCAACGTCCCGGACACCCCTGGAGTCGGCCTTGGCGGAACCATTTCTTCTTCCTTATCGGCAGTTGCTTGAGAATCATCTGCACCGCCAGGCCCTGCCGGTGGATAAGTTCGGTCACCAGCCCCGGCTCTACGCCCTGACGCAGGAGGTCGGCCGCGGAATGCGCTACAACGACGAGGTCGTCTTTGCAGCGGCCTATCTTCATGATCTGGGAGTCTTTGTGGGTCACAGGCCGGAGCAGCCGGAAGCATTGGCCGGCTGGGATCATGTCGCATACGCGGTAGAGCAGGCCCCGGCAATCCTTAAGGAAGTAGGCTTCCCCCAGGAACTTATCCCGCCTGTTTTGCGTGCGATTGAAACGCACCAGCCTCGCGACACCCCTGCAAGCATGGAGGCCGCCATTCTGCGCGATGCGGATATCCTGGAGCAGCTGGGGGCCGTCGGCATCCTGAGGGCGGTGGCCAAGGTGGGCCGGGACACGCGCTTCGCGACCTTTACCCCGGCAATCGCCTTTCTGGAACGGAATCTTCAGAATCTGCCGAAAGCCATTCAGTTCTCAACCACAAAGGCTTTGGCCGAGCCACGCATTGCCCTGTTGCGGGTCTTTCTAGACGGTGTGCGAACGGAAGCCGGGGAACACCTGCATTGACAGCCTGGAGCACTGCAGTGCTTACGGCGTCGCTTCAGCCCCCAGTCGCTCAGCCACTTGAACATAAAGGTCGACGGCTTCCCACAGCTCCTCCTTGCGGAGGCGCTCGGCGGGAGTATGAGCGACATGGATGGAGCCGGGACCCAGCAGCAAGGGCTCCCCCCAGGCGGTCAACGCGGGAATATCCGTGGTGAACGCCGCCACCATGGTCGGCAGGCCCTCAAGCGCCCGAAGCCGCACAAAAGGTATCTCCAGCACGAAATCGACATCCGCATGCGGCGCGGCGGCGGCGGTCAGGGCCGCGCGTGTTTCCTCTGACGGGCCGACCAGCCGCACCAGCACCTGCGCGGCGGCCTTGTCGGCGATCACGTTGGGAGCGCGACCGCCTTCCAGCAGGCCGATGTTGAGCGTGCTGGGCCCAATGTCCTCGACGGACGGCAGTGGCACCTCCAGCACGGCATCGAGCGCCCGCACCAGCTTGTGGACAGCGGAGTCGCCAAGCTCGGGGTAGGCCGAGTGCGCCATGGTCCCTTGCGCGGTGATGGCCGCGCGCAGGGCGCCTTTCGAGGCAAGCGCCAGCCGGTTGTCGGTGGGCTCGCCGTTGATCAAGAAGCGGCTGCCTTTCGGGTGCAGATTGGCAAGCTTTGCGCCGGCCGAGTCGCGCTCTTCGCCGACCACAAACAACAAGCCGACAGCCCCGTTTTTCGCACGCAAGCGCTCCGCGGCCAGGATCATAGCGACGATGATGCCCTTGGCGTCGCAGGCACCGCGTCCATACACCCACTCCCCATCTTCGCTGCTCGGGATCCAGGGCGGCACCGTGTCGATGTGGGTCGAAAAAACAACCACGGGCGCTTCGGGCTGAGCCGCCGCATACACGTTGAAGCGGTCGCCGGAGTGGTTGCGGTTGGCCGGCTGCGGTACCGGGGTGATTTCGACAAGAAAGCCGCGCACCCGGAGGTATTCCGCCAGAAAGACGCCGGCATCGCCCTCGTGGAAGGTGGTCGAATCGATGTCGATCAGGCGTCGCAGCAGCGCGATCGCATCCTGCTTCTCAGACGGGCTCACGCCCTCAGCATATCTCACGGCTCCGCGGCAATGAGGGCAGGCCCTACAATGTTGCTTGTGACCATTGCAACAGACACTTCCCTTTCGGCAGCTCGCGAAGAAGGGGTTCGAACGATCGAAACACTGCGCGGCCCGGCCGGGCGGCTCGAAGCCCTGCTGAACCCGGGTCGCAGAGATGGGGGCTTCCCCGTTTCCGTGCTGCTGTGTCACCCGCACCCGCTGTTTGGCGGCACCCTGCACAACAAGGTGGTGTACCACGCGATGAAGGTCTTTACGCACCTTGGTCTGCCGGTGCTGCGCTTCAACTTTCGCGGCGCAGGGCGCAGCGAGGGCACGCACGATGGCGGCGTGGGTGAGCGCGACGATGTGCGCGCGGGGCTGGACTGGCTGGCGCGGGAGTACAGGCTGCCGGTGCTGGCGGCCGGCTTTTCCTTTGGAGCGCATACAGCCCTGCAGGCAGGTTGCGGCGACGCGAGAGTGGCCGGGCTGGTCTCGCTCGGCACGCCGATTGAGGCCGGTGACGAGCACTGGACGCGGTCCTATGACTATGAGTTCCTAACTGGCTGCACCAGGCCGAAGCTGTTTTTGAGCGGCGCTTGCGATCCGTTTGGGCCTGTGGACCGGGTCGAAGCCGTGCTGCGAAACGTCGCTGCTCCCAAAACAATGGCCTGGGTACCAGAAGCGGATCACTTCTTTACGGGCAGACTCGCCGAGATGCAGGGGCTGATGCGGGGCTGGGTTGAAGCATTTCTGGCCGGCACTGCAGAACGCCCCCTATGAAGGATCATGAAGCTTTGCTGGCTGCGCTGCGAGCCGACGCTCTCGGCATCTTCGGTGCCGCACTGGCCGGTTGCGATGTGGACCGGGCGTTTGAAAGGCATCTCCGGTTTGAGGGCAAACAGCTCATCCGGCAGGTTTCGCCTTCCCTGCCGCCGCGAACACAATCGCTGGCCGGTATCAAGAAAGTGCAGGTGATTGCATTCGGCAAGGCCGCGGTGCCCATGCTGGATGCGTTGATGCAGCGCCTGCCGCCGAAGCTGCGGGTTGACGGGGTATGCTCAGCACCGGAGCTGCCGGAAAGGCGGCACAGGCATGTGCGCTACTTCCGGGGATCGCATCCACTGCCCAACGAGGACTCGCTCGAAGCGGCCGAGGCTGCCATCGATCTTTTAGGACGAGCCGGCAGCAGCACTTTTGTTTTTTTTCTGATCTCGGGCGGGGGATCGTCCTTGTTTGAGTTGCCGCTCGACCGGTCTGTTCCTCTCGACGACGTGCGCGCCTTTTACGAAACACTGGTGCTGAGCGGGGCCGACATCGCGGCGATCAACACCGTACGGATGAACTTTTCCGCCGTCAAAGGCGGCCGCCTGGCGCTGGCCGCCCCGGCCGCTGAAAAGCTGACCTTGTTGCTGGCCGACGTTCCCATGAAGGACCTGGGGGTCGTGGCGTCCTCGCCGACCCTGCCCAATCACACGACCTGGGCGGATTGCGAAGCGGTACTGGACCGTTGGGCGTTGATGGCGAAGTTTCCAGCGACGGTGAGGAGCTATTTCTGCCGCCTAAAGGGGCAGCCGCCGGTGCCGGTCCCGGCCCTCGAACGGTCAGAGGTCGATGTGCTGCTGTCGAATCACGACCTGGTGAGTGCCGCGCGCGACCATGCGCGGGCTCTCGGCTACAAGGTGTGGATCGACAACACCTGCGACAACTGGGAGTATCAGCGGGCGTCCGTGTATTTGCTGAAGCAGTTTCAGGAGGGATGCCGGGCGCGACTGGGCGACGGAAACGGGCGCGTTTGTCTCCTATCAAGCGGCGAGGTGACGGTTGAGATCGCACGGGCGCAGCATGGTTGCGGCGGACGCAACCAGCAGTTCGCCCTTCACAGCGCGTTGGAGCTGGCGGGGTCGCCCGAGCCGGTGATCGTGCTGAGCGCAGGCTCTGACGGGCAGGACGGTAACAGCCCGGCAGCCGGGGCGGTCGCGGACCCAACTACAGTGGAGCGAGCCCAGCGCTTCGGCTTCCAGCCGGCCGAGTCGCTGGCCCGCTTCAACACGTGCCCGCTGTTTACGGCTTTGGGTGACGCCGTGGTGACTGGTCCGACCGGCAACAATCTGCGCGATCTGCGCATCTTGCTGACCGGCAAACGGTTCACCCCGGACAACGCCCTTTAACGCCTTCTGGCCGGTGCAGCCGCTTTTGCAGCCGCTTTTTTGGAGGGCAAAGGGGCGGACGATTTGGCGGGCCTGGCAGCGGGCGGTGCTGTCTTCTTCCCCTCTGACGGCGCGGAGGTGGCTGGAACTGCCTTCCCGGTCGCGGGCTTTGCAGGGGCAGCCTTTGCAGGGGCAGCCTTGCCAGGCACCACCTTGGGGGGAGCCGTTCTGGCCGGCACAGCTTTGGCCGAAACGGTCTTGGCCGGGGCACTTTTGGCCGGAACCCCCGCATCTTTCGAGGCGGAAGCTTCCGGCTTTTTTGCCGAGGCCCCTGTCCCAGGCGCTTTGGGCGAGGCGGACTTGGCAGCGGCAGTTGCTTTGGACGGAGCCGCAGGAGGTTTTGGAGGGGCGGCTTTGACCTGAGCTGTCTTCCCAGCTTCCCTCGCAGGGGCTGCTTGCGCGCGCGGACCCTCGTCGGCCCCTGTATCCAAAGCTTCCGCGCTGCTCTTGGCAGCACCCGCTTTTTCCTTGCCGGCCGTCGGCGCAACAGCAGCCGGGGCCGCCTTCCTGGCCTTCTTCGACTCCTGGCCGCTCACAACAATGGGCTTTGCCGCAGCCGGTGCCGTTTCAGCCTCGCTCGGCCCCACCTTTGATACCTTGGCGGCAGAAGATCTGGTGGAGACGGTTTTAGCCGCGACTGTTTTGGCCAGCGCCCCCCCTCGGACCACCGGGGCGTCGAGCTCGCCTGCCCCCGCGTCGGGCTCCGCCGCGTCGGCAGCCTCCTCCCCCTCACCGTCATCGTCGTCAGACGCGATGCGGCCGAGTACGGCATGGAGGTCGATACTGTCGAAGTTCACCTTTGGGTTCAGTGTGTCCGGTGTCCCCGGCTCGGGCAGTGCCGCAAGTTCATCGGAAACGTCATCCGAAGGTTCATCTTCTTCGGCGTCTTCGACATCCTCATCGTCGTCCTCGCGACGTGTACGGACCGGCGCGTCATTCTCGTCCTCGTCCTCGTCGTCGTCCTCGTCGTCGCGCTCGCTTCCCTTTCGCTTGCCTTTGCCGTCGGCTTTTTTCGCCCGGGTGCGACGCAGCGTTACGGGCGGGGGCGGCGCGGGCGGCGAGTAGGGCTCAAGAAACGCACGCATGGCTTCGTCGGTCCCAAGCTCGCCGTCAATCTGCTTCAGAAACAAGGCATGCAGCAGTTCGGAGTAGGCGGGCAGCTCGGGGGTAATCCGCATCTCGAGCATGGTGGCCGCCGGTACCTGCTTTGCGATCTCGGGCCACACGGTAAACAGGTTCTTGAACTTCCCTTCCACCGCCGGGGTCTTGCGGCCATGTGCGAGCCACAGAATCGGCTCTGCCTCCGCTGCGTGGAACAGCTTCCAGGTGGCGGAAGGCTGGGCGGCGTCCTTGCCGGTCAGCTGTTTTCCAAACTCCCTGGAAGCGGCTTCAAGGCCCTCCCACTGAGCACGGAGACCGGCCCGCGAGAGCGTGGCTTTGAACCGTTCGCGATCCTCAGCCGGCATTTTTGCGGTCAGCACCTCCAGGTGCGCGGCGGTCAGGTCCGGCGCAATGCCCTGCATCAACAGCTCGATCCGGCTTGCGTGGAGGTCGGTCAGCGCGGCGCGGTCCACGCTGTCAAGGGTCCAACCGGCAAACAACTGCTGCAACCAGCCTTCCGCTTCGAGCGCTTCAAGCACGGGGAGCGCGTCTTCTTCCGCGGCGATCTCTTCAAGCTCATAACCGCGCTGAAATGCGGACAGCACCTCAAAGCCGGCTGCTTCCTTGGCGTTTTCATAGCGCGTCGCGGTGCGCTCTTCCCACTGCCACCCCAACCGCTGACGCAGCCTCACAGCCCGCACCAGCCGCGCCGGATCTTCCAGAAAGCCGTAATTGTTCGCCAGGCGAAGCTGCCGCGCTTCAATGTCGGCGACGCCATTCAGCGGATCCAGCAGCAGGCCGTACGAGCCGTCGTTGAGGGAGAGCGCCATGGCATTGGCAGTAAAATCGCGCCGGCGCAGGTCTTCAACAATGGAAGACGGGCTGTACACGGGCTGCCCGGGCTTGGGGTAGCTTTCCGAGCGGGTGCTTGAGACCTCTACCCGAACCGAGCCGGGAAACCAGAGGTGAAGGGTGCGCGAAGGCTCATGGAGTCCCCACAGGACCGCTCCGCGCGCTTGGAGCGCGTCCTGGAGTTCGAGCGCGTTACCTTGGACGGAGAAGTCAAGATCGCGGACCGAAGAACCCGTGGTGAGATCGCGAACGGCACCACCGGCCAGAAACACAGTCATGCCGGCCTCGCGGACCGCGTCGCGAACGTGCTTCAAAGCATTGCCTTGCGCAGGGGTGAGGCGAGTGTCGAGCAGGTAAGTGTATTCGGGCATGCTTCCAGACAAGAAAAGGAATAAGCTTCGGCGAAATCCAGCCCCACGTCTCAGGAAACGCCTGCCCTGAGCGAGATGCGGCTGAGTCCGAGGCAAAATGCGATGGTAGCAGATGCGAAGCCGGGGCTGGAAGTGCGAGCGGGCACCGTGCCAACTTAAAACGGGTGAGACTGCGACCGGGCTACACTCAGACCCATGAAATTGGAGGAAGTGGCGCTGCGGTTGAATGCGATCCTGCTGCCGGGGCAGGATGGGGCCGATCCGGGCGGGCGCGAGATCGCGGGCGTCGCCGGCCTGGAGCACGCGGGGCCTTCGGACCTAAGTTTCGTCGCGAACCCGCGCTACGGTGCCATGGCAAAAACCACGGGGGCAGGCGCGGTGTTGGTCGAGCCCGGCTACCCGTCCCTCCCCATCCCCACCCTGCGCATCGCAAACCCGTACCTGGCCTTTGCGCGGGCACTGGGATGGTTCTACCAGGCACCCGCGTACCCGCCGGGTGTGCACCCTACGGCCATTGTGGACCCTTCGGCGCAGGTTTCAGCCGATGCGCACTTGGGCCCTTATGTCGTGATCGGCGCGGGCGCGGTGATCGGGGCTGGAAGCGTCCTGCTGGCCCACGTGGTCGTCTACGCCGGGGCCCGGATCGGTGCGCACTTCTTCGCGCACGCCCACGCGGTGGTGCGTGAAGGTTGCGTGCTGGGCGACCATGTCACACTCGGCAACGGCGTGATCGTCGGCTCGGACGGTTTTGGGTTCGCCAGGGACGAAAGCGGCGCCTGGCATAAGATTCCGCAAAGCGGCATCGCGCGCATCGGCGACTCCGTGGAGATTCAGGCCAATAGCTGCGTGGACCGTGCGAGCATTGGGGAAACCACCGTGGCGGCAGGTGCCAAGATCGACAACCTGGTGCAGGTGGGCCATGGATCTTCGGTCGGCGAGGGAACCCTTCTCTGCGCCCAGGCCGGTCTTGCCGGGTCGAGCCATGTGGGCCGTGGGGTCATCCTTGCCGGGCAGGTCGGGGTCGCCGGGCACCTGACGGTCGGCGACGGAGCCGTCGCGACTGCGCAAACGGGGATTCCGAACGACGTGGCACCGGGCGAGACGGTGAGCGGCTACCCGGCCCTTGCCAACCGGCAATGGCTGCGCGCTTCCGCTGTGTTCTCGCGACTGCCGGACTTGGTGCGCCGCGTGAGCCGCCTGGAGCGGCTGCTAGGAAATCGCGAGGCGCCTTTGCATCGGGAGTAACGCGCGACTGCATCTACCCTGCCTATGGCTGACCCCACCGACCAGGACCTGCTCGACCTACTCGCGACGGCGGAAGAAGCGCCGGTCCGCGTGCTGTTGCTCGACGACCAGGTTGAAAACCTGCTTTTGCGCGCGACCATTCTGCACAAGCACGGCTACCAGACGGAAACCGCCTCGACGATCGAGGAGGCGCTGGCGATGCTGCACTCAATCGATATTGCGGTGCTGGACTACCACCTGGGTGCCGGTAAATTCGGCACGGAGGTTGCGGCGCGCCTGCGCGAGGTGCGCCCCGAGGTCCCGATCATTATTCTGTCGGCAACGCTGGAACGGCGCTTCGGCGGCCCTGAGGACATGCACCTGCTGAAGGGCTACAGCTCGGCCGACGACCTGGTGGCGGCTTTGCGATCCTTCCGCGCGAAGCGGCAAGGCAAGCCCGTGATGGTGGACGCCCGGGACTTTTTCTACTCGCGGATCAACATGGCCATGGGCGATGATGTAGTCCTCGAGATCCTGGACAGCCGCGGCAACTGGCAGTATGTCAACGACACCTGCGCGCGCCTGCTGGAGCGGCCGCGCGAGTGGTTTCGCGGGCGCAACATGTTCTACGAGATGCCGGAGCTTGCGCCCGACTGGCGCGAGATCGTGACGGAGGTGGCCACCACTCGCGAAACCTACATCGACCGGACCTTCCGAGGGCTTTTAAACCTGCCGCGCAAGGGCGAAGAATGGGTGTGGAACGTGCTGGCGTTTCCGATGACGCTGCATAACAACGAGAGCGGCGTGGTGCTGACGGCCCGGATTTTGGAGCGCAAGCCTTCGATGTAGGCCGATTTAGCCGGCTAAAGAGCTACTCTACGGACTGACAAAAAGCTGTTTGATCAACGCTTCGACGGTTCTGCGTCGACCGGCGTTTTGAGCCACGGCAAGCTGCATCAGTGCCGCGGGTCAGTCCATGCATCAATGGCCGGTTGCAAACGCAACAGCCTGTGGTGAGCGCCAACGGTGATGCACTCACCCTGTGCGCTGTCGCTTGGCCGCGGTTTTGGCTGTGAGCTTTTTGCCCGCGGGAGCCCGCTTCGCGGCAGGTTGTCCCGCGGCGTGCTCAGCAGCAATGGAAGGCTGTTCGGGTGCCGGCGCGGGCTTGCCCTGCTTGGCGAGCGAGGCGCGCAGGGCGTCCATCAGGTTGATGACCGGAGCCATGGGCTTGGTCTTTTTTGGCGGTTCAGGGCCGGTGTCGCCCTGCGCCTTGGTCTCGATCAGCTGCTCCACGCGCTCCTGATAGACGTTGTGGTAGGCGTCCGGGTGGAACGGAGCCCGCAGCGAGCCCATGAACTGCTCGGCCAGCTTGATCTCGGCCTCCTGCAACTCGAGCGGCGACTGGTCGCCGTACTCGGGGATCTCACGCACTTCCTCCGGGTAGTACAGCGTGTGCAGGATCAGGCCGTGCGCGTATGGGCGAATGATCACCACCTGCTCCCGCTGATGGAGGGTCAGCTTGGCGATGGCACCCAGTTTCAGTTTTTGCATCGCCTGCATCATGAGGGAGTAGGCACGGCGGCCGGGCTCCTCGGCGACCGTGTAGTAGGAGGTCTCGTAGTAGATGGGGTCGACTTCGTCGAGCTCCACAAACTGCTGAATGGCCATGGTTTCGGACGATTCGGCTTCCAGTGCCTTGAGCTCGTCGTTGGAGATCAGCACATAGCTGCCGTCCTCGGTCGGGTAGCCCTTTTCGATCTCGTCGCGACCCACCACACGCTCGTCTACCGGGCAGTAAAGCTGCTGCTTGATGCGGCTGCCGCAGGTTTTGTGGATCTGGTTGAAGCCGATATGTTCTTCGCGCGCGGCGACATACATGCGCACCGGCACGGAGATCAGGCCGAACGAGATGTAGCCCTTCCAGACTGTGGATGCCATGG